>JAFNAG010000032.1 GCA_017860135.1 Acidobacteriota bacterium
TCGGCCAGCCGCCGCCGGAGCACCCGCGATAGCTCTTCGTCGATTTCGAATACATCCAGGTGATCTTCCGGGCGCAATGCCCCGGCAATCACCTCGGTGATGTTTCCAGTACCCCCGCCGACCTCCAGAACACGCACCGGGCTCCGGTAATTCCTGACCAGCTCACAAATCATCGCGTTTCCCAGTGACCGGGAGCTGGGGGCAACGGCCCCCGTGCGTTTGAAGTTTCTTGCCACTGACTTCAGAAAAATGCGGTTGCGGCCCAGGCTCATATGAGGTGATCGCTTCAACCAGAGTATACGGAGGTTGATTATAGGAGAGCGATTCAATCCTTACAAGCTGCTTGCTGTCGCATGAAGCACGGGAAAAGGTGATTTCGGGATGTCGGGACCTCGAGGACCCCGATGAGAATACCTGGAGGTCATGGAGACCTGCGCGGTGTGCAATTTCCGTGGATATGGAGTTCGCCCAGCCCCCACGCCTCGTGGCAAGGACTGGCCCTTTCAACGTCGCAAGCATGCGGGAATCGGCATTTCCCCCTGGATCGATTCCCGGCGGGAATGCAGGTGTTGTTTGGGGCCGGCATGGATTCGACATATAATGCCATCTTATAAAGTTCAGCCGCCTTCGTCCGGCGCAGTGAAACCGGAAGGCACGGTCCGGCAGGGCGGGTAATCAGGCACCGTCATGAGCGAGGGGGAGAGATGAACGACCATAAACTGCCGATTTCCGAGGGTGGCGGGTGGACTCGCCGGTCGATGATACAGGTCATGGGCGCCGGGGCACTCGCGTGGGCCTTTCCAGAATACATGAGCGCCGCGGCACGCAGGATTCCGATCGCCGTTCAGCTCTATTCCGTCCGGGACGACTGCCGCAAGGATTTCGACTCTGCGCTCGCCCAGGTCGCGGAAATGGGGTTTGCGGGCGTCGAATTCGCAGGTTACTACAACTACACAGACAAGCCGGGTGATTTGAAGAAGAAACTGGACGCGCTCAATCTGAAAGCGGCGGGCACACACATCGGAGTTGGAACGCTCCGGGGCGACAGGCTCAAAGCAACCATCGATTTCCATCAGGCCATCGGCTGCAGATTCCTGATCGTCCCCGGCGATGACGCCTTCACAGATCCCGAGAAAAGCAAGGCTCTGGCAGATACATTCAACGAGGTCTCCGAAATCCTCAAAACTCTCGGCATGGCATGCGGCTACCACAACCATACTGACGAATTCAGAAAGGACGGAGACAAGACCTACTGGGACCTTTTCGCCGAGCGCACGACAAAGGACGTAATTCTTCAACAGGACTGCGGCTGGACCGCGGCCGCCGGATTCAATCCGGTGGAGCTGATCAGGAAATACCCGGGACGCACGAAGTCCACTCATTTCAAGCCGACTATAATTGCCGGTGACACGGGGAAGAAAGCGATTCTGGGACAGGATTCTGTCGACTGGGCCGCTGTTTATTCGGCCTGCGCGTCTGCGGGTGGCACCGAGTGGGTTGTCGTCGAACAGGAAACCTACCCGGACGCGAAACCCGCCATGCAGTGCACGCAGGAGTCGCTGGAAGGTCTGAGGAAGATCCTGGCACGCGTCTGAACGCGGCTAGAGCAGTATCTCGCTGCCTCGACCCTGCTGCACCAGGGGGGTATAGGTTTCCAGTTCCTGCCGGACCAGGGGATCCGTGAGGTCAATCGCCCGCTTCCGCTCTGCGGACATGTAAGCCGCCATGACCAGCTTCGTGATCTCCAGACCGTAACTCCAGGGCAGCATGCCGTGCTTCCCCTCGGTGAATGCCTGCAGTGCGTCCGCGTTCTCATCGGTGTAGCCGTAGAGATCAGCCTCGTTGTACTGTACCGCCAGCAGGCCGCGGGAGGCAGTGGCTTTTTCCAACGCCGACTCAGCATCCTTGAGCTTCTCGGCGGCCACGTCCCCGATGAAAACACTGAGCGGCGAGATCAGGGTATTCACTTCGAAGGCATACCCGGGCCCCATTCCGTCCATGAAAAGCCGAAGTCCCTGCTTTTCGAACATCCACGAGTTCGTAAACTGTGCCTTGACTTTCTGACCCGTCTCCGGATTGACGAAGGTTATCATCCCGGTTGCAAAATCCTCCGCCGGGGTTTCCCCGTAGTCCACGCCCCTCTCCCGCAGGAGCTTGTCACGCCAGAACTGCTGTCCCCATTTCAGCAGCGCTATTTCCGCATTCACGCTCAGAGGCTGCAGGAATGAGATGCCTTTCCCGGCAGGAGTCAGGGCGTACCAGCCGACGGCGATGCTGTGACATCCCATGTCGCACAGCACGCCCCCTCCCTGTCTGACCGGGTCCCAGAACCAGCCTTCGTGCGGTCCCCCATGTTCTTCCGCGGAACGGACCAGTGAAAGGGGGCCCATTTTCATTTGAACCGGCTCCAGCTGAGCAAGTTGCGACCGGATCGGTTTCATGAAAATCTGGTTTTCGAAATAGGCGGTTCGCAGATCAGCCGACCCTGCCAGGTCGACCAGCCGCCGGGCCTCCGCCACATTCCGGCCTAAAGGCTTTTCGCAAACCACTCCTTTCAACTCGGCCCCGGCGCGCACTGCGGCGGCAATCTCTTCCATGATCGGGACACGCACATAATTCGGCGCAAAAATCGCGATGCAATCCACGTGCTTCGCCATTTCGGCGACCGTGTGGAAGACATCGGGGTTGCCCACACCGATCCTCCCGGCATACGCCGCCAGCTCGGCAGCGCCCTGCAGCGCAGTCACGCCGGCCAACTCGATGCCCCGCACCTGCTTCATTGCCGTCGTCTGGAATCGCGCGACAAATCCCGCGCCAACACAGCCTATCTTCAACAAGCGTGATTGCATGCAGCCTCCCCAAAAAAAGGAAATCCGGTCCACGAGAGATTCGTTGGTGCTTGTGAGAGCAGGCCCCGGCGATTGCCTCGGAAGCCGCCGCCTGCCGCCGCGACGCCAGGGATAAGAATCTCGCCGTTCATGCGGTTATTATCACCAAATCCGAACAACACAGAACAAAAAACCGGAAAACCCACCCGCCCGCTCGTGAATGGGAGCCGGAAGCCGATCCGCTCTGCCGGGCGGGCTTGCGCCGCGCAGGCGATCCCAGCACAGGGGAATCGATAGTTCGCGTATCGCGCAGGCACGGCGGCCGGAAGCGCACGCGTCGGCAGGCAGGTCCTTGTTTGGCATTCCGGGGCACTCGCTCCCGGATGGCAAAGGCGCTCAGGGGCATTGGAGCGACCGGCGGGAGCGGACGCAACACTATGCGGCGCAGGTATCCGGTTCACCGTGTTGCCCAGCGCGGGGAATTGGTTACGAATCCATTCCGCTTACGGATATACTGTGAAGGCTCTAAAGGCTCAGGTGTTGCACACAATGGCCATGTTCAGTCCGGGTGATTCTGCCGTTACATTTTCCGTCGTCCCGGAACAAAGCCGGACAATGCCGAAACCGGGCCAGCGTTTGTATGCAACGGCAGGAGGTCTCGCGATGCCGGTGAAATCCCAGTCCGCCAGCCATCCGGAGCCACGCAATCCTGGAACCCGTCAGCCGGAGGAGGCACTATGCGGCTAGGATTCTTCAGCGGCACCGGGCCAGAGGGCAAAGGGCTGTCTCTGCGCTTTGCGGCGGCCGGAGCTTCCGTAGTTCTGGGTTCCCGGGACCTTCAACGCGCATCCCGGGCAGCGGATGCCTGCAACACAGTCCTCGGCGAACCGCTGATCCTCGGGATGGAAAACCGAGAGTTGTTTTCAGCCTGCAATATCATCTTCCTCGCGGTTCCGTACGCCCGGGCTGTCGATGCCGTGGTGGATGCGCGCCCGTTCCTTCACGCCGGCCACATCCTGGTGGATGTGACGGTACCGCTCTCCTTCAGGGGAGGAGGGGTCGAATATCTGGAGCAAGAGGGCGGCTCGAATTCGGAGATCATTGCTCGGCAATTGCCGGCCGGCATACCCCTTGTCGCCGCTTTCAAGACCATTCCGGCTGGCGTGTTGGCCAGGCTGGATGCGCAACTCAATTGCGACGTTTTCGTGTGCGGGGACGACGCCGAAGCAAAACGCAGCGTGCTCGAAGCTGCATCCCTGATCCCTTCCCTTCGTCCCCTCGACGCGGGCCCACTGCGATCCGCCCGGATACTGGAACGTATGACCGCGCTTGCCGCGTGGCTGAATCTGCACTACAAAAGTAAGGGCGCTCGCTACCGCATCGAAGGGCTTTGAGCAGCGGTCCGAAATCGCGAGCTGGAACGCCATGAAAGTGACGGCACTGGCGGGAGGAGTCGGCGCGGCAAAGCTAGTGTCAGGCCTGGCTGCCTTGGTACCCGCGCGGGACCTCAGCGTGATTGTGAACACCGGCGACGATTTCGGTTGGATGGGCCTGTATATCTGCCCCGACCTGGACACCATCATTTACACGCTGGCTGGTCTCGCGCACCCCGTCAACGGTTGGGGATTGGCCGCCGATTCCTTCCACTGTCTGGAACGCATGCGCCTGCTGGGATGTGACACTTGGTTCCGGATCGGTGACCGCGACCTCGCCACCCATATTTTCCGGACCCAGCGCTTGCACGAGGGGCAGCGGCTGAGCGAAGTCACTGCTGCGGTTTGCAGCCGGAGCGGTGTTCATGTCCGCGTCCTGCCGATGACGGACAGCCCCGTGCCTACTCATGTCGACACCGACCGCGGGACACTCGACTTTCAGGAATATTTTGTCCGCCTCCAGTGCACTCCGCGGATTTTCGCTGTGTTTTATTCCGGCGTTGATCGCGCGACTGCCCCGCCGCCAGTCCTGGAGGCAATCGGCGAAGCCGACGCAGTCATTCTCTGCCCCAGCAATCCGTGGCTCAGCATCGGACCGATCCTGGCCGTGCCGGGTATCAGAGAGTCGCTTCGTGCGACCCGCGCCAAAACCCTGGCGGTCTCGCCCATCGTGGCCGGTAAAGCACTGAAGGGGCCGGCCGCCGCCATGATGAGCCAGCTTGGCCTCGAGGTTTCAGCGGCGGGCGTCGCCGGACTGTATCGGGATTTCCTTGACATCTTCGTGATGGATGGACGAGACCAATTGCTTCGCGGGCAGGTTGCTGCCCTTGGACTCGAGGCAAGGATTGCGGAAACAATCATGGACACTCCCGCATCAAGGGTGTCGCTCGCGCATGCCCTTCTGGAGATACTGGGATGAACCAGGCGATTCTCGTGCCATTGAAGGAAAACACCCTGGCGAAATCGCGTCTCTCCCCTCTATTAACTTCTCACGAAAGGTCGCTGGTCGCATGGATGCTGCTGGAGGATCTCATTCGTGCCTTGCGGCCCCTTCCGGTTCCGGTTTTTCTCGTCACATGCTCCGCGCGCGCCGCGGAGCGCGGGGAAGCGCTGGGATGGGCGCTTATTCGGGAGGATCGGCAGATTTCCGAAAGCGTCTCCGTCGACGCGGCATCGCGGCAGCTGAAACAGATGGGAATCGAGGCAGTGCTCCGGCTCCCCGCGGACCTTCCGCGGGTGCGAACGGAGGACGTCGCCGCCTTGCTTCCGGCATCCCTCAAAGCTCCGTGCGCGGTCCTGTCTCCGTCGCGGGACGGGACGGGAACCAATGCAATTCTGCGCGCACCACCAGACCTGTTCCCATCCCATTTTGGTCCAGATAGCTTTGCCTCGCACATTCGCGAAGCCGAAAACGCCGGAGCGGCGATTCAGGTTGTAGAAAACCCGCGGCTGGCGCTGGACCTTGACGACGCCGGCGACGTGGCGCACCTGCTTTCGCAGCCGGAAGAGGGAGCGACCCATCGCCTGCTCCTCGATCTGAACATCAGGGAAAGGCTCACCCGCCATGGCGGCACCTACGATCCGAATCCGGGGTTTATATGGCATTCCGGAAGTTCTCCCCGGAACCAATCTGGCCGATGAAATCATAAAGGCCTTTAACTCCTGCAAAGTTAGAGGGGAGAACAACAAACGGGATCCGATAATCCTCGTCGTGGCGCAGAAGGTCGTCAGCAAGTCGGAGGGCCGACTGGTTCATCTGGACCGGGTGATTCCTTCCGTGCAGGCACGCAAATGGGCCAGGAAGTACCAGAAGGATCCCAGGATTGTCGAGGTCGTGCTCCAACAAGCCAGTCGCGTAGTTAGAATGGAACGTGGCATTATTATTGTGGAAACTCATCACGGCTACGTTTGCGCCAATGGCGGCGTGGACGCCTCCAATGCTCCGTGCGGGACGGTGGTGCTGCTTCCGCAGGACCCGGACAGATCCGCCCGCCGCTTGCGGCGGAGACTCGCGCGTGGACTCCACCGCCCGGTCGCAGTGGTGATTTCCGATTCGTTCGGAAGGCCCTGGCGCCTGGGGATCACCAACGTTGCATTGGGTGTTGCGGGTCTTTCTCCTTTCATCGACTGTCGGGGGCAGGTAGACTCATACGGTAGATTGCTCCAGGCGACATTAATAGCCGTTGCGGATGAACTCGCGGCAGCCGCCGAACTGGTCATGGGAAAGACCTCGGGCATCCCGGTCGCCGTGATTGAGGGCTTTGTCGGTTTGTCAGCGGCTGGTACCGGAAAAGACCTGATTCGGCCCGAGAAGGAAGACCTGTTCCGGTAAAGCCTGATCGACGGAAGCCGGTTCTCCGAGTTGCGGATCATCGGACAAAATACTTATTGCAAGGAGACTTCAACATGGCAGCACAGGTTCCCGAAAATTTCATGGACCTGATCCGCGAGCCGGCGTTCGCAAATCTGGCGACATTGATGAAGGACGGCAGCCCACAAGTAACGCCTGTATGGTTCGACTTTGACGGCGTTCACGTCCGGATCAACTCCGCCAAAGGCCGGATCAAGGACCAGAACATGCGCAACCACCCCAGGGTGGCTCTGGCAATCATGGACCCCAGAAATCCCTATCGATACATGCAGATTCGCGGCGCGGTAACCGAAATCACCGAGCAGGGCGCGGAAGAGCACATCGATGCGCTGGCCAAGAAGTATCTGAAGGTGGATCGATACCCTCACAGAAGCGCAAATGAAGTGCGCGTGATGTACAAAATAACTCCCGAGCGCATCAGCACGATGGGATAGGGTGCCTCACGGCCTCTGGACGGGTTGACCGATAATGGGAGCGGACCAAGGGCACGCATTCAGCGGCAGTCGTGAGCGGCGGACGGGCACCTTGCTGGGCAGGGGCCCGCTGCAGGCCGCCTCGCTGCTTTTGTTAGGGGAATTCCTTGTTCGATCGCTCCACATCCGGCCCTCGATCCTGCCTTCCCCGTCCAGGCTCCTGCTCGAGATCTGGCGGCAGGCTCCTGAATTGCTGCATCATGCCTCCGCTACGGCAACCGCGTCTTTGGCGGGAATGGTTCTGGCTCTGGCAGCAGGATTCGTCTACGCCGCCATGACCGTCTTCTCGAATCGTGCCGACGAGATCAGCGGCCCAGTGATCTCGGTGCTGCAACGAATCCCATGGATTGTGCTCGCTCCTCTCCTGGTGGTATGGCTGGGTTTCGGCAAGCCGCCAGCGGCCGCAGTCGCTTTTTTAATGTGTTTCTTCCCTTGCGCCGTTCTACTCAAGGCAGGACTCCACTCCATGCCGGTGGAGGCCCTGGAGATCGCGGATTCCATGGGGGCTGACCGGGCGGCAATATTCCGGAAGATCCGGCTTCCTGCCTGCATCCCTTACATCACAATAGCTCTGAAGCTGTCCGTATCGGTTTCGTTTGCGGGCGCAGCAGCCGCGGAATTTGTCGGATCTGATGCAGGGATCGGCTATCTGATGCAATATTCCGGTGCGAGGGCGGATACAACGGGAGTGCTGGCCGCACTTTCCCTCCTCGTCTTTATGGTTCTGCTCCTGCATTCAGGCATACTCCTCGGCGAGCGCCTCTGCATCCATTGGCCCGCCGACATCCGGTTATCCGCGTCCTCCCATACCCCAGACAGATCCTGCCCGGCAGATTCCGGAAGAGAATCGACATGTCAACCTTGATCCCTGCCCATGGATCCGAACCGTCGTCCGGACGTCAACTCAAGATCACCGTGCAGGACCTCGACTACCGGCGCGGGACAGGGGGAGAGACTCGGCCGTTGCTCGGGCCTGTATCTTTCGAGGTGCAAGGCGGAGAGTTCCTCGCAGTTGTTGGTCCCCCGGGCTCCGGAAAGACAGTGCTCCTGAAACTGCTGGCCGGGACGCTGCATCCTTCAGGCGGGACAATCCTCATCGAAGGCGGGGAGTATCGCCCTCCGGTCAGAGATTTCGGGCTGGTACTTGACTCTCCTGCCTTGCTCCCGTGGCGCACTACCATGCAGAATATCCTTCTGCAGGCAGAGATTCGCGGCCTTCAAATGGAGGTATGTCGCAACCGCGCTCGCCGCCTGCTTGCATGGTTTGGCCTGTCCGGTCTGGAAGACCGCAGGCCTCACGAGCTTCCTCCCGGCGCCGGGCAGGGTATCTCGATCTGTCGCGCCCTGGTTCACGCGCCTTCCCTGCTGCTGATGGATCAGCCCTTCCGGATGCTGGAATCCCTCATCCTGGAGAGGATGCTGGACGCCTTCCAGCGACTCTGGGTCGAAACCAGGAGCACGGCAATTCTGTGCACTTCCAACCTGGAGGAGGCGGTCTTGCTCGGGGACCGCGTGGTGGTACTCTCGCCGCGACCCGGCAGGATCCTCCAGATAGTCTCGATCGAGCTTCCTCGCCCCCGCAGGCTGGACAGGACCATGACGCCCTTGATCGTCGACTACTGCAACACGATCCGGACGTTCTTCCGGGCGCAGGGTGTTCTTCCTTGATCACCTCGCCGCTATCGGCTTCGCGGCGGCCGGACACCGGGTGTTTCGCAATGCCGGCCCCCGGTGCGGGGTTTTCCCTTCCAAATGCCGGGAATAACCCGGGAACATCCTGGGCATGTCCCTGCACTCGACAGGGCATTCCGCAGGATCCTGTACCCTTGCCGTTCCACCAGCAGCGTCCTGCAGTCCGGGCAGTGGGTGTTTTCCAGGCTGTCAACGCGGCCGGGCAGATTGCCTGCATATACGTATCGCAATCCTGCCCGACTCCCCACTTCCGCCGCACGCAGCAGATCCGCGGCACGCGTATCCCGATACTCATCCATCTTATAGTCCCGGTGATACGCAGTAACGTGCCAGGGTATGTCCGGTGACACATCTGCGATAAATTCCGTCAGCCGGGCGAGCTCATCGGGGGAGTCGTTGAAACCAGGCACGAGAAGCGTCACAATCTCGATCCAGAACTCATGCGCACGAAGGCCCCGTATCGTATCCAGGACCGGCTGCAGCCTGCCTCCAAGCTTCCGATAACGACCGTCATCGAAACCCTTCAGATCGACCTTGTAGGCATCCACCCACGGCCGCAGATATTCCAACACATCCGGCGTCGCGTTGCCGTTGGAAACGAAACCGGTCAAGAGGCTTGCCTTCCGGGCCGGCCTGAAGACGTCAACCGCCCACTCGCTGGTGATAAGCGGCTCATTGTAGGTGCTGACCATCAAGTCGGCACCCTGCCCCAACGCTTCCTGAACCAGCCGCTCGGGCGTGACCTGGAGCATAGGAGCGATTGACCGCGGATCTCTCAACGCCTGTGAAGTCACCCAATTCTGGCAGTAGCTGCAGTGAAAATCGCAGCCAAGCATCCCGAAGCTGTACGCCAGCGCTCCCGGAACCACGTGAAAAAACGGCTTCTTTTCCACCGGATCGCATTGCGCGCCGGTCACATACCCCCAGGGAACCATCAATTTCCCGCCGCGGTTGTAACGGACTTTGCACACGCCCAGCGCCCCATCAGGTATCGGACAGCGGTGTCCGCAGGCGTAGCACTGCACGCGGTTCTCGTCGAGCTTATTGTAAAGCTCCCCTTCGCGCGTGTTGCTTTGCAGGAAATGCGATAACGCTTGCATGATGGTTAATGATACATCAGCAGACCATTCCCGAACAGCCCCGGCGGCCAGGTCGACGGACCGGTGCCGGACGCCGTATCGTCGGAATCCATATCCGGGGGAAGCACGCAGTGGCAAGCCGTTTACTGCACTGCCCGGTATCTGTCCGCTGCGCGGAAGCGAATTGTGGCGAACCTTATCGGAGCTCCCTGCGTTAATATGGGCGGAGTGGAAAATGTCCGGGAGAAACCGCTTCCGGCCATTCATCGCATGGGCATCCGATGGACCTCTCACTGATCCTGGCCCGCTGCAAGTCAGGCGACGCGCTCGCCTGGGAGGCGCTCGTCCGTCAATTCCAGTCCCGTGTCTACGGGATTGCCTGTCACTATGTCGGGAATGCCGAAGACGGACGCGACCTGGCCCAGGAAATCTTCGTGCGAATATACCAGAACATCCAGACCTGCGCCGATGCAGGCATGTTCATCCCCTGGATGATTCGGATCTCCCGTAATGCATGCATCGACCACCTGCGCAGAAAGAGAGCGCGATCCCTTGGGCGGGACATCGGAATCGACCAGGCAGCCGGCTTGCCGGACCGCGGAGCAAACCCGGAACAGCAAACCGCGGCGAATGCAAGGAAACGTGTGATTTACCGAGCTCTGCAGGAAATCACGGCTTTGAACCGCGAAATGATACTCCTGAAAGAGATCCAGGGCCTGAAATTGGAAGAAATCGCATCGCTCCTCAAGGTCCCTCTCGGTACCATCAAGTCGCGATGCAACCGTGCGAGGCTGGAATTGGCGCGCAGGATCATGGCGCTAACCAGCGAGTGACACACATGGATTGCAGTGGCTTCGAAGAAATGTTGGACAGGATCGTGGCGGGAATGTCGCCCGTGGAAGGGAGCCGGGCTGCGACGAGACATTTACATGCCTGCGCACGATGCCGCTCGTTGTACGCCATCGTGCGTGGGGAGCCTGACGCGCCACCCCATGACCTGGGTGAAGAAACAATACAGGCGATCCTCCAAAGCACGGCCGGCACAGGATGCGACGAAACATGCGAACGCTTGTGTGCGTGGATTGATCGCGAACTTCCGGGGGGCGATCAGGAGATCATTTCCCTCCACATCGATAACTGCCTGCGCTGCCGTGCGCTCGCAACTGCGTTGGCCGAATTGAAGCGGGAACTTCCTGATATGGCTGCGATCGAGCCGGACTCCCGTTTTCTCGAGGATGCTCTCGAAGCGATCCGCCAGGTGCGGGTCGCCCCGGGAAAGAGACGGCATCATTTCCGGACTTGTGACTGGTGGTACCGGATTGTCTGCCGTCCCCGTTTTTCCTGGGAGGCTGCGTACGTAGGAGCACTCATTCTCTTCCTTGTTCTCGGCAGTCCGTTCATTCGTCAAGTGTACGTCCCGAGGGCGATCACGGTGGAGCGTGCGGTCCTGCACGGGAGTAGTCAGGTTATTCAAAAAGGCGCCTTCATCCTTGACGCGCAGCAAACGGCCATGCAGCGCTCGCTGGACGTCCTCCTGGTCCAGAGCCGGGGGTTGGCGAGCACTGCAGTCGGGTTCCGGAGGAGTGCGTCCGCAACCCTGGGTCAAAAGACCACCTGGCTGATGCAGCAGATCAATGCCCGGTGGATCGAGATCTCGGGCACGGGGCAGGCCCCGGACAAGCTCCGTTGATCCATCAACTACACACCGGCATTCCGGCACCGAACCTTTTTTCCGCGGATGCGTTTACGTCAGTGGAAATCTGGTAATGGACAAATTCAGAATGTTGCATCCAGGAGATCCCATATGACTAATCCGCTGGCAATCAATGAAGATGCTTCCGAAAAGAAGGACGAGGCGACACCCCAATATCGCCCGGCGCGGGAACCGGCCTGGCAACGCAAAACCGCCTACCCCGAGGATCCCAGATTCAAATCGCCGGCACTGGCTACCTTCCTGTCGCTGGTCCCGGGACTGGGCCAGGTATACGTCGGGTACTACAGGCAGGGATTCATCAACATCCTCGTCGTCGGGTCACTGATCACCCTGGTGGCGGCCGGCGACAAAACCGACCACGCCGTTATGCCGCTTCTGATATTTTTCCTCATCTTTTATTGGCTCTATAACCTGGTGGACGCGGCGCGACGCGCATCGTTTTACAATCAGGCACTCTCCGGGATACCGGTGGCCGAGTTGCCCCAGGAATTCAGGATGCCGGAGCGCCATGGTTCCCTGCTCGGGGGTGCGCTGATGATCTTGGGGGGCATTATCCTCGCATCGAATACCGTTTTCGGGTTTTCCCTCCAGTGGCTGGAACGCTGGTGGCCGGTGGCTTTGATCCTGGTCGGGATCTATCTTGTCTACCAGGCATGGCTCGAACAAAAGAACAAGTCGAAATCTCAGACCGTGATTTGATGGAAGTCACCGAATTGGTATCGTGGTCCATGCCGGTATCATGCCGCAGTCTCCGGCAGTGCGGCAGCTCCAAGATCGCAATTGTTTAGCCAGCCCGAAGAAAACTGGCACGAATTCCACGAATTATCACGAAATCCGCGTGTTATGGCCCGCATCAAGGGAGATAATTCTTCGTGGGAATTCGTGAAATTCGTGGCTTTATTGGCAGACGCTTAACTGTTCCGAGCCGGCTGAACGGGAACCCAGGATCTGCATCGGAATCAAGTTCGATGACGATACCAAGAGAGGCCCGGTTGTACTGATCACATCTCACCACTGCCAAGAAGCACCGTAACACCGGAGCCATTCCGGGCGGAGCCTCCTCGCAACAGGAAAGCGCTTGACCCGGCCGCATGATACGGCTATCTATGGATCATGAGAAGACTGGTCCTGAACATACCTGATGGATTGTACCGCCGTCTGAAGGTTGTCTGCACCCTGCAGGGAAGGACGATGACTGAGGCCTCCCTTCAGCTTCTCGCAGAATACGTGAAGAGAGAGGAAAAGCGGAAGTTCATCCTATTCCCGCAGAAGTAGACTGCAGTGCGAATTGCGCCGTGGAGCGCGGATCGCCTCCTGGCTTACGGGTTCCTGCCAACTGCAGAGACCGGCAGGATTGGGCAGATCCTTGGGTCAATCTATCCGCGTTTGCCTGCCAGTTCCCCACGCATCGCCCGAAGGTGATCCGGTGTGCTTCCGCAGCATCCCCCGACAATACGCGCTCCGGCGGCTGCTGCAGCGACTGCACTTTGTGCCATGGACGCGGGAGTACCGTCGTAGGTTGCCTTTCCGTCCACCAGAACCGGCAGACCCGCATTGGGCTTATAGATCAGCGGCAAGGAAGGCGCGAGCTCATGCAGAGTGCGGATGACCTTCAGGAGTTCGATGGGGCCTGTGCCGCAATTTCCGCCGAAAGCGCTGACACTCCATGACAAGACTGCCTTGCAGGCCTGCTCCGGAGCGACACCCATCATCGTGCGGCCATGCTTTTCAAAGGTCATGCTGGCAAAAACCGGCACGTCCGCTGATACCCGGCGTACACCCTCAACGGCGGCCTGGACCTCCTGAAGGTCCGACATGGTCTCGATCCAGATCAGATCCACTCCGCCATCCAGGAGCCCACCTGCCTGCTCGGCAAAAGCATCCACTGCCTCGGCGAACAGCAGGTTCCCAAGGGGCTTGAATAATTCGCCGCTGGGGCCGATATCTCCTGCAGCGAAGGCGGCGCCGCCGGCCTCGTCCACCGCCGCTTTCAGGATGGATGCGCCCGCGCGATTCAGCTCGAAAACCCTGGCCTGGAGTCCGTGCCGCGCCAATCGAAAGCGATTCCCGCCAAACGTGTTGGTTAGGATCACCTGACATCCGGCGTCGAGGTAAGCGCGGTGAATTGCGCGTACGCGCTCGGGGTGCGTGACATTCCATATCTGAGGGGCCTCCCCTGCAGGCAAACCGGCATCGAATAACATGGTTCCCATGGCGCCGTCCGCCAGAATCACCGGGGACGCTACAAGCATGGACTGCAGGCGATGCATCGCGATCCTCCGTACGCGGATGTCGCAGGTATCCGTAACAACGACCACAGGCGTAATGGTGGGCGGTAAAGGATTTGAACCTTTGGCCCCCGGTGTGTAAGACCGATGCTCTGCCGCTGAGCTAACCGCCCATAGAGGCTTGATGTTATTCGATTTGTCTGAGAATTCCAATCCCTAATTTCGGCATGTTCCGCACGGGCATCTGACACCCGACCAACAACGTACTGGAAAATCCGTCGTATCGCCGGAGGAATCCATATCCGCACTGATCATGCTGGAATTGCCCCCGTCAATTTCAAATTGCCAATATGCCGCGGATATCCGAATGCTTCCGGATCATTCCCGGAACTGCATTCCACCGCGGCAACGCTCCAGACGAACGCCCTGCCCGACAGTCCGTGAGCCGGGGAGAAAGCCAGGTGCAGAGATTCATAAATACGCAAAGGCATTTCTGGGGACGCGCAAGAACACTGGCAGACGCGCCCGGGGTGTGTCGCCTTCTTCAGCCCGCCCCTCGCACGTCTGCACGCCGTTTGCCGGGAAACCTCAGCGGCGCCCAAAGGCGGCGTATTCCCGCGTCCTTTCCCCAGCACCTTGCGAGGGGGGATGCGCTGTGCTAAGTTTTGTTTTTATAAATATCTATGTCTAAGAGGGAGTGGAAGGAGTGGAAGGCTCACAAGCGCAATTCGCCAGGTCGACAGTGAGGGAATACTTCGAATCCATCGTTATCACCGCCATCATTGCCCTGTTTGCTACTACATTTGTGGTGCAGGCGTTTAAGATCCCCACGGGATCGATGGAAAACAACCTCCTGATCGGGGATCACCTGCTGGTCAACAAGTTCGTATACGGACTGCACAGCGGATCCTTGTCGAAAGTGCTCCCCTACAAGGACCTCAGGCGCGGCGATGTGATTGTCTTCAAATACCCGCAGAACCCCGATGTCGCATATGTCAAGAGGCTGATTGGCCTGCCAGGGGAACGCGTCGAGATGAACGGGCACACCGTCACTATCAACGGCACACCCCTGGAAGAAAGCTACGTGCAGTATATCGATTCTGGAAGTATATACCAGAGATACGGTCCCTTCGACGTGCCGGAAGGACAGTATTTCGCCATGGGCGACAACCGCGACAACAGTCAGGACAGCAGATTTTGGGGCTTCGTTCCCCGTGATCACATCATTGGCAAAGCTCTGGTGATTTATTGGTCCTACGAAACCCCGAGAGATGAATATCTGCAGACCAGCTTGAAGGACAAGTTGAGCCAATTCACGGATGTCTTCCTGAATTTCTTCGTTAAGACTCGATGGAGCAGGTCTTTTAAGGTTATTCAATGATCGGAAGGTCCGGATCTGGTCGCATGCGGAAGATGTGCCCTTACGTTGCAGGATTTCTTCCACTTCTCTGCTCCGTCCTCCTGGATGCGCCTCTGTACTCACTCCCACGCCAGGAACAGGCAGCGGGTGCCAGGCTCTCCAAGGCAGATGCCTTGAGCTGTGAGGCCAAAGTCCAGCGGCTTCAGGCCTTCGAAACCGATCCCCGGCCCGGGCAACATCAAACGACCCGCATCTCACAGAACGAACTGAATTCCTATCTCGCCCTGATCCTGAGCCCGCAATACCACCCGTGTCTAAAGAGTATCGTGTTGAATTTCGAGAAGGGGAGTTTGCAGGCCAACGCGGTCATCAACTTTGACATGCTGGAGTTCAACTCCACTCAGGCGGTCAACAGTCTGCTTCGGAGCATGCTTTCCGGAATCCACTCTCTGGCGATTGCAGGGGAGTTGATTTCCGGTGACAGCAAGGCCAGCTTCAAGCTGCGGGAAGCCCGTTTCGACAGCCTGGTTCTCCCCAACTTCCTCGTTTCGGAGATCATCAGCGCCGTCGGCCGCAGGCAGAATCCGCCGTTCGATCCCGTGCAGCCATCGACGCTGCCCTATCGGATAGAGAAAGCAGAAGTGCAGGCGGGTTTCCTGCTGCTGTTTCAATAGCGGCTTCTGGCACGGCACAAGCACGGCTCTTGGACCGTACATCGCGGAATATGCTAGTATAAAGCCTCACCCACCATTAGACGGGGATGCGCAATACCATGGAACTCAGAGAATTCAACGCCATGCTGAAGAGTGCAAAGTCGAAGCAGGAACGGCTCGAGTTATTCGATTCGTACGCGGAAACCCTGTTTGGAAAAGGGCGCTATGGGGATGCCGCAAAGGTGTATGCGCGAGGATACGCGGCGGCGAGGGAGACCAATGTGCGCGCCTATTTCGCCGGACAGGTCGGGATTTGTCATTACAACGCCGGTCACGACAGGCAGGCCCTCCACCACCTGATGAATGCTTCCCGTCTGTTCGCCCCGGACATGCCCGAGTTTATGCCGGATATGTATGGCTTCGTTCATTTCCACTTGGGCTCCCTCTACGAGTATCACGGCAGGATCGGCAAGGCGCTCGAAGCGCGCCGCGCCTGCGAGGAATATGCAAACGCCCAGGAAAAGGACACCCAGTGGATGCTGTACGCAGGAATCAGCCGCAACTTCGAGGCGCTCGGCCGGCATGATGAAGCGATTCGTTACTCCCAAAAGGCGATCCAGGTTCTGAGCGACAACGATCCGGGGCTGACATACCTGTATGAGAGCATGGGCAACAACTACATGGGTCTCAAGCAGTATAACGAAGCCATCAAGCATTTCTCCAAGGTGCTGGAGCTGGATCCGGAATTCGAGCGACGTGACGATGTCCATCTGAAGGTAGCCACCTGCTACCAGCAACTGACCAACGATCAGATGGCTCTCGCATCCTATGAGAAGATCCTCGAAATCAAGCACCTCACCGGGAAACGGGAGAACCTGATCTGGCTGTATCTCAAGATCGCCCATTGCCAGTTCCGGCTGGAGAATTATGAGAAATCGCTCCTGGTGACCCTGGAGGCCTTGCGCCGCGATCCGCGCAACAAGCTGGAAAAAGTAGAGGTCCGCAGCTTTCTGACCAACAACTATTATGAGCTGGGACGGTACAAGGAGGCGATCACGGAAGGCGAAAAGACCCTCAGGATTGCCCGTCGTTTTCCAAACGAAAACCTCTTCTTTTTCCGAATGGCGCTCAGCTACTTCAAGCTGGGTGACAAGAAGAACTTTGTCCGGTACCGGAACCTCTGCCGTAAGAGATTTGCCGAAGACCGTTGGATCGCGTATTTGGACAAGCTGATGTAGCGCCCGGGCACTCCCGCCCGGGCAGGGCCGGGCGGAATGGCCCTGGTTCCACAGCAGCGTGGGCTTCCCCGCGACAGCTATGCTGAAAGCCGCCCGCAGAATCGTCGAGAAGCTGCGCCTGCACGGGCACGAGGCTTTTTTCGCAGGCGGGTATGTCCGGGACATCCTGTTGCGTCGTAAGCCGGGCGATATCGACATCGCCACCAGCGCGCCGCCTGAGGAAGTGCTCCGTATTTTCCCACGTTCCATCCGGATCGGGGCAAGATTCGGCGTAGTGCAGGTGCGCGCTTATAGGTGTGCATTCGACGTCGCCACGTTCCGCAGCGAAGGCCCGTATCAGGACGGGCGGCATCCCTCGCACGTGGTCTTCACGGGTTCAAAGCAGGATGCCCTGCGAAGGGATTTCACGATCAACGGACTTTTCTTTGATCCGATCGCCGGCCGTCTGATTGACCACGTAGGCGGGGCTGCCGACCTCCGCCGGGGAATCTTGCGCACGATCGGCACACCGATGGAGCGTTTTCGCGAAGATAAGCTCCGTATGCTGCGGGCGGTGCGTTTCGCCTGCGCGCTGCATTTCAAGATCGCCGAAAAAACGCGTGAGGCAATCTGCCGACTGGCTCCCGCCATCCTGGAAGTCAGTTGGGAGCGCATCAGGGACGAACTGCTGCGCATCCTGACCGGTCCCACGCCTGGCCGCGGTTTGGATCTTCTACGCGACATGGGCCTGCTGTCGTATATCCTGCCGGAGGTGGAAGCGATGGGCGGTGTATCCCAACCGGAGGCGTTCCATCCCGAAGGAGACGTCTACGTCCACACGCGCCGGACCTTGGAGTTGCTGAAGAAGCCCTCGCCGGTCCTGGCCCTGGCTGCCATGCTCCACGATGTCGGGAAACCCCTGACTGCGAGCTTTCGGGGGGATCGCATCCGGTTCAACAGGCACGCCGAGGTCGGCGCGCACCTTGCTGACACGATCTGCCGACGCCTGCGCATGTCCAATGACGAAACCGCGCGCGTGGTCGATCTGGTCCGCCGGCATCTTGACTTCCTGAACACCCGCGTCATGCGCCGCAGCACCCTGCAGAGGTTTCTCAGCATGCCTTATTTCGAGGACCATCTCGCATTGCACCGGGCGGACTGTCTGAGCAGCCACGGAGATCTCGACACCTACCGGTTCGCTTTGCAGAGATATCAGGAATGGAAAAGCGCACCGCCGCTTCCGACGCGACTGATTACCGGCCGCGACCTGATCGGCATGGGATACCCTCCAGGACCCGAATTCGGCAAGATCCTGCTGGCAATCGAGAACCTTCAGATGGATGATCCTGCACTCACGCGCGACACGGCTCTGGAGTATATACGCCGGCGTTACCCGGCAAACAAGATTCCTGGTGGATCTCATGGCTGAGCCGGATCCTTTTGACATCCGTGAAGACGCTGAGGTCACCCCTGCGGGAGCGCAGAGGCTTCGCAATGGCCACCTCTGGATCTATGCCGGCGACATCGTCCGGCCGCCCTCATTGCCGGCTCCCATCGTAAAGGTATGCGACGGCGCCCGCAACACTCTCGGCTATGCGTTTTACAGCTCCGATTCCCGGATCCGTCTTCGGATGTTGTCCAAGGATGCGCATCCGCCGGATGCCGCATTCCTGAAGCACCGGCTCAAGCTCTCGATCTCGCGGCGCGGCATGCATTTCCCCGAGGAGGGCGCCCGGCGACTGGTTTTCGGAGAGGCCGACCTGTTGCCTTCGGTGGTGGTGGATCGTTATGCCGACTACGTTGTGCTGCAGACCCTCTCACGGGGTGCAGACTCGCTCAAAGGCATGCTGGTCGATGTGCTGCGGGATCTGATCAACCCGAAAGGCATCCTGGAGCGAAACGATGTGAAGGCGCGCCTTCTGGAGGGACTGCCGGAACACAGCGGCATCCTATGGGGGTGTGTGCCGCAGCAGGTTCGCATCTTGGAAGACGGGATCCAGTTCTGGGTCGACTTGCATCGCGGCCAGAAAACGGGCTTCTTCCTGGATCAAAGCGAAAACCGGATCGCGGCAGCACGTCATTCATTCGGTCACTGCCTGGACTGCTTCACGAATACCGGTGCATTTGCGCTTCACTTCGCGCGCGCTTGTGATTCCGTGGTGGGAGTGGACGTTTCGGACGATTCTCTTGCCCTGGCAAGAAGAAACGCCGACCTGAACGGAATCCGGAATGCCGACTTCCGGAAAGGGAATGTCTTCGATATCCTGCGGGATCAGGAAAGGGCCGGAAAGAGGTTTGACACAATTTGCCTCGATCCGCCTGCGTTCGCCAAAAACCGCAGTGCCCTTCCCGCCGCCCGTGGTGGCTACAAAGAGATCAATCTTCGAGCCATGAAGCTCCTGCAACCCGAGGGAATTCTGGTTACATCCAGCTGCTCGTATCACCTGCCGGAGGGGGATTTCTTCGTGCTTCTGGGCCAGGCATCACGGGATGCACACCGCCCCATCCAAGTCCTGGAGCGGCGCACCCAGAGCTCCGATCACCCCATCCTCGCCGGAATGCCGGAAACGCACTATTTGAAATGCTTCATCCTTCGTGTGCTCTGACGCCGGCGATGCAACCGCCCTATTTCTGTGCTCCCGCGCCGGCAGCCTCTTCCGGTGTGGCATCCTTGGCGCAACGGCAACCGAAATCCGCCAGCATGTTCGGCACCCACGCTGCCCGGAAGTAAAGGCCCAGCACCTTGCCGCCCCGGTATCGGGAAGAGAGACCTCGAACTACCTTGTATCCCATGCCGAACTGCGAATCACCGGCTTTTGGGTTTTTGGGATAGGCTTTGTAAGGGCTCGAGGTCCATTCCTGTACGTTTCCATACATATCATGTACGCCGAAAGGGCTCACATCGTCGAACTTGGCGATGTCCACGGGCACGCCGTAACCGGCCTCATACGTATTCGCTTTGTTGTCTATCCATTCGTTTCCCCATGGAAAACGAAAGCCCTCCGGTCCCCGGGCCGCCGCTTCCCACTCAAATTCGGTGGGGAGCCTCTTGCCTTGCGCCTTGCAGTACTCCTCCGCATCCTTCCAGGTGAGATAGGTCACCGGCACATTGGGCTTTTCAGTCGAGAAGAATGTCCTCCAGGTCTTGCCTTCCGCGGCGCCTTCCGGCTGATAGGAAGTTTTGACGGAGAAGTCCAGATACTGCATCCCAGTCACTTCGTACTTGTCGATCCAAAACGCCGCTACCTTCACCTTATGCTCGGGGTAGGCATTCGTGATCTGCTTCGGGTCCTGCGGGTCCTTGTCGAGCGTTCCGATCGTGTATTCGCCGGCCGGAACCAGGACCATTTCTCCGGGAACAATGGCCGGAGTCTCAACCGCCGCAGCCGGCTCATCCTTTGGGACTACCGCTTCTTCCTTCGTTCCGCACGCTCCCAATGCGAGTCCGATGAAAAGGAGTGTGAGGGCGTAATGAGTTTTCTTAATCATGACAGCTCCTTGAAATTTCCATGGTTGTGCGTTTTAAGGACAGGCGATTATATACGCGTGCCCGCGAGCCAGTCAATTCGAGAAAAACATCCGCGCGCTCCGTCGGCGGCAATTCTCCGCAAGGGCTTCTTGGTCTGCAAATCGCAATACTGTTGCATTTGCAGACTCCCGCCGATATCATGCCATTCCGAAACCTGCTAAACTGGTGTGCCATCTTACCTGGAGCGGTGAGGTTTGAATTGGCAGAAGCCGTTGCGAAGTTGCGGTCCGACCTCGAGATCCGCGCCGAAACCGCGGGCCCGCAATCGCCCGTCATCGTGAAGGACCCGCTCACACGCGGATACTACCGTTTCACCTGGGTACAGGCAGCCGTCCTTTCGAGTCTGGACGGCACGCGCGATGCGGCGTCTGCAGCCAGGGCGGTGTCAGAGCAATGCCGCACGGAAGTTGCGGCGAGTCAGGTCGAGGAATTCACAGAGAAACTGCAGCGCCTGCTTTTGCTCGACAGTGCCTTATCCTGGGCCCGTCTCGAGAACGTCGCGCGGAAAAAACACAGGCTCCTCGATAGTCTTCTGTCCGTTAAGATTCATGCTTTTAATCCGGACCAGCTGCTGGCCCGGTTGGAAGGGACAACGGGAGGTTTTTTCTTTCAGCCGGCTTTTCATCTCCTGGCTTGGGTATCCATCGCGGCAGGAGTGGTGCTCTCGGTTGCCAACTGGGATCAGCTTCTGTTCTCGTTGCCGCAGATCCTCACCCTGTATTCCATCCCGCTGATTCTGATGGTGGCATTTGTGGTGATGACCCTGCATGAGTTTGCACACGGGTTGACTCTCAAACATTTCGGTGGCAAGGTCGAGGAGATGGGGCTGCTGTTTTTGTATTTCATACCCGCCCTTTACTGCAACGTCAGTGATGCGTGGCTTCTAAAAAAGCGGGAGAGAATGTGGGTCTCCTTTGCGGGTGGATTTCTCCAGCTCGTGCTTTGGGCGTGGGCCGTCATTATTTGGAGACTCCTGTCTCCTGAGACGCTGGGGAGCCGCATCTGCCTGATCGCGATCGCGTTTGCCGGCATCCAGACGCTCTTCAATTTCAATCCCCTGATCCGGCTGGACGGCTATTATCTGCTGAGCGACTACCTGGAAATCCCGAATCTTCGTCAAAAGGCATTCGGCCGCCTGAAAAACAGGCTGGGCGGGTGGCTGACCGGCGTGCGGACCAGATCTCGTCTGCCGGCGCGGGAACGGCGCACCCTGGTGTTCTACGGGCTGGCCTCATTCGCCTTCACTGCCGGCCTGCTTCTAATGGTGATGGTGCGCCTGGGCGCATGGATGATCCAGGAATACCGTACATGGGGCATCGTCATGTTTTCGGCGGTTTGCCTCATGGTGCTTCCCGCGGGCAGTCGGGAGGCCTCGACGCAGAACCGCAAACTGGCAGCCGGAGTTGCGGCCCGCATCAAGAAATCCCCCTATCTCCTGGTCCTGGTTTTTGGCGCTGTTGTGGCCGGTTTCCTTCCGTGGGAGTTGAAAGTAACGGGAGATTTTTCGATCCTGCCGAATGCCAGCGTGCAAATCAATACGCAGGTTGCCGGAACCCTGAAGACAATCCATGTGGAGGAGGGGGACCTGGTGCGCAAAGGGACCGTCCTTGCGGAGATCCAGAACCTGGAATTGAGCGACGCGTATGAAGAAACGCGCGGAGAGCTGGCGTCAAGCCGGGCTACTTTGAGCCTGCTCCGGGCCGGCAATCGGCCGGAGGAAATCGAACGGGCCAGAAGGATGGTGGCAACGCGGAAGGCGGATCTGGAGGTTGCAGGGCAAGTGGAGCAGGAGCGCCGGATGCTGCAGGATTCCATCGCCAAGCGGGAAGCGGAACTGGAGAATGCACAGAAGATATTCGAGCGCAGCAGCAAGCTGTTCCGGGAAGGACTGATTGCGAAAAACGAGGCGGAGCGCGATCAGACGGCCTATGAAGTCAAGCAAAGGGAGCTGGCCGAAGCCCGCGGGCTGCTCAAAGTCCTCGAGGAGCGCACGGAAGGGGCAAGGCAGCTCAAAACCAAGGAACTGGATCAGGCGCAGAGCGAGCTGAACATCCTGCTTGCGGGCTCGCGCAAGGAATCCATCGAGGCGGTGCGAGCGCAAGTTTCCAAGCTCGAGGAGAAACTCAGCATCCTGGAGCAGCAGCTGGAACAGCTCAAGATCCGCAGTCCCATCGACGGTGTTGTAGCCACGCCCTACCTCCGCAATCGGATCGGTGAGTTTATTGACGAGGGAAACCTGTTCTGCCAGGTCGTCGATGACCGCGGCGTCATCGTGGACATGCCGGTTCCTGAGAAAGAGATCGGGGATGTAGCGCCCGGATACCCTATTGTGTTGAAGGTACGCACCTATCCCGAGCGACAGTTTCTAGCCCTCGTCAAAACCATCTCTCCAATTGCAGTCGAGGCGGGAATGGAACGGAAGGTTGTGATCCGGGGGGCGCTGGATAATGCCGACGGTTCGCTCAAGTCCGGCATGACCGGCGTGGGCAAGATCTATTGCGGCAGGCGCATGATCGGAGAATTGGTGACCCGCCGTGCCATTCGTTGGCTTCGCACGGAGTTCTGGGAGTATCTTCCCTGAGCCGGAACGAACCCCTTGTTTAAAATTCCCCGGTGCATGGAGTTTGCCAATCGCACCACGGCTACAAAGATTTCTGTTGACACGATTGTTCATTTTCCGTATAAACGATCCACAATTTATTATGTTTCAGGTTTTGGGGCCAGAGGTGGTGTGTTGACGCTTCTGGAGAAGTTGC
>JAFNAG010000144.1 GCA_017860135.1 Acidobacteriota bacterium
AGACTATCGTTGTCCGCGGTTTGATAGAGCACGAGGCCGTCTTCGATGGTCGGCCGTTCCCCTGCGTATAGACGGTGCTCAATATTGCAGATGGATTCTACCCCCGAGTCGGGTCCGGCCTGCATGCGAATACCTCCCGGTCGATCTCAAATTGTAACCCGCAGATTCGGGTTTTGCCATCGAGATGCCGCGATCCGCGGGGCATGCCAGAGCCAAACCTTGCGGGTGTGTTCGAGGGCTTTATGTCACAATACACGGGAGAGGTGAGTTTTGAGCGACAGGTTTACCCTGACGGAACGTATCCGGGCCGAAGCCCTTCGCCTCGGTTTTTTCAAGACGGGTGTTTTTTCAAGACGGGTATCACCGCTGCCGGACCGCTTCCCTGGCAGGAACAGTTCGATGAGTGGCTGTCCAGGGGCATGCACGGGTGCATGAGCTATCTGGATCGGCAGGCGGAAAAGCGCCGGGATGTTTCCCTGATTCTGGGGGACGTCCGTTCCATAGTCGTGCCTGCGATGAACTATTTCGTCGACATCCCTCACGGCGGCGATTGCCTCAAAGGCAGGATCAGCCGGTACGCCTGGGGTGAGGACTATCATGCATTCATCCTGGGCCGGCTGAACCGGCTGCTGGAGCATATCCGGGCGGCTGAACCCGAAGCGCGCGGGCTGTGTTACGTGGACACCGGGCCGGTCATGGAGAAAGTGTGGGGTGCCCAGAGCTCCTTGGGCTGGATGGGAAAACACAGCAACCTGATCACCCGCGAACTGGGATCGTGGTTCTTCGTCGGCGTGATACTGCTGAATCTCGAGCTGGATTACGACGCCAGGGAAAAGGACTTTTGTGGGACCTGCACCCGCTGCCTCCATGCCTGCCCGACCGGCGCCATCATTGCCCCTTACGTGGTCGATGCCAGGCTGTGTCTTTCCTATCTTACGATTGAGTGGAAAGGAGTGATTCCCCGGCCCCTCCGGCGCCTCCTCGGCAACCGGGTCTTCGGTTGCGACGATTGCCAGGACGTGTGCCCCTGGAACCGCTTCGCAAAGCCCGCGCCGGAGCCCGCATTCCAGCCGCGCCCGGGGAACCTCACGCCGGCACTCTCGTCGCTCGCCGCTATCACCGATGCTGAGTTCGAATCCCGTTTTTCGGGGAGCCCCGTCCGGAGAGCCCGGCGCGAAGCTCTTGTCAGGAATGCCGTTGTGGCACTGGGGAATTCGCGCAGCCTCGATGCCATACCGGCATTGACACGCGCGTTGCGGGATGCCAGTGCGCTGGTCCGCGGGCATGCCGCCTGGGCGCTCGGAGAAGTCCGAGGCTCCGCCCCGCCCCTTCGGGACTCGAACCGAAATCTGCCCGCAGGGGAGTCGAACGCGGGCAATGCGCTTGAGTGGGCACTTTTCGAGGAATCGGATCCTTGGGTCCGGGAAGAGATCAAACTTGTCTTGAGCAGATTTCAGGAATCAGGCATCAGACTACAGACCTCCGACCCAGGACCTGATTCGGCGGGCGATTGACCAGATGACGAGGAATTGCGGGTTTTACGGCGAATGATCAGAGGCGTGCGCATCGCGGCGGAGCGAAGTTGGCGCCCGCGGGCGGCTGAGGGGCTAGACTGCGATTGGAGCGGGTATGGGGGGGTGGGGATCGTACCCGACCAGAGAGAAATCCTCGTACTTGAAGCCGAAGATGGAGTTCACCCTTTCATTCAGGAGCATTCTGGGAAGAGGCCGGGGCTGCCGGGAGAGCTGCGTTTCAACCTGCCGGATGTGGTTCAGATAGATGTGCGCATCGCCGAAAACGTGAATGAACTCGCCGGCGCCGAGGCCGGTCACATGGGCGATCATCATGGTCAGGAGTGAGTAGGAGGCTATGTTGAACGGGACCCCGAGGAAAAGGTCGGCGCTGCGCTGGTAGAGTTGGCAGGAGAGCTTCCGGTTCGCGATCCAGAATTGGAAAAGGCAGTGGCAGGGAGGAAGGCGCATGGCTTCAAGTTCTCCTACATTCCACGCGCTGACCAGCAGCCTCCGGCTGTCCGGCCGGGTCTGTATCAATTCGATTAACCGGGAAATCTGGTCGATCGACTTCCCGTCTGCGCCCCTCCAGCTTCGCCACTGGGCGCCGTATATGGGACCCAACTCCCCATTCTCATCCGCCCACTCATCCCAGATGCTAACGCCGTTTTCGTTCAGATAGCGGATGTTTGTATTCCCCTGGAGAAACCACAGCAGTTCGTGAATGACCCCCTTCAGAAAGAGCCGTTTGGTGGTAGTGATCGGAAATCCCTCGGCAAGGTCGAATCGCAGTTGCCGTCCGAAGACACTGAGAGTCCCGGTGCCGGTTCTATCGGCCTTCCTGACTCCGTTGCTCAGCGTGCCTTTCAAGAGGTCCAGATACTGCTGCATGGCAATACTTTACTTTTGGGCCGGCGCGATTACCGCACTCCCGGCGTGCAGGGAAGCTAATGTGCTGCGAATCATGCCGCCCGCTGAAGCCGACGCGATACCTCCATCCCTTCAGCGGAATGGGATTACAGGCTCGCCAGAGTTTCCAGCACCTGATCGACGTGTCCTTCGACCTTCACCTTGGGAAAGATCTTCTTGATGATTCCGTCCTTCCCGATAATGATCGTGGTTCGCTCAATGCCCAGAAACGACTTGCCGTAAAGTGATTTCTGCTTGAAAACCCCGTAAGCGGTGAGCACCTTCTTGTCCGCGTCCGCCAGGAGCGGCATGTTGAGACTGTATTTGTCGCGGAATTTTGCCTGCTGCCCGACGTCGTCCGCGCTGATCCCGATCACGGCCGCGCCCAGTTTGTTGAATTGATCCATTGCGTCCCGGAACCCGGACGCCTCCCTGGTTCAGCCCGAAGTATTTGCTTTTGGGAAGAAAAACAGAACAACGGTGCTTTTCCCCAGATAATCGCTCAGGCTGACTTTCCGGCTGTGGTCGTCGAGCAGTGAAAAATCGGGTGCCTTGCTGCCTTCCTTTAGCATGACGAACCTCCTTTCGGAGGATTGTAACAGAGCGCCACAACAAAATGTAGCTGCGGGGAACGGAGCGGCAATGCAGGCGACCGCTATTTCTCTCTGCGTTTTCTTTATCTTCGATGGCAGATTATGATGGTGGAGGAAGCTTCCGCTGGCATAGTCCGCATCGCGGGGCGTAGGAGTTTCGCAGAGGGGAGCAGTCAGCGCGGCTTTCTGCCACCGGTGACGAGCCAATAGACGAAACCGGCGACGGATACGAGGCTGATCAGGAGCGCCAGCCAGAACCCGGGATCCATGAAATCGGCATCTCCCATCTTTTTCATCGCGAAGCGCCCCCAGGGACGCGCTTGATGGCCCGGCTGCAAGTCTATATCATGGCGGCATCAATGTCGATGCGCCGGGGGGCGAGATGAAAGCAGAACAGGAGTTTTCCGTATCACGCAGGCCGTCCCTGACGGATGTGCCGGGAATCCTCGTTGGCCACCATACGCTCCAAGCCCGACCCAGCGGATGTACTGTCGTAACCTCCCACGCTCCCATGGTTGCGGGAGTCGATATTCGTGGGGGCGCCCCCGGGACGCGTGAGACAGACCTGCTCCGTCCTGAGAATATGGTGACCGGGATTCATGCCGTTTTCCTGTCCGGGGGCAGCGCGTTCGGTCTTGATGTCGGGACAGGAGTGGCACGCTATCTCGAGGAGCAGGGAATCGGGTACCGTGCAGGCCCGCACGTCGTGCCAATCGTCTGCGGCGCGATCCTGTTTGATCTTGGCCCCGGCGACTCCAGGGTTCGCCCCGATGCGGCGGCCGGGTATGAGGCCATCCGTATCGCTTCTGCTGCGCCAGTTGAGGAAGGGAATGTGGGCGCGGGGGCCGGCTGTACCGTCGGGAAAATGCTCGGACCGGACCACTCGATGAAGGGAGGGATCGGAAGTTGGTCGGTATCCCGGGCGGACGGACTGATGGTGGGAGCTCTGGCGGCCGTCAATTGTGTTGGAGATGTCCTGGATCCTGACCGCGGGGAGATTGTGGCGGGGGCACGGAGGAGCGATGGCGGTGGTTTTTGGAACACAATGGATCAAATGCGAAAAGGCTTCCGTCCGGATATGTTCGTGGGAGGAAACACCGTGATCGGGGTGGTTGCGACGGACGCAACCCTGGACAAAGCATCCTGTACCAAGGTGGCGCAGATGGCCCAGGATGCGCTGGCCCGATGCATCTACCCCGCCCACACACCCGCCGACGGCGACGCCATTTTTTCTCTGGCTACGGGACAACACCGGATCGAGTGCAGCCCGGCCAACGTCGGCATCATCGGGGCGCTTGCGGCGGACGTGCTGGCGCGTGCCATTCTTCGGGGATGTCAGGCGGCGGGGATCTGACCCCTTCGGTTCCGGTGCAGTGCAGCGCGCGAAAACTGAGAACGCTCCGGGGCGAGTGCGAGCCGTTTGATGTATTCGAGGGATCGAGCCATCGAATCCGCGGTGGAATTGACGATCCGCTGGCGGGCGAGAATATCTGCCAGGCGGCGCACCTGATACCGCATCTCCCAAGTCAGCAGGCACTTCCCGGACTCCATCCCGAGCCTGAACGAGCATTCATAATCCATGTCGCACTCGTGGGTGCTGCGATACGTGAATACACAATCCTCCAAAAGGTGGATGCTGACCTGCGCAGGAGTATTGACGCCGGCTGTCTGATGGCGCTGATCCGGGGGGACATGCTCGTGCCAGCATGACAGCTGCGAGACGCGCAGGGGGCCCGGCAGCCAATCGGATTTCCGATACCAGACGATCTCCCGCCCGACGTGTTCGATAATCTCAAAAACAGCCTTGGCAGGCCGGCTGATGCTGATCGAGGCAAGGAGCCGGGTTTCTTTGCGGGCCGCAGAACGGACGGAGATTGTTGCTGCGGCGGCAAAGATGACAAACCCCATCAGGTACACCATTGCAGGAAGCCTCAAAAGAGTCCGACGTAAACAATGTGTTTTTATTAGAGGTGTGCGTGGGTTTACAGACGCATGGCGCCGGGGCCCGGATGTGTGGAGAAAAAGCAGGATTTCTCAGCGCCGGGGAACTGATCCCTGTACATGGATGCCCAGTGCGATTCAAAGCTGGCGGCGTCCGAAGCCGGAAGCATCGCCCACACACTCCCTCCAAATCCGGCACCGAAGGCGGAAGCGGCAATGGCGCCGAGCGCATGTGCTGATCGAACAAGCGCGATCGTTTCCGGAACCTGGTTCCCAAGGAGATTCTCCGCCGCCTGCTGGGATCGCTCCACAAGCAGGCGGAAGCGATGCAGATCACGGGAGGCGAGGGCTTCGGCTGCTCCGGGCACGATCTCGGCGCTTTCGAGGAGAAACTGCTCAAACCGGTTGGCGAGCAAGTCGGATGAAAAAGCCGTGTTTCCCGATTTATGCAGCAAATCGAGGATCCGGCGGGGCGCATCCGGCGCGCTGGCCGCGGCGGCCGCAAGGCTGCGGTCGCTGCGCCCGGTTTCCGCACGCCAGATTTCGAGGATGCTCTTCGCAGCCGATGAGGCCCGGTTGTAGGCGGCTCGCGCGGCACCTGTCTTCATCGCAACGATCCCGCTCACACCGATGCAGAAGACGAGGTCGTCGGGCAGCACCAGGGTCCGCTCGAGCCGGATCGGGCAGAAGCTGTATTGCCGGAGCTCACCTGCCCGGCTGCAGAGAATAGCCGTGTGATCCTCACTGCCGCCGAAGGTCCCGACCCCGCGTCCACCGGCGAGCGAACCGAAGCTCTCGCCGTTCTCGACTGTACCCAGGTAACCTGCCAGGTCCTCCTGGTTGCGGATCTCCCGGCGGTACGCGGCGGACTCCGCAAGTGCGTTAATGTCCGAAAGCGCAAGAAAGATGGCGACAATCAGCGCGCTGGAGCTGCTCATCCCGCTGGCTGCCGGCAGGTCGCTGATGAAGGCGAGATCCGCGCCTCGCCGTGCAGAGGGAAAATTACGCGCAATGCGCCGTGCGGCCACGCCCGGATAGTTCGACCAGCCACCTTCCGCCGGATGGAACTCGGGGTCCAACTTCAAGGTACAGCGCTCGCGTGTCCGTGCATTCCAAACCAGTACCTGCGCATCCTGGCGCGCCCTCGCGACCAGGCAGAAGCCGCGTTCAACGGCGCACAGCAGGCTGTGCCCTCCGGCGTAATCCGTGTGCTTGCCCAGAACTTCTATGCGTCCAGGTACATAGATTGTTCGCAGCCCGGCCGGGTTGTAATCGCCAGGCAGAACCTTAGCGGCGCGCTCGAAAAGGTCCCCTTTGGATTCCGCCTCCGCCGGATTCATGCCGGCTGCGGCGAGCTGTTCGGCATATCGATTCACAGATTCACCTCGATCTCCCGAAGTCTCGCCGCAACAGCCGCGATGTCGGAGCGGCTCGACAGGTCGAGGACACCGGCGCGAAAAAGCATTACCTGGAAACGCTCGCCCAGTTTGTGGATCGCGTACTGAACAGCATCGGTGAGTTCGAGTTCGCCGCGCGGGGATGCTTCCACATGCGCGCACGCCTCGAAGATCGCCGGACTGAAGAGCCAGCAGTTCATGCTCACGAAGATCTCCGGCCCCGCTGCCTGCAGCGTCGCCTCGTCAGGTTTCTCTCGGATTCGTTCGAGAGTCCCATCCAGCCGGGTGGTCACAATGGCAAATTGCCGGATGCGTCCTTCGCTGATGTTGCTCTGGCGGACCAGGCTTTCGCGTTCGAATGCAGCCAGGCCGGGCCTGCCCGATTCCCGCAATGCGCGGCACGCCTCAACAGGGTAATAGTTGTCGGAGTTCAGCACCAGGAAATGCTCGCCCGCCGCGAATGACTCTGCGGCGGCGACAGCATCCGCCGTGCCAAGGGCCTTTTCCTGAACAGCAAAGGAAATCCCGATTCTCCCGGGGACGCAGGTTTTTGCGTAGTATTCGCGGACCGCCTCGTGCTCCGGGCCTATGACCAGGCAGGCTTCCAGGAAACCCGCGTCGGCCAGTCCGTTCAGTACATAGTCCAAAAACGGCCGCCCCACCGGAATCATCGCTTTCAGGCCGGCATCCGCCATGGTGCTCTGCATCGGATCCAGCCCCCGAGTGTCCGGATCATGGCGGCGCATGCGTGTGCCGAGGCCGCGTGCCAGGATGACCGCCTTTGATGTCTCTTTAGAGCTCATATCATAATCCTCTGGCTGAACGGCCCTCCGCCGCTGTGCGGCGTGGGAGGAACCGAACTATAGTAAAAAGGCAGGACCGGGATCAAGCTCGATACTGCTATCATGGCATTCCAGCCGGTGCGTGGTATAATTGCCGCTGATTTCCATGTGCGTGCAACACTATCGTGGGAGAAGCGCATGAAACGATTGCCCTTCCTGATTTTTGTGCTGCTGACAGCAGGCGGCATTCTTCCTGCAGGCCAGGATAAAGGACCCAGCATCGCATTCGACAGCATCGCCAAGAACTTCGGCAAGGCGACGGAGGGGGAAACTCTCCGCCACGTTTTCAAGTTCACCAACAAGGGGAGTGCCCCGCTCGAGGTGATCAGTGTGAATGCTTCCTGCGGATGCACCTCGACCCTTCTGTCGTCCCAAAAGATTGCCCCCGGCCAGAGTGGTCAGCTGGAAGTCACGATCGCGACGGAAGGCTTGAATACGCCGGAAATAAACAAAACGGTCTCCATCACCTCCAACGATCCAAGGCAGCCTCAGGTTATCCTCTCACTCACTGCGGAACTTGTGCCCGAGTTTGTCATTTCCGAGCCGTCCGTCTATTTCGGCACAAACCCGCGAGGCAAGGAAGTGAGCAAAGAGATTCTGGTGACGATCCCGCCCGACAAAGCTATCGAACTCGTGAGTGCGATTTCGACGGACGAGAACGTAACCGTGAGATTGGAGCCTGTGGCGGGCAGTAGTGGCAAGAAAGTCAAGGTGATAGCCGTTCAGAAGCCCACAGCCCCCGAAGGTTACCATTTCGGAAACCTGGTGATCAAAACCACGAGCAAGCTGAGACCGGAACTGAAGATCTCCGTACGCGGGATCGTCGTAAAAGGCAGCTAGAAAATGTGTTATGCCGGCGATGTGGACGGTATCGTGCCGCACCGCACCAGGCTCACGGAAGTGTCTCCCAGAATTACAACCGGCAAGTTCCCTGAATCTCGGGAATAGTGCCGGTTGTATCCCCGGTATGGCTGAAAAGAAAATCCGGATTCCGGATGATTGGATCGTGGATCTGTATGTTCCGGCCGGGATTCCGTTCGTCTGTGCGAAGGACGATAGCCTCCGCCCGATCCGAAACTATTACATGGGAGATCCGGAGGAAATATTGTAATTGTTTGGCTAGCCCGAAGAAAACTGCCACGAATTATCACGAAAGCCGCATCGTATGGCTCGCATCAAGGGAGATCATTCTTCGTGAAAATTCGTGGCTTTGTTTGCAGACCCTTGACTGTTCCGAGCCGGCTAAACGAAATAATATAGCTACCCAAAAAGTTGCAAACCGGTTAAAAACATAACGGCCATGGCAGCCCTGGCTGCTGAGCGCAGCCGGATCGCGCTGCGACTGCGACAGGATGCCAGCGCGCTTTCGTACCATCAGAAACGGCGATTCGCTGCCTGAGAAACCAAGGAGGCTAGAAATGATTATCGGCGTGCCCAGAGAAGTCCACCGCCACGAAAACCGTGTCGGACTGACCCCCCTGGCGGTAACCCGGCTGGTTCAGCGGGGGCAAACGGTGCTGGTCGAAAAGGAAGCAGGTCTGGAGGCGCACTTTTCGGATCGTGACTACGACAAGGCGGGTGCACAGATCGTTTATGACACGGAGGAAGTATACAAGCGCGCAGACATGGTCTGCCGGGTCAGCGTACTCTCGCCGCAAGAACTGGACCTGCTGAAGCCCGGGATCATAGTTTGCGGTTTTCTGCATATGGCCGTTGCGACGCGCGAAGCCGCAGCGCGGCTGATGAATCTGAAGGCCACGCTGATCGGCTACGAAATCATCCGGGACAAGAACGGCGATCTTCCCGTCCTGGTCCCTTTCAGCGAAATGGCAGGGCAGATGGCCGTTCATATCGCCGCTCACTACCTGCAGAACGAGGTGGGCGGCCGGGGAGTCCTGATCGGAAATGTTGCCGGCGTCCCTCCTGCCACAATTCTGATCCTCGGGGCCGGCACGGTCGGGAGCACTGCGGCGCGGTATGGCCTGGCCAGCGGCGCCCATGTGATTGTCCTGGACGCCGACCTGTCCAAACTGAGGAACCTGAACCGGGATCTCGGCGGGCACGCGGTCACCATCAAGGCGGGTCTTGACCGGCTCGAAAAGTACACGTCGATTGCGGATGTGGTTATCGGTGCCGTTCTGATCCCCGGTGCGCGCTCGCCCTTCGTGGTTACCGAGGAGATGGTCAAGGGCATGAAGAACGGGAGTGTCATCATCGATGTTTCCATCGACCAGGGGGGATGCGTCGAGACCAGCCGGCCCACTACCCCGGACCGTCCCGTTTTTGTCGTTCACGATGTCCTCCATTACTGCGTCCCGAACATGACTGCCAACATCGCGCGCACTGCCTCCCGGGCACTGGCGAACTCGGCGATTCCGTACATTCTGGATTTGTCGGAGAAAGGGATCGATGCTGCGCTGCGGGAGGATCCTGGTCTGGCAGCCGGTGTATATATGTATCAAGGGCAAATGGTGAATAAAGGGGCGGGTTCGACTCTGGGCATCGCCACCGTGCCGCTCGAAGAATTGATGAAATGAAGAATCCGCAAAATTCCGGTCCCGATATAAGGAAATCATAATTATTCAATCGTTGCCAGAACTTGACAGGGGATAACTCATGAATTGGCTGGATGACTACAGGTCCAAGTTAAAGACCGCTGCCGAAGCAGTCAGGGTGATCCAATGCGGTCATAAGGTATACTATGCGGGAAATGCCGCGATTCCCCGGGGGCTGGTCCGCGCGCTGGCGGAGCGCCGGGACGAACTCCACGACGTGCAGCTGAATCACGTGCTTCTCATCGGGTACGATCCGCTTTCCGAAGAGGAGATGAAAGGGCACTTCCGGCACAACTCGCTCTTCGTCGGCTCCGCGGACCGGCAAGCGGTCAATGACGGCAGAGCGGACTATGTGCCTATCTTTCTCCACCAGATCCCGCGCCTTTTCCGCGAGGGAATCGTCCCGCTGGATGTGGCGATGGTGCAGACTTCGCCGCCGGATGAGCACGGCTTTATGAGCCTGGGAGTCGAAACCCTGGCTTCCAAGGCTGCCTGCCAGGTAGCGAGGCTCGTCATCGCCCAGGTGAATGAAAAAATGCCCCGGATTCTGGGGGATTCGTTCATCCACGTCAACCGGGTCCACTCCATTGTGGAGCACACCGAACCGCTGCCGACTCTGGAGGTCAAGCCGTCCAGCGAAGTGGAAAGAGCCATCGCCTGGCACATCATTCCACTCATCCGGCCGGGAGCGACGATTCAAATGGGAATCGGCGGGATTCCGGACGCCGTATATGAATCCATGGAGGGCAATCTCGAGCTCGGCGTCCACACCGAGATGATCTCCGACCGGGCCATGCGCGCCATACAACGAGGCGTGGTTACTGGAAACCAGAAGACCCTGCACCAGGGCAAGGTCGTGATCACATTCGCGCTCGGAAGCGAAGAACTCTACAGTTTCCTCAACAACAATCCGTTGATCGAGTCCCATCCTGTCGAGCACGTCAATGATCCGGTTGTCATCAGCCAGAATGACAATATGGTGGCCATCAACTCGGCGATCGAAGTGGACCTGACCGGACAGGTCTGTTCCGACTCGGTCGG
>JAFNAG010000145.1 GCA_017860135.1 Acidobacteriota bacterium
GACGATCAAACTGATCACGCCGATTGCGATGGAGAAGGGTCTGCGGTTCGCGATCCGCGAAGGCGGCAAGACGGTGGGCGCGGGCACCATTTCGGAAATCCTGGAATAAAGCTGGAAACCTATGTTGAACGAAAAGATCAGAATACGACTGAAGGCTTACGACTACAGAGTGCTGGACCAGTCGACGTCGGAAATCGTGGACATCGCCAAGCGCACCGGCTCGCGCGTTTCGGGGCCGATTCCGCTCCCCACTGTGAAGAACAAGTTCTGCGTTCTGCGTTCTCCGCACGTGGATAAGAAATCGAGGGAGCAGTTCGAGATCCGGACGCACAAACGCCTGGTGGACATTCTTGAACCGACACCGCAAACGGTAGACGCGCTGATGAAGCTCGACCTGCCTGCGGCGATCGACGTCGAGATCAAGGCTTTCGGCACCGAACATAAGTAGGGAAAGACAGGAAAGGAAGGGCAGGACGGGCGGAGGTCGCCCCTTTGTCCGTCACTCGAAGCGGCCCTGTTGACGCACATGGTGGATGGATTGATCGGATTCAAAGTGGGCATGACCCAGGTCTTCGAAGAGGACGGACGGGTTGTGCCGGCCACGGTGATCAAGACGGGACCCTGCATCGTCGTGCAGAAGAAGGTCAAGGAGAAGGATGGTTACGACGCCGTGCAGTTGGGACTGGTCGAGTTCACCCGCCCTTCGCGCGTGAACAAGCCCCGTTCCGGGCATCTCAAGAAGGCAGAAGTGCCCCCGCTCCGGATCCTGCGCGAGTTCCGGTTCGATGACAGCGCGGAGCCGCTGAAGGTGGGCGACCAGATCCTGGTGAAGCAGGTATTTCACGCCGACGATGCGGTCGACGTGATCGGCACCAGCAAGGGACGCGGATTCGCCGGCCTCATCAAGCGGCACCATTTCGCCGGCGGAGCCGCGACGCACGGGTCCATGTTCCACCGTGCTCCGGGATCGATCGGCGCCTCGGCGTATCCGAGCCGTGTGCTGCCGGGCATGCGCGCGGCAGGCCACATGGGCAATGCCCGCGTCACCGTGCAGAACCTGCGGGTCGTCCGCATTCATGACCAGGAAAACCTCCTGGTGGTGAAAGGCGCGGTCCCCGGCAGGAACGGCGGGTATGTGATCGTCAGAAAGGCATAATCACGGAACGGTTCCCCGGCGTGTCGGGGGCGTGAACTCGAGGTCGGGAATGGCTGAGATTGATGTGAAAAACCTCGCGAACGAGGTGGTCGGGAAGCTGGAGCTTTCAGACGCTGTCTTTCAGGCTCCGCTGAACATCCCCCTCATCTGGGAGGCGGTCAGGCACTATGAGGATTCGCTGCGGGCGGGAACCGCGGCGACAAAGACCCGCGGCCAGGTGAGCGGCAGCGGCAAGAAGCTCTGGCGCCAGAAGGGCACCGGACGGGCGCGCATCGGAAGCGTGCGCAGCCCCTTGTGGCGGCACGGGGGTACGGTTCACGGCCCCCAGCCAAGGAGCTATGCACACCCTTTCCCGCGCAAGAAGCTGCGCGGCGCCATGCGGTCCGCGCTTTCCGCAAGGTTTGGGGAAAACTGCCTCGCCGTGGTCGAGGCTTTCGGGATCGAGAAACCCAAGACTGCGGAACTGAAGAAAACGCTCGACGCCTTCGGCGCCGGTCGTAAAATCCTGCTCGTGGATTCGGGCGACAACCGCAACCTGAAACTCTCGTCGCGGAACCTTCCGAAGGTGAAACTCGTGCCGGGACAGGGAGTGAATATCTACGATCTCGTGAATCACGAAGTGGTGATTTTTTCGAAGGAAGCGATTCTGCAGGTGCAGGAGGTCCTGAGCCGATGAGAGAAGCACACCACGTCCTCAAACTGCCCGTAATCACGGAAAAGAGCACCTTCGAGAAGGAAAAACTCCAGACGCTGACATTCAAGGTGGCGCGCGACGCAAACAAGCTCGAAATCAAGCATGCCGTGGAGAAGATCTTCAAGGTGAAAGTCGCCAGTGTCCGCACGGCCACCTTTCACGGCAAAATCAGGCGCCAGGGGCGGTTTTCCGGCCGCCGGCCGGATTGGAAGAAGGCGTATGTGACGCTGAAGAAGGGCGAAAAGATGTTCGAATTCTCCGAGATGGTCTGATCTCGGCGGGAGAAGCTGGAAACATGGCAATCAAGACGTACAGGCCCACATCGCCGGCAATACGGTTCCGGACTACGCTCGACAACCGGGAACTCTCCTCCGGCCGCCCTCTGAAACGGCTGACTGAGTCGAAGCGGAGAATTTCCGGGCGGAACAACAAGGGCCGTCTTACCATACGGCATCGTGGCGGGGCTCACAAGCGGCTGTTCCGGATCGTCGACTTCCTCAGGGAAAAGCGGGATATCCCTGCCCAGGTCACCTCGCTCGAGTATGACCCGAACCGCTCGGCTCGTATCGCGCTGCTGACCTACGCGGACGGGGAGAAGAGGTATATCCTGGCCCCGAACGGTCTGAATGTAGGCGCCACCGTAGTTTCCGGGGAGGGGGCCGACATCCTGGTCGGCAACGCGCTGCCGCTCAAAAACATCCCCCTGGGCACGATGATCCACAATATCGAGCTCAAGAAGGGAAAAGGCGGGCAGATGGCTCGTGCGGCCGGAGTTGCGGCACAGCTTCTGGCCAAAGAAGCCGGCTATGCGCAGATCAAGATGCCGTCCGGGGAGACCCGCATGGTGCACCTCGACTGCTATGCCACGGTCGGACAGGTGGGGAACCTCGACCATGAGAACATCTCGATCGGGAAAGCCGGCAGGTCGAGATGGATGGGACGGAGGCCGACGGTACGGGGTGTCGCCATGAATCCGATCGATCACCCGCACGGCGGAGGTGAAGGGAAGACCTCCGGCGGCCGGCATCCGGTCAGCCCCTGGGGATTGCCCACCAAGGGATACAAGACTCGCAACAACAAGCGGACTCAGCGCTTCATAATCAAGCGCCGGGGCAAAAGATAGGTGGAGTACTGCATGTCCAGATCAGTGAAAAAAGGTCCGTTCGTGGACGATCACCTCATGAGCAAGCTGCGTGCGCTCAGCGGCGCCGCAAGCCGGACGGTGATCAAAACCTGGTCGCGGCGCTCGACGATTACACCGGAGATGGTGGGCGCCACGATCGCGGTTCACAACGGCAAAAAGTTTATTCCGATCTATATCTCCGAGAACATGGTGAGCCACAAGCTGGGCGAGTTCGCTCCTACCCGGGTTTTCAAGGGGCACACCACGAAAGTTGCTGAGAAAGCCACAGCCGTAAAGACTTAGGGCGACCGCAAGCCGCCGGGGAGCCTTGCGGCACGCGGGAGCGGAATCGGTTCGCAGGAATAACAGGAGGAGGTGGAACGGTACGGCGCCCCCCGCGGCATCAGATGCGCCGCCGGGGTTGGCTGACCGGCTCCGCCCACGGGATTTGATATGGAAGCTAAGGCGACTGGAAAATACTTGAAGGGATCGCCTCAGAAAGCCCGCCTGGTCATCGACCTCATCCGGGGGAAAAGTGTCCAGCAGGCTCTCGCGATCCTTAGGTTCACGAAGAAGCGCGCCACGCAACCCGTGCAGAAGGTACTGCTGTCTGCGGTAGCGAACGCCAAGGAAAAAAACGCTACGGCGGACGTCGATTCGTTCACCGTGGACCGCGCGGTCGTGGATTCGGGGCCGACGAAGTGGCGGCGCCGGGTCCGGCCCGCCCCGATGGGACGGGCATACAGGCAGCAGCGGCGGTACAAGCACATCACGATCACGATAAAAGGCAAGGACATAGAGGAGTAAGGAGGTAGCCCCTTGGGTCAGAAAGTTCATCCTTACGGTTTCAGGCTCGGCGTAAACAGAACCTGGCGCTCGCGCTGGTTCGCGCGCAAGGATTACGGCGCACTGCTGCATGAGGATCTCAACCTGAAGGTCATGCTCAAGAACAAGTTCGCTCATGCCGGCGTTTCACGCGTGGAGGTGGAGCGGGCCGCGAACAAGCTCACGATCATAATCTTCACTTCCCGCCCCGGCATAATTGTCGGCAAGAAGGGCACCGAGATCGAAAAGCTGAAGAAGGACCTCCAGGTGCTGACCGGGCGCGACATCAACCTGAAGATCCAGGAGGTGAACAAGCCGGAGCTGGATGCGCAGCTGGTTTCCGAAGGGATCGCCCAGCAGTTGGAAAAGCGCATCGCATTCCGGCGCGCCATGCGGCGTGCAGTCGACAGCACGCTGCGCTTCGGCGCCAAGGGAATCAAAGTGCGCACTGCGGGACGCCTGAACGGCGCTGAAATCGCAAGGTCGGAGTGGTATCTGCATGGACAGCTTCCCTTGCACACGATCCGAGCCGACATTGACTACGGCTTCGCCGAGGCACGCACCACCTACGGCGTGATTGGCGTCAAGGTCTGGATTTACAAGGGAGAGGTTTTTGAAATGCAGAAGCCCGAACTCGGGCGGTGATCGGGTAGCAGGAGCGGAAGTCCATGTTGATGCCGAAGAAAGTCAAATATCGAAAACAGCAGAAAGGAAAGCGTCGCGGCAAGGCCTGGCGCGGTTCGGAGGTTACTTTCGGTGACTACGGCCTGAAGGCGATGGAATCAGGGTGGGTCACTGACCGCCAGATCGAGGCGGGACGCGTGGCCATTACCCGTTTCATCAAACGCGGCGGAAAGATCTGGATCCGGGTGTTTCCTGACAAGCCGATCACCAAAAAGCCTGCCGAAACCCGCATGGGGAAGGGAAAGGGTGCTCCGGAAGGCTGGGTTGCAGTGGTTCGTCCCGGCAAGATCATCTATGAAATGGAAGGTGTGGATGAGAGCGTCGCGCTGGAAGCATTGCGGCTGGCGGCGCACAAAATGTCCATCAAGGCAAAGTTCGTGAAACGTTTCGGCATGGAGGAGGCATGAAAGCTTCCCAGATGAGAGACATGTCCAGGGAAGACCTGGCGCTGGAAGAAGCCGCCCTGCGCGAGCAGCTCTTCAAACTCCGCTTCCAGACCGCCACCGGGCAGCTCGAGAGCGCTTCGCGCATGAGGTCCGTACGCAAGGACATCGCGCGTGTCCGCACGGTCCTGCGTGAGATGGCACAGGCGGAAAAGGAAAAAATTCAAGGGGCTGGAAAATGATGAGTACGGAGCAGAGAAGTCGGGGCATCCGGCATTCCGAGGTCGGGATCGTCATCAGCACGGCGATGCAGAAAACCGTTGCCGTCGAGGTGGACCGGCTGGTCCGGCACCCGCTGTACAGGAAAACACTGCGGAAAACTTCCACCTTTCTGGCTCATGATGAAAGCGGTTCCTGCAAGGTGGGGGACCGGGTGCGCATCATGGAAACCCGCCCTTTGAGCGCGCGAAAGAGATGGCGGGTGACAGAAGTCCTGTCGAGAGCCACCTGAAGCGGCGGCCTCCGGACGGAAGTCGGAGGCGATGTGCAGAGCCGATAGAGCTGAGGGAATGCTGCAATGATACAGATGCGAACGATTTTGGATGTGGCGGACAATTCGGGGGCAAGGAAGATCTCTTGTATCCTGCCGCTCGGAAACCAGGTGGGGCACATCGCCAGCTTGGGGGACATCATCACCGCCAACGTCAAGGAGGCGACTCCGGACGGCAGCGTGAAAAAAGGGGATGTGGTGAAAGCCGTTGTTGTGCGTACACGCAAAGAACACCGGCGTAAGGACGGCACCTACATCCGCTTCGACGATAATGCGGCGGTACTCATCAATGATCAGAAGGAGCCGATCGGAACGCGCGTTTTCGGGCCGGTAAGCCGCGAGCTGAGGGACAAGGAATTCCTGAAGATCGTGTCGCTGGCTCCGGAAGTGATCTAGGGACGGTCGAGCGAGGATCGCAATCCATGGCCAGAGTGCATATCAAAAAGAATGATCAGGTCTACATCCTTTCCGGCAAGGAGCGCGGCAAGACCGGGAAGGTCCTCAGGGTGTTTCCGGGGAAGAGCCGGGCGATTGTGGAAGGGATCAACTTCATCCAGAAGCACACCCGACCCAACCCGCAGAAGAACGTCAAGGGAGGCATCCTGCCCAAAGAATCCCCGATCCACCTCTCGAACCTGATGGTCGTATGCAAGCGGTGCAACAAGCGCACCCGCACAGGCTTCAGCGAGGTGCGGGGCGGGCAGAAGGCCCGGGTCTGCAGGAAGTGTAACGAACTCTTGGATGAATAAGGGCTTTCCAGTTATGAGCCGATTGCGAGAGATGTATAAGAAAGAGGTGGTGCCCGCCCTGACGCGGCAGTTCGGGTACGGGAACATAATGGCCGTGCCCCGCATGGTCAAAATCAATGTCAACATGGGAGTCGGCGAGGCGATCGCCAACGCCAAGATCCTCGACTCCGCCGCCGACGAACTGGCATTGATCACCGGCCAGCGCCCCGTGGTCACAAAGGCCAAAAAGTCCATTGCGGCCTTCAAACTGCGCCAGGGGATGCCCATCGGCGTTACAGTCACGCTGCGCGGCGATCGCATGTTCGAGTTTTTCGACCGGCTGGTCAACATCGCACTGCCCCGTGTCCGTGATTTCCGCGGCGTTTCCGCCCGGTCGTTCGACGGCCGCGGAAACTACACTCTCGGACTGCGCGACCAGCTGATCTTCCCCGAGATCGATTACGGGAAAGTCGACAAGACCCGCGGCATGAACATCACTTTTGTCACCACGGCCGGCACGGATGATGAAGCCTATGCCCTGCTGCAGTCGATGGGCATGCCGTTTGCAAAAAAGGAGCAACAGTCTTAAGACATCGGGCGGGCCGAGGGCCGCCAAGGAGCCATCGTGGCAAGAACATGTTTGAAGGCCAAAGCGAGGAAAGCACCGAAATTCAAGGTGCGCACTCACATCCGCTGTTTGCGCTGCGGCCGTCCCCGTGGAATCTACAGGAAATTCCAGCTCTGCCGGATCTGTTTCCGCAACCTGGCTCTTTCGGGTGAAATACCGGGAGTGACCAAGTCGAGCTGGTAGAAAGCGAGCGGCAGGCTTCCGCCCCGCCGATGCTGCGGCGGGAGCGCGGCGCCCGTCCAGGGTGGAGAGTTGAACTTATGACAATGACCGATCCGATCGCCGACCTTCTGACCCGGATCCGGAATGCCGTTGCTTCCAGGCACGAGACGGTGGATATCCCTTCCTCCAAAATGAAGCTGGAAATCGTCCGGATTCTGAAAGAGGAAGGCTATATTTCCAATTTCACGGTCTCGCGCGATCAGAAGCAGGGCATGATCCGTGTCCACCTCCGGTATTCGCCGGGCAAGATCCCCGTGATCAGCACGCTGCAGCGGGTGAGCCGGCCCGGCTGCCGTGTCTACGCGGACAAATCGCGCATCCCCACGGTTCTGGGAGGCATGGGCATCTGTGTCGTTTCCACTTCGCAGGGGCTGCTGACGGGCAAGCAGGCGCAGGACAAGGGGCTCGGCGGCGAAGTGCTGTGCACCATAAGCTGAGAACCAGGATTGGATTGCAACGGTAAAGGTGCTTTATGTCACGAGTTGGCAAAAAACCGATCAAAATACCCGCAGGAGTCAAGGTCTCGATCCGCGAGGGTGTGCTGGAGGTCGCGAGCAAAAGAGCCACGCTCTCCAGCCCCATTCCTGCCGGAATCCGCTTCAAGATTGAAGGGGATGAACTTCTGGCGACCCGGGACTCGGATGAAAGACCGATGCCGGCGTATCACGGGCTCGCACGTGCCCTCGCGGCCAACAATGTGCGCGGCGTGACCGAAGGCTTCACGAAGACGCTCGAACTCGTCGGGATCGGCTTCAAGGCAGAAGCCAAGCCCAAAGCGGTCACCTTCAATCTGGGTTATTCGCACCCGATCGAATTCCCGATTCCCGAAGGAATCTCGATCAAGGTGGAACGGTTGCCGCGCACTCTCCAGAACTACATCGCAACCGTAACGATCTCCGGCGCCGACCGTCAGTTGGTGGGCCAGGTGGCAGCGGACATCCGCGCATTGCGCAGGCCCGATTCCTACAAGGGCAAGGGCATCCGCTACTCGAATGAAACCGTCCGGCTCAAGGTCGGAAAGAAGGGTGCATAATGATCACTCCCATCGCCCGCGCACAGGAGCGCTCGAAAATTCACGCAAGAATCCGCCGGAAGGTCCTTGGAACCGGCAACCGTCCCCGTTTGTGCGTGTTCCGCAGCATCGCGCACATTTATGCCCAGGTGGTTGATGACCTCAGCGGCAAGACGCTGGTCGCCGCCTCCACACTCGAATCCGAAGTCTGGGGCGAAAAGAAGAAGGCGGGCAACATAAGCGCCGCCCGCATGGTCGGGAAAGCAATCGCTCAGCGTGCGAAAGCCAAGGGGATCGAAGCGGTAGTCTTCGACCGCGGCGGATACCTTTACCACGGCCGGGTGAGGGCGCTGGCCGAGGCAGCCCGCGAAGGCGGATTGAAGTTCTAGGAGGAATCTTGGAAAAGATCGATGTCGGCGGCCAGGAATTGAAAGACCAGGTGGTTTCCATCAACCGCGTCACCAAGGTAGTCAAGGGCGGCAAAAACCTGAGTTTCAGCGCCCTGGTGGTGGTCGGCGACCAGAACGGCCTGGTCGGGTATGGCATGGGAAAAGCCAAGGAAGTACCTCAGGCCATTAAAAAAGGCGTGGAACAGGCGCGCAAGAATCTGATCCGCGTCCCGCTGAATGGGAAGACAATCCCGCATGCGGTCGTCGGACGTTATGGAGCCGGGCTCGTCATGCTCAAGCCCGCTTCCGAAGGCACCGGCGTGATAGCGGGCGGGCCCGTCCGGGCGGTTGTCCAGTCCGCCGGCATCTCCAATATTCTGACCAAGTCATTGGGGAGTACCAACCCCCATAATGTGGTGAAGGCAACCTTCGCCGGTCTGAAGAGCCTGAAGGAAGCCGCCGGTGTCGCGAAAATGCGCGGCAAACAGGTCGAGGAGATATGATCATGGAAGGGACGAAGCAGAACGCGACATTGCGGATAAAATACGTCCGGAGTGCCATCGCTGCGCCCGGGAAGCACAAACTGATTGTCAAGAGCCTCGGTTTCAAGCGCCTCAACCAGGTGGTGACCCGTGAGGATTCTCCCGCGGTGCGCGGCATGGTGGCCCGGATTCCACATCTGGTCAGGATCGTCGGTTCGGAATAGAGGGAACGAAGATGGCATTAACGATAAGCAGTCTGTCTCCGTCGCGCGGTGCAAACCGCAAGTCGAAACGGGTGGGGCGCGGCATCGGCAGCGGCCACAGCAAGACCTCCACGCGGGGCTCCAAGGGACAGAAGTCCCGCTCCGGCACCTCGATCCGCCCTGGTTTTGAGGGCGGCCAGATGCCTCTGCACCGGCGTCTTCCCAAGAGGGGTTTTCACAACATATTCCGCAAGGAATATGCAATCGTGAATCTGAAAAGCCTCGAAGGATTTGAAGCCGGCGCCAAGGTAAACCCGGAAATCCTCCAGCAGAAGGGGATTGTCCGACATCCCGGAGACGGCATCAAGATTCTCGGGATTGGAGAAATCCAAAATCCCATTCACGTCCAGGCGCACAAGATCAGCAAGAGCGCCTTAGAGAAAATCCAGAAAGCGGGCGGCACATTCGAGATCATTGCCAGGTAGTACCAAACTTCGGCACAAGCCGATCGGTTGAAAAATAATGCCAGACGACAGAAGTCCGTTTTTTAGTTCGATGAAGAACATCGCCAGCATCCCGGACTTGCGCAAGCGCGTTCTGTTCATGTTGGGACTGCTTGCGGTGTACCGCGTCGGCGCTTTCATCCCCACGCCGGGGATCAATCACGAAGCGCTGGAAATGTTGTTCCAGACTCAGGCGGGTACCATATTCGGCTTCCTGGACATTTTCTCCGGCGGAAATCTGCGGCGCTTCAGCATCTTCGCTCTCGGTATCATGCCGTACATCACGGCGTCCATCATTCTGCAGTTGGCAACCGTTGTGGTCCCCTACCTGGAAAAGCTCTCGAAGGAAGGGGAATTGGGGCGCAAGAAAATCACCCAGTACACCCGCTATCTTACCGTGGTGCTTACCCTCTTCCAGGGCTTCATGACGGCAGTGGCCCTCGAGCGCTCGGGCGGGGGTGCGGGCCCGCAGATTGTCGCTTCTCCGGGCTGGGGATTCCGGTTGATGGTGATGATCACGCTCACCACGGGCACGGCTTTTATCATGTGGATCGGCGAGCAGATTACCGAGCGTGGGATCGGAAACGGAATCAGCCTGATCATCTTCGCCGGCATCGTCGTCGGCCTGCCTGCCGCGATCTTTGCAATCATCCAGAATGTGCAACAGCGTACCTGGTCAATATTTACCGTGATTGTCCTGCTTCTCGTCATGATCCTTACCGTGGCGGCGGTGGTGTTTGTCGAACGCGGGCAAAGGAAAATCCCGGTGCAATACGCCAAACGAGTGGTCGGGCGCAAGGTCTATGGCGGTCAGGCAACCCACCTGCCTCTCCGCGTCAATTCCGGGGGTGTGATTCCGGTCATTTTTGCCGCCTCGATCGTGTCGATTCCTTCCACTCTCGGAGTGGTCTTCCCGCAGACGTTCCTGCGCAGCCTGTC
>JAFNAG010000146.1 GCA_017860135.1 Acidobacteriota bacterium
GGGCGGGCATCTGCGGCGTTGCCGCTCCTCGACGATGTCACCACATCGCCTGCGTCGCGGCGCCTTGCATCTGCCCGCCCGGCGCTCGCGCCAGAATGTAAACTTATTTTTGCGCGAACCCTTATCTCAAAATCAACACGAAGAGGCGAAGGGCACGAAGAAGAGGAGTTGAATGTTTGTGCACGCCCGCTAGCGCAGCTTTGTGGCGGCGGCCTTCGTGAGGGCGAGCAGGCCCGGGCGGATCGACTCTGCTGTTGCCGGGGTAATCACGTCCATCGATACGGTCAACACGTGCTGACCGACTTTCGTGTAGATCCCGGCAACGTGCGACTGCTTGCCAGCGTCCTGTTCGTAGAAGTAGGCGGCGTCACCAACTCCGGAGATCGGCTCGAACTTCGTCCTGCTCGATGCCATGTACCTCTTTCGCGTCTCTTCGAACGCAGCAACGGGATGGGCATCGAGCTGGATCGTGATGGTCGAGATGAAGCATTCGGTACCGCCGTTGCTTAGGGTTTCCTCGTTCGGGGGCACCTGATCGAAAAACCGAGGCGTGCGGTCGCCGAGGATGCTTTTGATTTCGGCCGGAGTGAGCAGAGAGCACGCACGAAGCGCACCCGGCTTTTGAGCGGCCGTCTCCGCGTCCACGGGGATGAGCAGTGAGGACGCCAATGTGGCGGGCGCGCCGATTGCTGCGACGAGAATAGAAATCACTCTAAGCACGCTATGCATCAGTCCTCCAAGGAAAACGGCACCCAAGCCGGCACCCAGTTATTGTGTCCCCTATTCACTATAACCAGCTTTCCGCTCACAGCCATGAGCGCGTGCCCTCGTGCGGCCATGCTGAGCGTGCATTCCCCCTGGCCATACCGGACAACGAACCGCTCTCCGCTGATCGCCTTGCTTTTCGGATCCGAAGCTCGATCACCTCCATTTCATCGGCGTTGGACCGGTGGTCGGTAATGATCTCCGATTCCCTGGGCGGCAGGATGTCCCTGCCGGGCTGCCGTTCCTCCACTCCTCACGCTCCAGGCAAGAAGCCGGATGGTCTCGGCGATGCTCCGAATCCAAATCCTCATGTCGGCACGTCGCGGGAATGCGTTCAGGGGATCTTGTACTCCCCTCCAGGTTTCACGACGACTGCCCTGCGGCCGGCAGCTTCGACCTTGCGCACGAATTCCTGCGGATCGGCCTCGATCACGCCAAACGTGTTGTAGTGCATCGGGATGTTCATGTGCGCCTTGAGGAATCCGGTAGCGCGGACCGCATCGTCGATCCCCATGGTGAAATTGTCGCCGATGGGGAGCAACGCGACATCCAGGGGCCCCCAGGCTTCGCCGATCAGCTGCATGTCAAGGAACAGCCCGGTGTCGCCCGCATGGTAGACCTTTTTGCCCGCCATGGTCATGATCACCCCTGCCGGATTACCCAGGGCTTCGCCATTGGGCCCAGTGGATCCGTGGTGGGCGATGGTCAGCTTGACATGTCCGAAAGGGAATTGCCTGCCTCCGCCGATGTGCAGCGGGTGTCCCTGGCATCCCTGAGCGCCGAGATAATTAACGATCTCGAAGTTCGATATAACGAGGGCGCCGCTCCGCCTGGCAATGGCGGCTGCATCGCCGATGTGGTCTCCGTGGCCGTGAGTGATTACGATGGCATCCAGCTTCGCAAACGCATCCGCCTGGACGTCTGCCAGAGGATTTCCGGTCAGATATGGATCGATCAACACACGGTATCTGTCGTCACTCAATTCCCAGCAATCGTGGCCGTGATAGCGCAAGGTGAGCATTGCGATTTCCTCCCGGCGCCATTATATACTAACCGCAGCAGCGGAGGGCAGGCAGCTTGATAGAAAACCCGGTGCGCCGTAGCGCCACAGCCGATCTTCGGACCCTATTGGCGGATGCAGTTTGAAGGAGTCAGGAGACACTACAAATGCCGCCTTCCCGAGCTGCTTCTGACGCAGGTCATGATCCGGAGGCACTCTCATCGAGCGGAGCAAGTTCCGTGCCGCAATAGAACAAAATCTCCGGGACGCACCTTCCGACTGTTTTCGTGCCTGCGCCTCTGAACGGATTCCTTCTTCAGGTTCATCTTTGCCAATCCGCTTGCAAAAAACAGGATGGGGTGGGAGGATGTCAATTGCTCGGGACAATAACGAGGTATTATTCGGAAGGAGCATTGCATGTCCAGAAAAATGCCTGTGATCTTTCTTGGGACCCTCCTCGCCTCTTGCGGTGCGGTGCCCCTGTGGGCGCAGGAGAAAACGCCTGAATCTGCCAAGTCGATTGTCGATGCCGCGGTCACACAGGCCGCCGCGGAAGACAAAGTCGTATTCATCCACTCGACCGCATCCTGGTGAGGGTGGTGCAGACGGCTGGAAGCCGTCTTGGACCACTCTGACTACCGTGCCATGTTCCAAGACAGCTTTGTTCTGGTCAAGCTGGTGATTCAGGAATCCGAACCGAACAAGGCCCTGGAAAATCCCGGTGCGGCCGAAATGATCGCTCAATGGGGCGGCGCCAAAGCGGGCCTCCCCTTTCTGGTTTTCCTCAACGCCAGGGGGGAGAAGATCGCCGACTCGAATCGGACCGCCAAAGGCACGAACATCGGCTGTCCCGCCACGCCTGAGGAGGTGGAGGCGTTCAAGCAGATTCTGAAGGAAACTGCTCCGCGCATCACAGCGGAGCAGAGGGAAAAGGTGGGCGCCCATTTCCTGGAATTAAACAAGAAAAAGTGAGACGCGACGGTTCGCCGGCGCCCTGCCGACGGAACATCGGCCCCGGGGATTCCCGGGAATATGCTGAGCGCCGCCTGGCCAGCGGCGCTCCACCCTTTTTTCTTGCCTTTCCTATCTCCAAGGGAATAAATAGTCCTTCATCATCTGGCAACCTGCACGGAGGCCTGCCTGTGCCGTGCGGCAGGTAAGCGATTCGTGCGAGGGCCCGTGCCCTCAAGGGTAAGTTCATGCTTTCGTTCGGTACGTATCAAGGCGTCCCCGCAGGCGATCACACGTATGGCCTGCGGCCGGATATCGATAGTCAAATTGCTTTCAGGAAGGAGAGAGCTTTCATGCCCACAAGAATCAGCAAGCGACTGCCGGCCGTAGTCCTGGCGGCGCTGATGGCGCTGAGCGGGATGGGGCTGTACGCCCAGGGGACCATCACTCCGCCAAAATTCGGCCAATACACGGCCGGCGACGATTATTTTCTGGCGAATTACACCCAGCTGGTCGAGTACTGGGGAAAGTTGTCGAAGGAATCCAACCGGATGAAGGTAGTGGAAATCGGCAAGACTTCCGAAGGGAGGACGATGATCATGGCGATCATCACTTCTCCGGCAAACCACCAGAAGCTGGACAGGTACAAGGAAATATCGCAGCGCCTGGCACGGGCGGAGGGATTGACCGACGATCAGGCGCGCGCGCTCGCGTCCGAAGGCAAAGCGGTGATTTGGATCGACGGCGGCCTCCACGCCACGGAATGTGTCCCCGCGCAGGGGCTGTTCGAGATGTCATACCAGATGGTGAGCCGGAACGATCCTGAGACTCTGAGAATCCTCAACGACGTGATCCTGCTCCTGACACCGGTAAATCCCGACGGGATGGAACTCGTGTCCAACTGGTACATGAAAGAACCGGAGCCGACGAGACGCTCCACAGGGGGCATTCCTGTCCTGTACAACAAGTATGCCGGGCACGACAACAATCGCGACTCCTATATGTCCAACCTGTCCGAAACCGAGGCGATCAACCGGCAGATGTTCATCGAGTGGATTCCCCAGATCATGTACAACCAGCACCAAACCGGCCCTGCCGGAAGCGTGCTGTTCATGGCGCCGTTCCGAGATCCCTTCAACTATAACTACGACCCGCTTGTTCCCATGGGGATAGAGCTGGTGGGGATGGCGATTCACAACCGGTTCATCGCCGAGGGAAAGCCGGGTGCGGTGACCCGGGGAGCCGCCAACTATTCCACATGGTTCAATGGCGGAGTCCGCACGAGCGTCGGATTCCACAATCAGATCGGCCTTCTGTCGGAATGCATCGGAAATCCGACTCCTGTCAACATTCCTCTGGTCCCCGCCCGGTTCGTGCCGGACGGCAATCAGCCGTACCCCATCATGCCGCAGGTCTGGCATCAGCGTCAGTCGATTGAGTACCTGATCACTGCCAACCGCGCGATTCTGGATCTGGCGTCGAAAATGCGCGAAGACTTCCTCTACCGGATTTATCGCATGGGGAAAAACTCGATTGAGCGGGGCAGCCGGGATACCTGGACCATCACACCCAAGAAACTCAAAGCTTTCCAGGATGTCATGGCCAAGGACCAGCAGGCCGCCGCCCAGGCGGCGGGACGAGGCGCCATGCCGGGCGGCGCGGGCGGAATGGGCGCACGGGGTGGCGGAGAGGGATTTGGCGGCGGAGGCGGCGGACGCGGAGGCGGATCCGCGGATGCGGCCAAATACATGAGCGTCCTGCACAATCCAGCGACCAGAGATCCCCGGGGGTTTATCCTGCCTTCGGATCAGCCCGATTTTCTCACCACGACCAGGTTCATCAATGTTCTCATGAGGAACGGCGTCGTGGCTCACCGGGCCACCAGCTCGTTCCAGGTGGCGGGGAAGACGTATCCGGCGGGTTCTTATGTCCTGAAGGCAGCCCAGGCATTCCGGCCCCAGCTGATGGACATGATGGAACCGCAGGATCATCCGGACGATATTCCGTATCCCGGCGGGCCGCCGAGGGCGCCCTACGACGTCACAGGCTGGACCGTGGCCTACCAGATGGGTGTGCAGTTCGATCGGATTATGGACGCCTTCGACGGGCCGTTCGAGAAGCTGACGGAAACTGTCAAAGTGCCGGCGGGGAAAATCACAGCCGCACAGGGTACGGCAGGGTACCTTCTCAGCCACCAGTTGAACGATTCTTTCGTTGGCACCACGCGGCTCCTGGCGGCGGGCGAAGAAGTGTACTGGCTCAAGAATCCGTTCTCGTCTGGAGGTAAAGCCTTCCCGGCGGGGACAATCTACATTCCTTCGAAGCCGACGACACGGGCAGTACTGGACAAGCTGGCGGCGGAAATCGGCCTGAGCTTCGACGCGACGGCGACGGCGCCTGCGGCCGATGCACTGAAACTCCGAACCCTGAGGGTCGGCCTGTGGGATACCTATGGCGGATCCATGCCCTCCGGCTGGATTCGTTATATGTTCGAGAAGCAGTATCCCATACCCTACCAACTTGTGTTCGCCCCGGAACTCGATGCGGGCAATCTTGCGAGCAAGTTCGATGTAATAATTCTGCCGAATGGCGCCGGTATCAGCGGTGCTGGCGGCCGCGGAGGCGGGGGTGGGGGCGGACGCGGTGGCGGTCCTGCCAACGTTCCACCGGAATACCAGAACCGCGTCGGCTCGATGACTGCTGCCACGACCCTGCCGCAGTTGCGCAGGTTCCTGGAGGATGGAGGCACGATCGTGGCGATCGGGTCCGCAACCGGGATAAGCGAGCAACTTGGTTTGCCGCTCGGCAACCACTTGAGCGAACGCCTTGCCGATGGCACGGAAAGGGGGCTGTCCAGGGAGAAATACTACGTACCTGGCTCCATCGTTCAGGTCACTGTCGATACCAGCAATCCACTCGCCTACGGCTTGCCGGAGAAGCTGGACGTTTTTTACAGTAACAATCCGGTTTTCCGCTTTGAGCCGGATGCAGCCTTGAAGGGCTTGAAACCCGTCGCCTGGTTTGCGACAGAACAGCCATTGCGCAGCGGTTGGGCCTGGGGGCAGGCATATCTCAAGGGCGGCCTGGCTGCAGTGGAAGCTCCCGTGGGCAAAGGAAAGGTATATCTCTTCGGTCCCGAGATCACCTTCCGGGCACAGCCGCACGGAGCCTTCAAGTTCCTGTTCAACGGCATGTACCTGGCCGGAGCGACTCCCGTCAGATTGGGGCCGGCCGGCCGGTCCAACAACTGATCCGATTCAAGACTCCCGGGCACCGGCCGGAATCTGTTTATCCGGCCGGCCGGGAGGTCGAAAGCGGCGCCGGGTGTGAAGCGAGCAGTCTGTAACTGCTTTGCCGTGCACCCGGTTGATTCCTTTCCCGATTCAGACTTACTGCTCCTCGCACGGGGAACCGGCAGCCGGGATTTCCCAATACAAACCGCCATGGAGTATCATCAGCCTTTTTGTTGATGCCGGAGAGGAGGAGTGTAGCGTGCACCAGGGAATCGACTACGCGGAAGTCGGGCTGATCGCCGGTCTCGAGGTGCACCAGCAGCTCTTGACCGAGCGCAAGATGTTTTGCCACTGCCCGGCGGGCCGGTACACGGAGACTCACGACGGCGCGGTGCTGCGTCACATGCGGCCGACGCTCTCGGAGTTGGGCGAGTACGACGGCACGGCCCTGATGGAGTTCAAGACCAAGAAGAACATTATCTACCTGCTGCACCAGAGCAATGTCTGCACCTACGAGATGGATGACACGCCGCCCTTCCTCGTCAACCAGCAGGCGGTGGACATCGCGATCGAGCAGTGCCTCATGCTGGGATGCGACATCGTCGACGAGGTGCACATCGCGCGCAAGCAATACCTCGACGGGTCGATCCCGACGGGGTTCCAGCGGACGGCGATCGTGGGGGTGAACGGGCGTCTGCCGTTTCGCGGACGGCATATCACGGTTACCCAGGTGAGCGTCGAAGAAGACTCCTGCCGGGAGGTTTCGGACAAGGGTCACCTGATTGTCTGGCGCACCGACCGGCTTGGCATGCCGTTGATTGAGACGGTTACCGGACCCGATCTTCGGACCCCCGAGGAAGTGGCGGCAGCGATCCTGTTGATCGGCCGGGTGTGCCGCTCGACAGGACATGTCCGGGTGGGCTTGGGGGCAAGCCGGCAGGACGTGAACGTGTCCGTGCGCGGCGGGCGGCGGGTGGAGATCAAAGGGGTGCCGAAAGCGGGGTGGGCGCCGGGGCTGGTGCATGGGGAAGCGATCCGGCAGGCGCACCTTCTGAAGCTGCGCGATGAGCTGCACCGGCGGGGATTCACCGCCGCGGCCAAGATTGAAATCGAGTCCGCAGAAGTCACTGATCTTTTCTCGGCGTCGGACTACTCCCTGCTGCGCCGCGAAGCATGGGAGCAGTGGGTGAATGCAGAAAAGCGGCGCCCGGGATTTGAGCTCGGGGCGGGTCCCTATGCAGTGAGGGCCGTGCGGTTGAAGGGGCTCGCGGGCACGCTTTCCTGGCCTGGCCAGCCTGACCTTACCTTCGCGCACGAGCTGGCGGGGCGGGTGCGCGTCATATCCGGACTCGACCAGCCGCCGATCCTGCTGAGCGGCGAGAAATGGCCGGATTACCGCGGCGCGCTCCAGGAGTTGCGACGCGTGCGCGCACGGCTTCACTGTGAACCGGATGATGCGATCGTGGTAGTCTGGGGGCCGGATGAGGATTGCCGCACCGCGGCCGAAGAAGTCCGCCTCCGCTATGCCGACGCCACGGATGGCGTGCCCAATGAAACCCGCCAGCCGTTCGAAGACGGCACGACGGATTTCGAGCGCATCCTCCCCGGTCCGGACCGCATGTATCCGGACACCGACAGCCCTCCGACCCGGATCATGCGTGATAGAGTGGTGCGCCTCAAGAGCAACCTGGCCGAGGAACCGTGGCTTCGCGAGGAGCGCTATGCGGGCGCCGGCGTGCCTGCCTCCACGACACATTACCTGATCCGCAGGGGCGGCGCCGCGATGGTGGACCGGGTTGTCTCGGAGTGCGGAGCGGACTTGCGCATGGCCTGCTTCTTCTTCGGTGAGAGACTGGTGGGCCTGCGCCGCGCCGGAATTCCCGTGGACCGGATTGCAGCGGAGCGGTGGTGCGAATTATTCCGCGTCCTGCGTGAGAGGCCAGTTCTTTTCGAAGCTCGGGACCTTCTTGTGCGGCGCATGGCGGAATCCACAGGGCAGTCTTTGGGGCAGATCCTGTCCGAGTGTGGGCTGGATGCAGCCGTCGGCGACTGGCGTGGGTCCCTCCGGCAGCACGTCGTGGAAGCCGGGCAGGCTGCCTATCGGAAGGATGCCGGACTCGTCCGGCGTCTTGCCATGGGAAGGGTCATGCGCGGCTTGCTCGGCAGAGTGCCTGCCGCCGAAGTCGCTGCCTCCCTGCGGAACGAGGTGGAGGGGAAACTATGAGCACTGAAATGCAGGATCCGCTCAAGGGCTATAAGGGCAGGGCCCGGGCCAGGCTCAGCGCCCTCGGTTTGCGCGTCTGGAGTGAAGCCCGGCTCACCAACGATGCGGGAAGCGTATTCGAGGGCGTGATTCTGCCCCGCAGCGAGACTCTGGATGACGAGCACATCGTCGTCAAAATGAAGAATGGATATAACGTCGGCGTGCATGTGGACAGGGTGGCGGCCGCTGTGGAGCTCGGATTCAAGGAGGCGATCTACAAGATTCCGGAAAAGGAATTTCCGGTCCAGCCCGACCTGCCGCGCGTGACTCTGCTTGGTACCGGGGGCACCATCGCGTCGCGGCTTGATTACCGGACCGGCGCCGTGATCCCTGCCTTCACCCCCGGTGAGCTCTACGGCGCCGTCCCCGAGCTCGCCGACATCTGCAATCTGACTACAAAAAAACTCTTCGGGGTGTTTTCTGAAAACATGGCCAGGGAGCAGTACATCACCCTGGCTCACGCTATCGGAGCAGAAATCGCCGGCGGCGTCGACGGCATCGTCATCGGCCACGGCACCGACACCATGGGACATACCGCTGCCATCCTGTCTTTCATGGTGCAGGATTCGCCCGTCCCGATCGTGATCGTAGGCAGCCAGCGCTCGAGCGACCGTCCTTCCTCCGATGCGGCCCTGAACCTGATCCACGCCGTGCGCGCCGCGGCCTACGGCGACATTGCGGAGGTGCAGATCTCCATGTTCGGGCCGACATCGGACCGCTACGGACTGCTCCACCGCGGCACGCGAACACGAAAAATGCACAGTTCCTATCGGAACACCTTCCGCACCATAGGGGATGTTCCCCTGGCGGTGGTGAGCCGCGACAGCTTCACCCATATCAACAGCGAATACATTCAGCGGGACCGGAGCCGCCAGGTGAAGATTGACGCCGTCTACGACGAACGCAGCACCATCCTTTACTACTACCCCGGGATGCACCCCGACCTCGTCGATGCTCTCGTGGAAAAGGGCTATCGGGGAATCGTCATCGCCGGCACCGGCCTGGGTCACGTCAACAAGCCGCTGTACCCCGCAATCAAGCGGGCTGTGGATGCGGGAGTGCACGTCATGATGACCGTGCAGACGCTGTGGGGGTATGCGCAGATGTACGTCTACGACACCGGGCGCGATCTGCTGGACATCGGGATCGTCCCGCTGGACAACATGCTGCCGGAAACCGCGCTGATGAAGCTCTCCTGGGTGCTGGGGCATACCAGCGACCGGGAGGAGGTAACCCGCCTGATGCGAAAGCCCGTCAACCACGAGATTACCGAGCGCGAACCGCACAACGGTTACCTGATCATGCAAGGCGGGCTTCTCGAAACCGAGGAGTACATCCAGTCGCACTGGAAATGAAGCGGGGAAGAAGATACTCTTGGCGGACCGGTTTCTGAGCGCCTCCTGGAGTGCGGCAGGGAACCGGGACATGAAACCTGCTGCTGTGTCGCCGGCTCAGTTCCTCTTTTTCGTGTTGCCTTTCCCCTTCGAATTCAGTTTTTCTTTCTCCGCCTTCCCGTTGGGTTTTTGCTTCCGGATCTCGTCATTGATGACGACAAATCCATTCTCCCGGGCGCGCATCGCGATGACATCTTCCGGGTGTCATCCGGTAGTGCTCGGACATGAACCTGAGGTATACCGGATCCACTGCTTCCCGATCGGTCAGACGAATCTTCTTCCAGTCCTTTGCCGGCCCGTATTTTCCATAGTAACCATAGGCATTGCTGTAAGGGGGCCGCCTGCCGCGCGGTCAGACAGTCAGAGTCCGCGCACTTTGAAAGGGGAGGCAAGAGTCAGTAACTCCTCGCGAAATCTCTCCTTTGTTCCGCGGCCGAAGGTTTTATTGAATTTTGCATCCTGGGCTCTCGATTTGTGCTACGCTGGCTGCCAACGGGCTCCGGAAGTGGCACGAGTCGACAGAATAGACTTTTATGCGAAGCAGGAAAGATGACCCTTGCGGGTGAACCAAGTCCATACGGCGCCTGCGCTTCTTGTCCGTTTTATGGGGTACTACGTAGAGTAGGTGATATTCCGCCTGGTCCAGTGAATTTGGCTTTCGTTCTTTAAATATAAGGTTTCATACTTTCCGTGGAGAAAGGTATGAGAAAAAGAAACCTGTCGAATGGACATTTGGGACTCCTGGCCCTGATGGCCGTGCTTCTGGCAACGCCGGCTTTTGCCCAAACGTACACTGTACTTTCACAGTACGCATCCGGCGACGGCTGGAGCAGTGATATCTTTCTGACGAACCAGGCGGCACAAGCCGCCACTGGTATTGTCGTTTCTTTCTACGGCAAC
>JAFNAG010000449.1 GCA_017860135.1 Acidobacteriota bacterium
GCGCGAGAGTCGGCGGCAGCCCCGCAGACCAGCTTGAAATGGCGCTCATCGCGGAGCTGGCGCTCGACAATTTTGACGCCGCCATGCGATATGCACGCCTCATGCCGGATGAATTGAGGCTGGCGGCGCTTCTGCGCATCGTTCAGTCGCTTTCGCAATCCTATTGATGAGGTGCCTGGTCCATCCAGACTGGCGGCTTGCGGCTCCCCCGGGATGAGAAGCGCGCGGGCTGAAGCCCGCGCTCACTAGACTTACTGCAGCAGATCTCACATCCATTCCAAGGGAACAGCGGACGTTGCAGCGCAAGCATTGAGTGCATGCGATATCAGGGGATGGCCACGCGCGCAGCGCAGCGCTGGCCTTGCCCGGCTGCTGGTACCCGAAGGCATACATCGAGGCGCGCATGAGAGTCGGGATATCCACGCCGGCAGGGCATTGGCCGAGGCATCGGCCGCACTGCTGGCAGTAGAGGCCGGAAAGCCCCAGCGTCTCCCCCAGCCTGAGGTCCCGCCTCTCTTCCGGCGTCAGGGTCAGGTTCTCCATCACCGACAGATCTTCCCTCATCTCGTCATAGTTGGAGAAAGCGGGAATGGCGGTGTGGACGTTTTCGTTTTGCAGCACCCATTTCAGGGCGGCTTTCATGTTGATTTTAGTTCGAGTCCGGTCCCAGTACACTCCTGCCTGTGTTTTCATCGCCACTACGCCGAGCCCTGCCTGGGCGGCCTGCCGGATCGCGTCCGAAACGTCATCGCGATAAGACTGCCTGAAATTGTACGCGGTCAGGACTACCTCCCAGAAACCGCTTTCGGCTGCTGCCCGTATCACCTCCGGCTCGTTTGCGTGCGTGCCCACTCCGACGAATCTGGTTTTCCCGTCCTTTTTTAGCCGCTCATAGGCTCTCATGTAGGGCTCGTGCAGGGTGATTTCGCGGCTGCCAATGGACAACAGGTAGTAGATATCGACGTAATCCAGCCGCAGGCGCCGGAGGCTGCTTTCCAGCGAGCTGATGATCTTGTTGGGATCGATGTCCTTCAAGATATCCGCAGACCGCCCGCTGCCATTGTCGGATCGATAGGGGAGGTCCGGGCTGGTTGCGATGACAAAAGAGTCGCGGGGCAGGCCGCTGAATGCTGCGCCCAGCATGCGTTCGTGATTTGCCTCGGCATACGAACTCGACGTGTGAATGTACACAATGCCTGCTTCGAGCGCCATGCGGACCAGGTTGACGGAGTATTCGGACCCCATGCTGACGACGGGGAGGCTGAGGCCTGTCCGCCCGAGGGTGCGGGAGATGAAATTCCCTGCTTTTTGAGGCGGCTCCTGCGGTGGGCGCGAGCAAGCGGAAAAGAAGGCTGTTCCTGCGATTCCAGCCGCTCCTTCTTTCAAGAATTCCCTTCGCGAACTGGTGGTTTCATATCGTTTCACGGCAAGGCCCCTCGAACTAAAGTGCATACCGTAGCGGAGGTGTGTGTCCGGCCGGCGCCTCGGCAGGTGCTTCAGCCGTTGATCTGAAAGATCTTGAGTATGTTGGTCGAGCCGGTGCGGTCCACGGGGTGCCCGCCGGTCACGACGACCAGATCTCCCACCCGACCGAGGTCGTGAGCGGGCAATGTCCGGTTGACGATTTCGCCCAATTCCTGGAGGTCGGCAAACTGCCTGCTCAAGATCGGAATAACGCCCCAGACAAAAGCGAGGCGGCGGCAGGTTTGTTCGGATGGGGTGATCGCCACGATGGGCGCGTTCGGCCTCATCCTGGCCACCAGGCGGGCGGTGTTTCCCGTCCGGGTGAAAGGAACAATGGCTTTGACGGGAAGTACCCTCTCGATGGCGCAGGCTGCGGCTGCGATCGCCTCCGGCGGGTTCTGCGGCTGCGCGCGCTTTCGAGCAGTTTCAAATTTATGATGGTGCTGGGGGCGGCTCGACTCCGTCACGGCGGCGATGCGCGCCATCATGCGCACGGCTTCCAACGGAAAGGATCCGACGGCCGTTTCCCCACTCAACATCACCGCGTCAGTGCCGTCCAGGATGGCGTTGGCCACGTCGCTGGCCTCCGCACGCGTGGGCCTCGGGCTGTGAATCATCGATTCCAGCATCTGCGTGGCGGTAATAACCGGGATTCCTGCGGCGTTGCAGGCTTGGATCAACTGCTTTTGAGCCTGTGGAACCTGCTCCGGCGAAATTTCCACCCCGAGGTCGCCGCGGGCAACCATCAGACCATCCGCCTCGGCGAGGATGGCGGATATGTCCTCGAGTGCTTCCGGTTTTTCAATCTTGGCGATGACGGGCGTGTCCTTTCCCGCGGCGGCAATATGGTCTTTGACCTTCCGGATGTCGGCAGCGCATCGGACAAAGGAGAGCGCTACGCAGTCGACGTCGTGGGCCAGGCCGAACTCCAGATCCGCTGCATCTTTCGCGGTCAGCGCGGGAGAACTGATTTTCACCCCCGGCAGGTTGAGCCCTTGCCGCTCCCGGAGTTCTCCTCCGTTGATAATCTCTGTTGTAATGGTGTCGCCGGAGGCAGACAGCACCCGGAGCTCGATCAAGCCGTCCGACACCAGGATGCGATCTCCCGGCCGCACATCTCCGGGGAGAGCCGCGTAGGTTGTGCTGAAAAGAGCGGCGCTGCCGGCGGTTTCCCGGGCGGTGATGGCGCATTTCCCCCCGGTGGGAAGTTGGACCGGCTTTCCCCCGGCCAGCGCGCCTGTGCGAATCTTGGGGCCCTGGAGGTCCTGCAAGAGTGCCACCTGTTTTCCGGTCTTTCGGGCGGCCTGTCGAAGCGCGTCGATGCGCCGCCGATGCTGCTCATGATCCCCGTGCGAGAAATTCAGACGGGCCACATCCATGCCGGCCAGCATCAGTTCCGCCATGATCCCGGGATCGTCACAGGCGGGCCCAACGGTGGCAACGATTTTGGTCTTGCGCATAGCCAGACATCCTCCCGATGCAAATCCGTTCCGCACAAAATCGCCGGTTGTGCTAAGCGCTATGCAACCTATAGAATAACACTGATCGGCAGGAATGGATGTTTGAATCCTTCACTGCAGATCGCATCGGCGCAGGGCAGTATAGGGGGAGCGCTCCCGATGTGCGGATCCATCGCCGGCACTTTATGAGCGCCACCGGTTATGAGAGTGGCGCCCGGGACGCGCCCCGGCTATTTGCATGCCGGTGGAAATAACAGGAGGTACGATATGCCGAATGTGAATGGGCCGAAGATGATCGTAGGGCTGCTCCTGGCGGGCATGCTCATGATTTCGGGCTGCAGCACGGGCGAACCGCCGGCGGATTCCGGGAAGAGCGCGGTCACCGCGACACCCAGCCCGGCAGCGATCGCGGTCCTGGCCAAAGCCGATGCCGCGGACGGCACGGTCGACAAGGTCGTTTCCAAATGCGTTACATGCATGCTTGGGATGGATGGGAATCCGGAGAACAGCGCCGCCTACGGGGAATACTCCGTGCACCTGTGTTCCAAGGATTGCCGGGAGACCTTCGTGAAGGACCCCGAAAAAGCCCTTCTGGCTTTGAAGTTTCCCGAAGAGAAATAGCCGATTTGCGCCTCAGACCTTTACGACCTCGAGATTATCTCATCAGGGTCTCTGAGGGGTCAGGAGTGCAGGATGGCTTTCCCCGGCAGTCCGCCACGCCTTGCGGAGCAGGTCCCGGTCACGATCCCGCTCGCTTTGCAATGCCGTTCAGCATCTGCCGAAAGATCCTGGCGTGTGCACCCTCGTATAAATAAGGAACTCGACGTCGTGCTCAAGCATGCCGGCTGCGGATTGCTTCGATTGCTTCCACAGCCGCTTCCGCCACGTCGGGATCGGGATCGGTGGCCAGGAGTTCAAGTCGCGCGATAGCCCCCCAGTCGCCTGTTCTGCCCAATAGATCCGCAATGTCTCCCCGGATGCGCGCGTCGGGGTGCGAAAGAAGGCAGATGAGATGCGGCATCATTGCGCGCACGGCATCGGGCTGGTCTGTCAGAGCCCTTTCCATGACCACCAGAGCACCCATGCGGGAAGACATATCGGACTCCTGCAGGAGTCCGAGAATGGCCTCCCGCCCGTTGCCAACATCGAGCGGGTCGCTTCCGCCTCGAAGCTGGCTGTGCCGCGGAGGGCAATCAGCTCCGTCAGCCGGCCGGGCGCGATCGCGCCCGTCAGGACAAGGCGGCGGTCCAATACGATTGCAGGCACCGCCTTGATCCCGTACCGGAGGGTTAGATCGGGAAACTGCTCCGCGTCCACGATGAGGAATGGCTCGGGCGCAAATCGGCGCCATGCAAATAATGCGGTTTCCACTACGGCCGGGCACCGGGGACATTGCGCAGCGATAAAGACCTGGAG
>JAFNAG010000450.1 GCA_017860135.1 Acidobacteriota bacterium
CTTCGGGCCATGACTGCGGATGCTGATGTGATGAAAGGCGGAACCTGTCCATGGTTTCCCGCCGGGATATTTCTAAGGATGCCAGGATGCCGGTCTCGGAGGCAGGCGCAGGAAGGGTCCCAAAAGACCTGGAGGCGCAAGAGCATCAACAAGTTCTAGCCTGATTTAAGCAAATACCGAGCCACTCGCAATGCCAGATTCCCATTTATACCAGACAAATCGTATCTATAATAAATATAATAACTTACCATCGAAATATAATTTCCTCTGTTGATTGTTTAAAAGGGTTGTCTGCGGGCTGCGCGAGAAAAATGTAAAAAGGAATTACAGATGGAACTGAAAGCACCTTTCAATGCCTTTAGTACCTATGTCCATTCAATAGATGCGGCGTGCGATGCAGAATGTAAAATATTCCTACAGGTATCGTGGCGAAAGTAGAGTGCCGTTTCGCCTCAGATCGCGATGGACTGTTGTATCGGCGGCATTTGGGGGATTCTATGCGGAGCTGGTTTGTAACCAGCCAAAAAACTAGGTCGAAATCAGAAAGAGCCCGAGGCCTGCGAAAAGATTCGGGAAGAATGTAACTTTGTGCTTCCCGGCGATGCATGCATCCCGTTCGATCCGGATGCTCCGCTGCCGGCAATAGGCCTTGAAATCCTTGATGCTCAGAAAGTGCAGGTTCGGAGTGTCATGCCATTCATAGGGGAGTGCGGGAGTGACTGGCGTCCTCCCCAGGAAGAACAGCTGGCAGCGCGCCCGGTAGTGCGCGAAGTTGGGGAAACCGAGGATGGCGCGGTGTCCGACACGCAATGCCTCCTGAAGCACTTCGTCGACTCTCCTCACCTGCTGCAGGCTCTGATTGAGAATCACATAGTCGAAGGACCGGTCGCGGTAGCCCGAAAGGCCGTCGTCGATATCCTCGTGGAAAACGCTCAGTCCTCTGGCGACGCACCGGTAAATCGCCTGCTCGTCAATCTCGACTCCCTGCACCCGGGCGCCTTTGCGGCGGACCAGCAGGTCGAGAAGCGCGCCGTCGCCACAACCCAGGTCGAGGACTGCGGCGCCCGGAGGAATCCACTCGAGGATGATCCGGTGGTCCGGCCGAAGAGCATCGGGATCCTTCCGGCGCGGCATCAGCATGTCCCCCTTGCTGCTTCCAGCCCCTGCAGAAAATGTCGGATCAGGTGCGACTCCTGCTCGACCTCGAGAAGAAAAGCGTCATGACCGTAATCGGAATCAATCTCGCAGTAAGTCGCGTCGACGCCGGCCGCTTTGCAGGCGCGAGCGATCTCCCGTGACTGCGCGACCGGGTACAGCCAATCCGACCGGAACGCAATCAGCATCACTTTCTGGGTCAGACCTGCCAGCGCCCGGTGCATGTCTTCCCCGCGGGAAAAGTCGTAGGAGTCCATCGCGTGCGTAATGTAGAGGTAGGAGTTGGCATCGAAGCGCTCGACGAATCGACGGCCCTTGTGGTGCAGATATTCCTCCACCTCAAATCCGTTGCTGAACTTGTGGGACTGGTGTGGCGCCTGGATGCGACGGCCGAATTTTTCGCTCATCGAGGCCTCGCTCATGTAGGTGATGTGCCCGATCATGCGCGCGAGGGCCAGGCCTTTGGACGGCGGTTGTCCGTCGTAGTGCCCTTCCCGCCAATCGGGGTCTGCCATGATCGCCTGCCGGCCGACCTCGTTGAACGCGATCTGCTGCGGAGAGTGCTTGGCCGCAGTCGCAATAACGACCGCGCCGCACAGCCGTTCCGGGAATGCGCGCAGCCATTCCAACGCCTGCATTCCGCCCATCGAGCCTCCCGCAACCGCCAGCAGCCGGTCGATCCCAAGGTGATCCAGGAGTCGTCTTTGCACCGCCACCATGTCGCCGATTGTGATGAGCGGGAAATCCATGGCGTACACCCGGCCGGTGCGCGGATTTACCGACACAGGTCCGGTCGTCCCCTTGCACCCGCCGAGGACATTGGAACAAATGATGCAATACCGCTCTGTGTCGAATGCCTTCCCAGGCCCAATCATCGCATCCCACCAGCCGAGACGTCCGTCCGCTTCGTGGATGCCTGCGGCGTGCGCATCTCCCGTCAGAGCGTGGAGAATCATGATCGCGTTCGATTTCTCCGCGTTCAGCCCTCCGTAAGTCTCATACGCAACTTCAACCGGACCGAGTGACTGCCCGCTCTCGAGAACCAAGGTGCCTGGTGGATGTGCGAACTGATGGAACCGGGTCGCTACCTCTCCCACACTGCCCTGTGCACCGCCAGGACTGTGCGATGCACCCGTCCTGCGACCTCCATCACGCGCTATTCCGACTGTTCCCTTTTTCACCACTGGTCACCTCGATCTTCCGTATAGAAAATACCTTCGTGTCTCTGAAACTCCCGTCCTCCGGAATCGCTTCATTCCATCCGCGTGCATGCGGAAAAGGTCCGGCGGCAGCTCAGAGCACCGCTGCCCGCAGAGCCTGGTCCAGGTCCTCCTTGATGTCTTCGATGTCTTCGAGGCCGACGGAGAGCCGGATGAAATCCTCGGTAACCCCCGTCGCCGCCTGTTCGGATGGACTCAGCTGCTGATGCGTCGTGGAAGCCGGATGGATCACCAGACTCTTGGCATCCCCGATGTTCGCCAGGTGGGATAGGAGCCGGACGGAATCAATGAACCGCTTCCCCGCCTCCAGCCCACCCCGGATCCCGAACCCCACCAGCCCGCCGAACCGGCCCTTCAGGTATTTGGCAGCCCGGGAATGCGAAGCGTGCCCGGACAGTCCCGGATAATTCACCCACTTCACCAGAGGATGCGACTGGAGAAAGTGAGCCACCTGCAGCGCGTTTTCCGAATGCCGCCGTACCCGCAGCGGCAGGGTCTCCAGACCCTGCAGGAACAGGAATGCATGGAAAGGACTCAGCGCAGCGCCAAGGTCGCGCAGAAGCTGAAGACGGACCTTGGAGATGAATGCAACATTGCCGACATCCGGCAGATCGCCAAAGGCCTCTGCGTACCGCAGGCCGTGATAGCCCGGGTCCGGATCCGTGAATTCCGGAAACTTCCCGTTGCGCCAGTCAAAACGGCCGGCATCCACGATCACCCCTCCGATCGCAGTGCCGTGCCCGCCGATGTATTTCGTGGCCGAAAGCACCGTGATGTCCGCACCAAAGTCGATGGGCCGGACCAGGCCGATGCCAACAGTATTGTCCACTATGAATGGAATACCGGCCCGCTCGGAGATGCGCCGGATGAACTCAAAATCCGGCAGATCGAGTTTCGGATTGCCGATCGTCTCCGCATAGATCGCCCGCGTCCGCTCAGTGATCGCCCCCTCGAGATCCCCGGGTCGAGCAGAGTCGACAAACCTGGCAGTCCGGCCCAATTTCGGAAAAGTGTAATGTAATAGTTGATAAGTTCCACCGTAAAGGTTATTGAATGCAGCAATTTCATCGCCGGGACGAGTAACCGCCAGCAGAGCATATGAGACCGCGGCCTGACCCGAAGCCACCGCCAGCGCGCCGGTCCCGCCTTCGAGAACCGCCATTCTTTTTTCGAATACATCGTTGGTCGGATTCATGATGCGACTGTAGATATTCCCGGATTCCCGCAGGGCGAAAAGATTGGCTGCATGTTCCGTGTCGCGGAACACGAACGAGGAGGTCTGATAAATCGGCACGGCTCGAGCTCCCGTAGCCGGATCTGCAGATTCCTGCCCTGCGTGCAATGCCTGCGTATCAAATCGTCTGGTCGTCATTGTTTCATCCCTTCAGGTATGGATCCTGACAAAAGCGCCGCATTTCGCGCCGGTCTATCTCCGCGGGGTGCATGGAAAGAGATCCGTTCCCTTGCCCATCCTGCCGTCCCCCGCCTGAGCTCTGAAATCCGCCCACAGCACCGATCAAAATAAAAAAACCCACTTGCCAGCGGCCCTCTTTGGCAGTGGGTTGCTTCGACTCCGGAACCTGTGCATGCAAAGGCTACATGAGCGCGCCTCCCCCGCCAGTGGGGCCACGCATAGCCATGGCCATGAAGCGAACACCGACCGGGGTCCAGGTTCCGT
>JAFNAG010000033.1 GCA_017860135.1 Acidobacteriota bacterium
GCAGGGTCTTCAGTCCGAGGTTTCGGTGTGATTCGCGCTTTGAGCAGGGAGAGCAGCACCGCGAGACCCAGAATCACTGCAACGACCGGCAAGGAGACTTGAACGGGGATGGAGACAATGTCGTCCAGAACCATCTTGACGCCGACGAACATCAATACGATTCCCAGGCCCCTTCCCAGGTAAACGAAACGATCCACGACGGCGGCGAGAAGAAAATACATGGAACGTAGCCCCAGGATCGCGCAGACGTTCGAAGTGAAGACAATAAACCAGTCCGTGGTGATTCCGAAGATCGCCGGAATGGAGTCCAGGGCAAACACCAGGTCCGTCGTTTCGACCGTGACCAGTACGAGCGCCAGAGGGGTCGCAACCAGCCGGCCCGACTCTCTGAGGAAGAACCTTCCGCCGGCATAGCCTGACGTCATGGGCACCGCCCGCTGGAAGAGGCGAACGATGGCGTTTTTGTCAGGATCAACCTCAATCTCCTCGTTTTTTCTGAGGATTTTGAAGCCGGTGAAAATCAGGAACGCTCCAAACAGGTAGAATATCCAGTGAAATGCCTGAAGCAGCCGACTGCCAGCATAAATGAACGTGCCGCGCATGATCAAAGCGCCCAGGATGCCCCAGAACAGAACTTTGTGGTGCAAATCCTTCGGGACCTTGAAGTAGGAAAAGATGAGGATGAACACGAATATGTTGTCAATACTCAAGGTGTATTCGATGATGTAGCCCGTGAAAAACTCCAGGCCCGCCTTCGAACCGAAATTGCGGTACACCCAGGTTCCGAACAGGACCGAGAGAACAATCCACAAGGTGCTCCAGCAGAGTGCCTCCCGGACACTTACAGCATGCGCTTTGCGCTGAAAAACGCCGAGGTCGATCGCCAACAGTACGGTGACGACTGCCAGGAATGCCACAAAGAACCAGGGGCCTGCTATGCTTGGAGACATACCCTCCCTTTTTCCGGATCTTGCCCACGATGATCTCCGCCGGGCTGTACTAACATGAAGTCTCTCGGGCCGCCGCCTCAAATCTCTCCAGAATTTCGAGTGCTGGATCGCAGTCGCGCCTTGACTGGAGGTAATCACAGGCCTCCCAGGCCATCATCCCGCGCAACCGGATCAGGTAGGCCGCGGCAGTGGTGGTGGACCTGCTGATGCCCGCTGTGCAGTGCAGGTAGAGCCTCGCAGCCGGATGCGAGAGGATTGCGGCAACCTCCGCGACAGCCTCCGGCAGATTGCGCTCCAGTGCGGAGCGGTCAAAATCGGTGGTCGGCACCCGCCGGTAATCGATCCCCGCCCGCTCGTAGGCTTCGGCCAAGGTGTCGGGAGAGACGCCGCACCGCGCGAGGTCGGTGTCGGTCTGGAGACTGACGACTGCGGTGATTCCCATGCCTTTTAGCTTCTCGATTTCGTCCTCGCGTATGTATTGACCGACCCAGAGCCTGCCCGGAATGATTTCGCTGCAATCAGGTTCCATCCGCCACCCTTCCACCAGAAGGACATTAATGTAACACGAGGCAAGGATAAGAAGGAATACTCCGCAGGTGTTTACCGCCATCCCAACGGCAGCGGCGTGGGTTGCTCGTCCGGCGTCCCCGGCTCTGTAAGGCCTGACAGCCCGTCATGATTGCTGCGGCATGATCGGCGCCCGGAGTCCGGATCCTCGCAGACGGCTCGAAGCGATCAACGTTTCCCGCCGGGGCCCCGGCTGCCGGACACTCGCACGGCGCACCTGCGGAGGCGATCCATGATCGCAGCCCCCAGTCCGCGCTCAGGTAGCGGGAAGGCGACAAGACGATCGAGCTTCAGGTGGTCCAGCCTGTGCAATGCGGCAAAGAGGTTGGCCGCCGCCTCGCGCATATCGCCGGTGGGAGACAGCACTTCGACGGCGGAATAGGTGCAGCAGCCTTCTGGATCCGTCAGAGAGAGCAGTCCAACCCTTTCCCCCGATCGAGGCCGGGCGTTCGGGTCACCCTCTTCCAGGACCTCCAGAGGGGTCAAGGTGGCATAATGGCGTTCCATCTGGCCCGGAGCCTCGGGCCGTTCCAACGCATCCGCCGACCATTCGAGTTCTCCCACGACATCGCGAATCGTTTCGGCGGGCAGGCCTCCGGCTCTGAGGATGCGCGGCACCGGGCCCGTCAGCGAGAGTACCGTGGATTCGACGCCGACAGCACAACGCCCACCATCCAGGATGAGATCGATCTGGTCCGAAAGCTGATCCGCCACATGGCTCGCCTCTGTGGGACTCACGGAACCGAATGGATTGGCACTGGGCGCGGCCAACGCCCGGTCGGACTCCCGGATGAGAGCCAGGGCCGCGGGGTGCGCAGGCATTCGGATTGCGACCGTATCCAGCCCCGCGGTGACGATGGGAGGAATCCTGGCGGTTCGGGGAACAACCAGGGTCAGAGGACCTGGCCAGAACCGGGTCATCAGAATGTTCGCGAAATTGTCCGGGAACATGCCATATAGCTTTGCGTCCTCGGGAGATGCGACGTGCACAATGATAGGATCGATGCGGGGGCGGCGCTTGACTTCATAAACGCGCGCCACCGCCATGGGATTGCATGCGTCCGCGCCGAGCCCATAGACGGTCTCCGTCGGAAACGCGACCAGACCTCCCCCGCGTATGATCCGCGCCGCCTCAGCGATCGCTTCCGACTGCGAGGCATTCAGTATCTTCAAGACTCCGCCCCTCCGCCTTTCGTTGCCTATGCTTGACACACCCCGTGAGGCTTATTATATTCCACGCAGGTCCGGCTTCCGATTCGTGATCCCGCCGGGCTGTGCACTGGTCGCCTCGGCGCAAGACGTGCCACGATCCTCCGCCGGGCCGGGGGCAGGACGGGGATCAGGAATCGATGGAATGGAAAAGGTCACCTTCCCTGATGATCGTTCTGAGACTGCGGATAACGGTCCCGGCGAAGATTCGCTCATTGTGACACCCGGGGTTCGCATCCTGTCCCCTGCCGTTCTCGCCCCTGCCGGCGGGCAGGTCGCATGGTACGCACTGTACACCCGCAGCCGGTTCGAAAAAAAACTCATGGGCGAACTGACGGAACGGTCGATCGAGGTCTTCCTTCCGATGCGCGAGATTCTCAGCCGCTGGAAGGACCGGAAGAAAAGAATCTGGCTGCCGCTATTCCCCGGTTACATTTTCGTGCGTCAGACGGACACTCCTGCCAACCGCTATCGGGTTCTGAATATCCCCGGAGCCGTTCGCTTTGTCGGTTTCAACGGCCAGGCCGTCCCCATCCCGACGGAACAGATCGAAGGCGTAAGAAGATTTCTGGAATCGAACCTTTCCCTCGACCCGTACCCGTACATGAAAATCGGACAGCGGGTGGAAGTGATCGCCGGTCCGCTCAAGGGCATCCAGGGGAAACTTGTGCAGAAAAAGGGACGATTCCGCTTTGTTCTGCAGGTCGACCTGATCCGTCAGGCCGTTTCCGTTGAAATAGATGCTTCGGACGTGAGGGCCCTTTAGTCGAATTTTTCCTTCACCAGTTTGAAGCCGGCAGGAACCTCGAAAGTAGAGGGGGGGACGGGACCTTTCTGAACCGAGGTGACCTCGACCGTCGAGGTCATGCTCATTCCCATCATCTTGATTTTTGTGATGTTCTTCAACGGCCAGCCGTTGATCTGTTTGAGCGCATCGAACATCTTGCGCATGTCCAGCACGGGATTTGCTGGCATGCGCATTGCGATGGCATCGAAATATGCCGGTGGAACCTTGAGATCTGGAGCCGCCCAGATTTCCATCTCCATCGGGCCGGTCACCAGGTACTTTTCGGTCGCATACCCCGCGATGGCTTCCCCGGGCCCCTGTTTGCTGACCGTCAGCGAGGCCATGGCGCCTCCCATCATCTTCTTTACCGCCTCCATCGCCTCTTCATTCCCCGCCATCGCCGCGGATGCCTCGTCCACCGCTTTCTGCATCTCGGCGAAGGTCATTTCGGAGTAAGTTCTCTTCTTGTTGTCGACGGAGATGATTTTGCCATCGTCGAGTCGCATAATGGTGTCCTGCCCTTCGGCCGTCGCACGCTTTATGGCGTTGCCGCTGAAATAAACGGTCACAGTCGATGTCCTGTTGTTGGCGGTTGTAGTTTCCGTCATTGTGACGCCGCTGCTCAACAGCCCGGAGAGCTGGGAGTTTGCGGATGGAACCCACGCGTTCAAGCACAACATTCCGGACAAACCCAGCGCGACAAGCAGCATACCGACCCGAATTTGCGATTTCATGGAGACTCCCTTAGATCCCTGCGTTGACTGTTGTTGCCCGTTCACCTAATCCCCGGGGCGGTATGATTGTAGCCTCAGGATTCCGTGCAGTTCAAGTGGCCGAGTGCCTGAAAGGCGCCGGTCCCTCCCCTCCCGGAACAATACTCCGGGATGGGAAGCCAGCCACAGGCTTCACGGATACGGTACTCTATATTATTCACCTGAAAACCCTTGCCAAAAAGGAAAGGATTTTTCAGCACCACAGAATAACGGTCTGTATCAGCATCGGGATCGCAATCGCAGTCGCAATCGCTATCAAAGACAGTGCACAATCGGAAGCCTCTGTGTTGAAGTCGGCAGCGCAATGATGCCGAAATCGATCCCGATGGCGATTGCGATACCGATGCGATTCCGCCGATTGTGCCATGCATTCGCCCGCCGCGCGAGGAATGCCAAATCCACGCCTTCCGGGATTGGTCGCTTACCTGGTCGCGGTTGTGGGCCGCGCTATGAGATCTGTGGCTGCAGTTTGCGGATCCGGCCATTTACTCATGGACGAAGGCGCAATCAGAGGATAGTATTTACCACATGATACGGAGTCCTAACAAGCACGGGGTGCATCCGCCGGAGCGGAAGGCTGGCGCCAGGAGCCCGCGCGAGGTGGAGCGCATGTGCTCCCGTTTCGCGACGGAGTGCCGCCGGAGAGGAGTGAGGCTGACAGAACAGCGTCTGGCAGTCTATCGCGCGCTGGCCAGGGATGCCACGCACCCGACGGCGGAGACCGTCTACGCCCGGCTTCGCGTGGCCATGCTGGGATTGTCCCGCGCCAGCGTCTACCGCATTCTGGAATCGCTGGAGATGGAAGGGTTTTCGCGACGGGTCAGCACGACGGACGGCGTGGGCCGGTTCGAAGCGAACCTGGCAAACCACCAGCACCTGGTGTGCCGGTATTGCGGGCGGATCACGGATTTTGAAGCGGATCCGGGCATCACTCTGCCCAAGGGTGTTCCGGGAGGGTTTGTCCCGGAGCGGCTTGATGTCAGCATCATCGGAACATGCGGAAAGTGCCGCCGGCGGGTTGGACGACATAACGCATGAGGATTGATATTTACCGATCCGGACGGTAACATCGCACCGGATCTTCAAAGGAGGGCAGCATGGCTCAGTTAAAGGGATCGAAAACGCATAACAACCTGAAGTACGCATTTGCCGGCGAGTCCCAGGCCAACCGGCGATACCTCTATTTTGCGAAGATCGCCGATGTCGAGGGATACCCGGAGGTCGCCGGTAACTTCCGCGAGACCGCCGAGGGGGAGACCGGCCACGCGCACGGGCATCTCGACTATCTGAAGAAAGTGGGGGACCCTGCCACCGATCTTCCGATGGGTGCCACCGAGGACAACCTCAAGGCCGCCATCGCGGGCGAAACCCACGAGTACACCGACATGTATCCCGGAATGGCGAAAACGGCCCGCGAAGAAGGTTTCCCAGAAATCGCCGACTGGTTTGAAACGCTCGCCAAGGCTGAAAAGTCGCACGCCGGGCGCTTCTCCCAGATGCTGCAGTCAATTTCCTGATCGTACGGCGCCGGGCGCGGATTTCCGCTTGCGCGGCAAGGCTGCCCCGTGCCCGGCGGCCTTCCTCGAACGCGCGAGTGATAGGAGCGGGGAGACCTGTAATGAGCGACGCCGGTGGCAACATTTCGTACCAGCCGACGGAAGGAATATCCTACGATCCAGCGGAATCCCGTTATTGGGATCCGAGGGGGCTTGAAGCCGAAATCGTGCGGGTTTTCGAAACGTGCAACGGTTGCCGGCTCTGCTTCAAGTACTGCGACACCTTTCCCGATCTCTTTCGCCTGATCGACGGCGCCAAGGAAGGGGACGTGCGCCGGATCACGCCTCCCGAGACGGAGAGGATTCTCGACACGTGCTTTCAGTGCAAACTCTGCGAGGTGAACTGCCCGTACACGCCGCGCGACAACCATCCGTATCAGCTCGACTTTCCGAAGCTGGTGCATCGCTTCAAGGCGCTGCGGGTGCGAGCCCGCGGCATGCCTCTTCGTGACCGCCTGCTGGCCAATCCGGACCGCGCGGGGCGGATGGCGCGCACCAGTTTCGGACTCGTCAACTTCGCCAACAGTATCCCGGTCCATCGCTGGCTTCTCGAAAAGCTGGCCGGGATCCATCGCCATAAGCTGCTTCCTGATTTCGCACGCCGGAGTTTCGAGTCCTGGGCGAAAGAGTCAGGGCGGATGGCCCGGAAGCCGTCCTGTGAAGTTGTATTGTTTCAGACCTGCTTCGTCGAGCACAACGATCCGGGGATCGGCAAAGACACCATCGATGTTTTCGAAAAAAACCGGATCGACATCAAGTGCGTAGCAGGGCTCTGCTGCTGCGGCATGCCCGCCTGGGAAAAAGGAGATTTGAAGTCCTTGCAGGCCCAGGCGAAGCGGAACCTCGGGATTCTGCTCCCCTTTGTGGAGCATGGCGCCAAGGTGGCGGTGATCAATCCGACCTGCGCCATGGTGCTCCGCCGGGAGTACAGCCGCCTGGCTGCAAAGGAAGATCGCGAGGCGGCGGCGCTCGTTGCCGCCGCGGTGGTGGATCCTGCCGAATATCTCTGGTCGATCCGCAATGAAGAACGTTTCAACACCGGTTTCTGCAGTACTCCCGGCGGCAAAGTTGCCTGCCACGCTCCCTGCCACCTGCGCGCACAGGCGATCGGCTTCCGGGGGCGCGATCTGCTGCGCAAGATCCCGGGCGTTCAGACCGTGCTTGTGCAGGAGTGCTGCGGGCATGATGGAACCTTTGCCATGACGGTGGCCGGGTTCGAACCCTCGCAGCGCGCCGGCAAGAGGGCCTTCGAGGAGATGAAGGCGACGGGCGCGAATTTCTGGGCTTCCGAATGCCCGCTGGCCGCCCTGCAGTTTCAGCAGCACGCAGGCGTCAAGCCCCTGCATCCGATGTCGATCCTGGCCAGAGCCTACCGGGCGGACGGGTTTGCGACGACGGTTGAGAAACTGAGCCGCGGAACCGGGCCGTGATGACCGCCGCGACCTCCCCGGCCCGGCGCCCTTCCGGAAAGGACCCATACGAACCATGCGACTCGTGCAAAGAAGCGATATCGTCGACTATCAGACCTATGAAGAAATGCGCGAACTCCTGCGCAGGGAAGTCTTTGCGGAGAAGGCGAGCCGCCGCATCCATGTGGGGAGCTGCTTCACCTTCCTTTTCGAAAACGCGCTCACCATTCGCTATCAGGTGCAGGAGATGATGCGCGCGGAGAAGATCGTGAAGGAAAAGGACATCCTGCACGAGTTGGAGACGTACAACGCCCTGCTGGGAGGGGAAGGGGAGTTGGGTTGCACCCTTATGATCGAAATCGGCGATCCGGCAGAACGGGCGGAGAAACTGCGGAGCTGGCTGCAGCTGCCCGGCCACATTTACGCGACCCTGGAAGACGGCAGGCGGGTGCGACCCACCTTCGACCCGTCCCAGATTGGCGCCGAACGCCTGTCTTCCGTCCAATACCTGAAGTTCCCTGTCGGCGGCGCTGCGCCGGTTGCCGTCGGGATCGATTTGCCGGGCATGGAGAGCGAAACCCGTCTCAGCAAAGACCAGCGCGCCGCTTTGACTCAGGATATGTCCCGCTAGCGCGGCTGATGGTCGGCTTTCAACGCCAGGGCGCTCACGATCGATTCGGCAATCCTCTGTCGCGCCTCGGCGATCCTGTTGTTGTCGCGGCTTGGGTGGACGCGATTGGTCAATAGAACAATGAACAGATCGCTTTGGGGTTCGATCCAGATGGATGTCCCCGTGAAGCCGGTATGCCCGTAAGCGGCCGCAGAAAAGACCCTGCCGGTCCAGGAATTCGGCGACGCCTTCTGCCACCCCTGGGCCGGCTCTTCGCCCCTCGCTCCCGTGAACCTGTCCACCGTTTCGGCCCTGAAATAGCGGCGATGGTCGTATAGGCCGCGGTTCAGCATAAGTTGCGCGAACACCGCGAGATCGTGAGCAGTGCTGAACAGGCCGGCGTGCCCCGCCACCCCCCCCATGGCGAAGGCGTTCTCGTCGTGAACTTCGCCGTGTACAACGCGGCCGCGCCAGGGATCTTTCTCCGTCGGCGCGACGCGCTCCCAGAGCTCCCTGGGGGGCTTGTAGAGCGTCGACTTCATCCCTAGCGGGCCGAAGAGACGCTCGGCAAGGAACTGATCCAGCGGCCGGCCGCAAGCCCGGGTAATGATCTCGCCGAGCAGGATCATGCCGAGATCGCTGTATTGTGTGCGCGCGCCGGGTTCATACTCGAGCGGCACGGCGTACACCCGCTTCATGAATTCCTCGTATCCCTGCACGTCCTTGAATATCGGCTGCCAGGCTGGCAGCCCGGCCGTGTGCCGGAGCAGCTGCATGATCCGCACCTTCTCCTTGCCGGCGCCCCGGAACTCCGGCAGGTAGTCCTGGACGGGAGCATCCAGCAGCAGCCTTCCCGAATCCACCAGCATCATCGCGGCCGAGGTCGTTCCCACCACCTTCGAAACGGATGCGAGATCGTATATCGTTTCGCCGGTGGCGGCAGCTCCCGGCGATGTGTAATCGAGCTTGCCCGCTGAAGCATCCAGCACCAGTCGCCCGTGTTGCCCGACCGCGAGTGCAGCGCCGGGAAAGGCGCCGTTCTTGACATAGTCGCCGAGCAGTTGGGTGGTCTGGTCGAATTTCTCCTTGATGAGATCGAAACCAGCCGGGGCTTTCAGGGTCAGGTCCAGCCTCGGGATCTGCAGGCCGTCTCCCGGCTTGAAGAAATCCGGGACGGAAACCGGAGTCTTGCCTGAGACGGCGATTTCTCCGGAAAGGGCCTTGGCGGCCGCGATCTGAGAGACATCCGCATAGCTGAATGTGCAGATGTAGGCCGCCGCCTGGGGGAACAGCCGCAGCTGGTAGGGGTTGCCCAGGGCGATCCAGATGACTGGCTTGTGCAGGGACATGATTTTTTCCAGAAGGGAACGATGGATGTCGGGCAAGGCGATCCCTCCGGAGCCCGATATCAACCGCACGAGAGTCGTGCAGACGATCACTTCGGCATCCGATGCGTTCCGCAGGATTCTCGCGGCCATTTCCTCGGAGATCCGGGGATCTGCGGCATCCGTGCGCGCCGAGGGGAACCGGCGTCTCAGTTCCGACTGGAAAACGGAGCCGGGGCTGGTATCCGGGTCCGAACTGAGCACGAGACTGTATATTTTCGGCGGATTCAGCGGATTGACCGGCAGCAGGTGTGCCTCATCCTTCAGGACCGTGATGGAGCGATCCGCCATTGCCTGCGCGATCTTCACGCTCTCAGGGGCTGCAATCACTTCCTGGATGCGGTCGACCGGCACCAGGCGCTGCCGGTGCAGTCCGAGCCGGGTCTTGTGGGTCAGGACTCTGGCGACCGACTCATCAATGCGTGCCTGTGTCAGGTCGCCCCTCTCTACCGCGCGCACCACCTCGTTGATCGCGACGTCTGCGTCCTGCGGCAGGAGCAGCATGTCCGCTCCCGCCTGCAGTGCGCGGATACATGCGAGTCCGCTCCAGTAGCGCGCCGTGATGCCTCCCATCTCGAGAGCGTCAGTGACCACCAATCCCTGGAAGCGGAGCGAGCCGCGCAGCAGTTCCGTGAGGATCCTGGAGGACAGGGTCGCCGGGAGCTGCGGTTCCCCGGTAACCTGCGGCATGGCGACGTGCGCGGTCATGATGGCGTCGACTCCAGCTTCGATCGCGCTTCGGAACGGCACCATCTCCACCGCGTCCAGACGGCTCATATCCGATGGGATGACCGGCAGGCCGATGTGCGAGTCGGTTGCCGTATCTCCGTGGCCGGGAAAATGCTTGGCAGTGGTCAGCACGCCGTTGTCCCGGGCGCCGCGGATGAAGGCCGCGCCGAGCCGTGCCACGAGTTGCGGGTCCTCCCCGTATGAACGGATGTTGATCACCGGGTTTTCCGGATTGTTGTTGACGTCGACGACCGGCGCATAGATCCAATGCACTCCCATGGCGCGCGCTTCGCGAGCCGTGATGGCGCCTTCTTCGTACGCAAGCTCTTCCGAACCGGTTGCGCCGACTGCCATGCTCCAGGGGAAAGAAGTCGTATCCGCGATGCGGAAGGAGGCGCCGCGTTCGAAATCGGCGGCAACAAACAGCGGCACGTCCGATATCTTCTGCAATGCATTGATGAGCATGGCGGACTCGAAAACATCTCCGGCAAACAGCGTGACACCGCCGACGCGATTCCGCTGCACCGCTTCCGCGAGGTCCTGGAACTGCTGGCTGTCCCAATTGACGAACCTGCCTGTGGCCCGGACCTGGATGAGCTGTCCGGCCTTCTCCCGCAGGCTGAGCCGCGCGATGGTCTCCGCTACCCATGAGGGATCGGGGTCGGTGAATCGGTACTCGATTGCGGGTCTTCCCCTGTCCTGGGACGGGCGCGGTCCGAAGGGGACCGCCGGCAGGCTCAGGAACAGGATGAAAATGACTCCTGGGATTCTTGCAATATTCATGGTTTTCCGGCGCTAGAGGAAATTCTGCACATCGGGACATTCATGCTCCCGAGCATACTACCACACTTCCGCGATTCCGGGTCAGGAGCACGGCAAAGCCCCGGTGGTTCAGACGCGTCATTCGGCAATATTGAGGCGATTTCGCGGATGGCTTGGAACCGTAGTGAGCCGCGACCGTCGGGGAGCGGGTGCTTTGCCTTCAGATCGACGCCATCCGCTCTCTGGCAGTCGCGGCTCCGAGGGCCGTTCCGGGGCGCCAGGCGAGCAATCGTTCACTCATGTGTCTGAATCGCCGCGGATTGGATCAGGGGGAAGGCCAAAGCCATTCATTGAGACGGTCTCGGATTTGCCATTGCAGTCGCAATCGAAATCGGGAGGCAGACGGGTGTTGATTGAATCCGCGGTTGCAGGCCGGTCGCGATAGCGATCGTGATCCCGATACCGATGCCGATTCCGAAGATGGGAGTGGAGCATCATCGCATGCTGCCGGCCGGAATGGCACCCTATTGCTTCCGGGAGGTGTACGAGAATGATCTGCTATTGCTACATGGAAAGCCCGTTCGGTCAAATTCTTGTCGCCGGCAGGAAAGGCGAACTCCAGTCAGTATGCCTGCCGCGGGACGGGAGCGCCCAGCTGCCTGGACCTTCATGGAAGCTGGACCCGGCGCCGTTCCGCGAAGTTGTCCGCCAGATGGAGGCATATTTCAGCGGACGCTTGCGCGCTTTCGATCTCGCGCTCGCACCTGAGGGGACCCACTTCCAGAAGAAGGTCTGGACGGAGCTGAGAGAAATCCCCTACGGTGGTACAGTATCGTATGGTGAGATTGCTCGTCGCATTGGCCATCCTCGCGCCGTGCGGGCGGTGGGCGCGGCCAATGGAGCGAACCCGCTCCCCATAGTGATACCATGCCATCGCGTGATCGGAAGCGACGGGCGCCTGACGGGGTACGGCGCAACCCTCCGGATCTATGTGGAGGGCTATAGAACCGAATTCGATCTCCCCGTCCGGATGATTCTGGAACCGTTGCCGCAAGCATCCATGCAGTTGCTGGACCTGGAGGAACGCACGGGCCGGCAGCATGCCACGGTAATCACGTGAAGTGAGCCGCTCGGAGCCACGCGGGGCGTCTCCGGCGCTGCCGACCTCTCCGCGGCCGTTCTGCCGGAGTCCGTCACATGACTCCCGTCAGGTGAAAGAAAAACCCGGCCATCTGCACGACCGCGACCGCCTTATGCCACAAGCTCATCGGGTTCCGCCACGGGTGCGTGTGGGTGAGGAACGGGCTGATGAGGAGGTAGGACCGGGCCTGTGCAATCTTTGCCTGCAGTCGTCTGCTTTCGTCAGGCGGAATCAGATCATCATGGGCGCCATGCGCCAGGAACACCGGACAGCGGATCTCCGAGGCCGCTTCCCGGGTGGAAAGCGCGGGCTGCAAAAACGCCGCCACGTGGAGTTCAATCTGCCTTGCAAGCTCGGGATCGGCTTGATCTTCGCGCATCACCGCGAGCCGGTGCCACCGCCGACCGGCATCGGTCAGCGACTCGGGTGGTTTGGGAACCTCCATCTGCAGCAGCATGCGGTTAAGGGCGATTTCCAGATAGCGCCGGTCCTCCGGTTCGCGCAACAGGTCGAGGGCCGCAAGCATGATGACCCACCTTCCATAGTAACGTGTGGGGTAATAACCGTTTCCGACGGTCACCGGGCCTGAGCCGAACCAGAAATCACCGCAGCGGACAAGATCATCGAAGGAGCCGATCCCGACGACATAAGAGACCAGATCAAGATTCCGCGGCTGGGAAGCCGCGATCAGGGAAAGGGTGCCGGAGAAGGAAATGCCCGCCAGCCCTACACGATTCAGTGCCTGCCCTCCCTCCAGTCCACGCACCTCCCGGAGCCAGAAAGATATCTCGTCCAATGGCGGAGGAAATATGCGGAATTCCCGGAGCATTTTGATGTCTGGGGTCAGAACCAGGAATCCCACATCCGCGAGGGCGCGTGACAGAGAAACCAGGCGGGGATGTTGGCAGCCCAGTTCGCTGACTCCGGCAACCAGGATGACGCCGCTCCGGGGCAATCTGCCCGCCGGCCTGTACACAATCGCCTCCAGGACTGACTGCCCCGATCGGCCTGTCACCCGGTACTCCCTGACGGAAGGAATTCTCCCGACCGGACCTGAAGCAACGCGCCAGACAACCCTGAGGAGTCGGGTGGTTGCGGTCAGCCTCCCCGATACTAAAATGGCCCCGACCGCGAGCACGCAAACCGCCGCCACTATCCACTTCCTCATACCCCTCCCCAAGCTACTTCAGTGAGCGCGGGCTTTAGCCCTACAGTGAGCGCGGGCTTTAGCCCGCGCGCATTAAAACGTGGCACTCCCCCTTCCCCCCCGAATCCCCAATCCCACATCGCCTAACCCTACGAGCGCGATCCCTCGAATGTCAACTTTCGTTTACATCGATCAAAACCCGACCCTCATTCCTCTTCGATTGGGTTGAAGAATCGGCTGCAGGCGGCGATAATCAGAGGGATGTTGTCGCCCGTTTCGGGCATTATCTGCCAAACCAGGGAAGGAGCAGGAATGCGCGCTATCAGGTTGATCGAGCCGAAGCAGCGAGTGGAGTTGATGGAAATCGACATGCCTCCCGTGGGGGCAAGGGACGTGCTGGTCCGCGTCAAAACCGCCGGTATATGCCATTCCGATGCACACTACCGTTCCGGCATGACGAAGGCCGGCCCGTTGCCGGTGACTTTGGGGCACGAAGTTGCCGGGGTAGTCGAGAAGACGGGGACTGATGTGAAGACGTTCAGGGCAGGCGATCGTGTCTGCATTCACTACCTGGTTTCATGCGGGCAGTGTTACTACTGCAGTCTCGGCAGCGAGCAATTCTGCACTTCGGGCGAAATGATCGGGAAGCACCGGGACGGAGGCTGGGCCGATTTCATCGTCATGCCGGAACGCAGCGTTTTTCTTCTTCCTGCCGCAATCTCCATGGAACAGGGCGCGGTGATGATGTGCTCGTCTTCCACGTCGATGCATGCGCTCAAGAAGGCCCGGCTCAAGGCAGGCGAATCGGCAGCCGTATTCGGCGTTGGCGGCCTCGGTTCCTCGGCAGTGCAGCTGGCCAAGGCGTTTGGTGCGAGCCAGGTGTTTGCGGTGGATATCAACCCGAAAAAACTCGCTTTGGCGGAGCAGTGGGGAGCCATCCCGATCGACGCTTCGGGAAGCGACCCGGTCCAGCAGATACGGCGGCACACCGGAGGCAGGGGAGTGGACGTCTCCGTGGAAGTGATCGGCCTGCCGGCAACCATGAGACAGGCTGTCCGATGCCTTGCGCCGCTTGGGAGAGCTGCCATCGCGGGACTGAGCGACCGCACATTCGAGATTGCCTCCTACCCGGAGCTGTTGAGTCCGGAAGCCGAAGTGATCGGAGTTGCGGATCATCTGGCTCAGGAAATGCCGCTGCTTCTCGAATTCGCGTGCGAGGGCAAGTTGAATCTGGAGAAGGCTATCACGCGCAGCGTCCCGCTCGACCCCGATGTGATCAATGGGGCCCTCGATGAGCTGGACCGGTTCGGGGACCAGGTACGGGTGGTCGTCATTCCCTGAGTGCTTGAGAAGGGCTCTGAAATGTTGCGACGCGAACTTCGGTATCGGGATCGGATTCGGGTTCGGAACTGCAATTGGGCGTCCAGAATAAACACTTCCAAACCTGGCCATCGGTCGATCGCGACAGCGATTCCGATACCGATGGTATCGATGGACAGCGCCGTTGCCCCGACAGCCTGCGCCGGATCCATGGAAGGCGCCATGATGCCGGCCTGTCTCCTGTGCGGAATTCCCGGAGAGGCCGGCCGCGCCGGCAGGTAACCTCATGATGAGCCTGAAGGAAGTGCGGCGTGCCGCACAAGTGTTGGAAAGCCGGCTCTCCGGGACTGTGCTCCAGCGCATTGTGCCGGCCGGGCGGTTCCGGCTGATCCTGGAATTCTATGGCCGGGGGGAGACGCATCGTGTCATTTTGTGTTGCCGGCCAAAGTTCGCGCGTGTCGGCGAGGCCGCCGAAATGCCGCCGGCTCTGCCGGCGCCGCCTGCTATCGTGCAATACCTGCGTGCGCATTTCGGCCGGGCTCCCTTTGACAACGTTACATGCTCGCCCCGGGACCGCCGGTTGAACATTCGCATTCGTCCTCGTGCCGGGCAATGCGAAATTGTCCTCTCGATTTTTGGGAACCGCAGCAATATCTATCTGCTGGATCACGACGGTCTGCTTGTGCATGCGATGCGCCCGCTGAAGGAGACCAGGCCCGAGCTGACGATCGGGGCTCCCTGGCGAGAGCCTGACAGCGCTCCGAAATCTGAAGGAGTCGACCGCTGGGAGCATATTCCCGACCACGCCTATCTCGAGGCCGTAGAGGGGGAATATGCCCGCCTCGAAAGACAGGAATCGGCGGAGATCCTTGCGAACCGTCTCGAAAGCGTTTTCAGGAAAGAATCAGGCCACCTGGATCGCAAGTCCGTGAACCTGCTGCAGGATCTCGCCGATGCGCTCCAGGCGGAAGAATACCGGCATAAGGGAGAACTCTTGAAGATGGCTCTCCACCTGGTGCGGCCCGGGGACGAACGGATAACCGTCATAGACTACGAGAAGGGCGCCGAGCTCGCGATCCCGCTCGATCCGAGGTTGAGCGCGTCGGAAAACCTAACGGCCTATTTCCGGCGCTACCAGAAGGAACTTCGGGGCGCCGGCATGCTGCGCAGGCAGCTGGAACAGCTGAGGGAGGCGCAGGAGGCGCTCGCAGCTTATCAGCGCAAGCTGAGCGGGCTGCAGGGATCGGGAGGGCCTGACCTCACTGCACTCGAGGAACTTGCCGCCGAACCGTTCGCCCGCAGGCTGCTGTCCCGCTACTACCCGGAGACGAAAAAGCGGACGCCGCATGCGCGGCCCCCCGTGCGCGGGAAGAGTGACATTCCGGCACGCCTGCGGCCCAAGCGGTACAGCACAGACCAGGGCCTGGAGATCTGGGTCGGGCGCAGCGAAGAGGGAAATGATTACCTGACCACGCGACTCGCGCACGGCAACGATCTGTTTTTTCACTTGGAAGGCTACCCCGGAAGCCACGTGATATTGCGCACGGCGGGCTCGGCGACGCCGCCCGCGGAGTCGGTCCTGGATGCCTGCGAGCTGGCGGTCCACTTTTCCAAACTGAAGGAATCGCACCGCGCAGACGTGCACATGGCACCGGCGAAGAACGTCCGCAAGCCCAAAGGTGCCAAGCCCGGCCTGGTGTATGTCACCGGCGGGAAGACCATCCACCTGCGCCGTGACCCGAAACGCCTCGAGAATGTCCTGGCCGCACGTATCGAGGAGTGATGGCAGAAGGGTCGATTATCTCTCCGCTTCCCGGAGCCTGCCGGGCTCTGCATTTTTCGGCTGAAAGAGGAGGCATTCCAATCCGGACACTTCATAGACGCACTGAGCGGGGCTTCTTGCGGTTTTGAAGCCATGAGCCCTGCAGCCGTGGGGAAGATGAATGTCCCAGGTGACCAGGTAATGCAGGCAGTTACGGCATGCGACGCGCATGGTGCCGGGTGTAGCACGCTCCATCGGTTCTTTGTCTCCCCCGGCCTACATATCGGAGTTATCAGCAGCCAGGATGCGCAATTCCCGCATTGATCCCATGCAGCCGGAGTTGTGCCTTGAACTTTCCCGGCCCCGGATGCCTTGAGGACTGATGTCTGAAGTTTGAAGCGTCAGGTGCTCTGCTGTGCGAGCCTGGCGGCATGCCTCTTCGCCCGCGCGAGCGCGAACTCGACGATCCGGCTCAGGGTTTCGGTGAAGCCGAGCCCGGCCCGCTCGGCAGACTGCATGAACGAAACACTCTCCGTGAGATCGGGGTTGGGATTTACTTCCAGCACGAACGGCACGCGGGATTCGGTGAGCCGCACGTCAACTCTGGCATAATCCCGGCAATAGGTAGCCTGGTAGGCGAGAAGCGCCTGTTCCTTGACCTTCTCTTCCACCTTCTTGCTGAGTGTCGCCGGGCAGAAGCTGTGTACCTGGTGATAGGCCAGGTCCAGCGGGTTCCACTTCACACCGTAGGTGATGATGGCAGGATGATCGTCCGGCAGCGAGGAGAAGTCGAACTCGATGATCGGCAGCACCTGCGGCGGCTGGTTGCCGAGCAAGGATACGTGCAGCTCCTTGCCGGCGATATACTCCTCCACGAGGATTGGCGGCTCGAATGATTCGAAGATCCTCTTGACCCGGCTTACGAGCTGATCATAGTCGTAGACCACCGACTCGGCTTCCACACCGAGGCTGGCATCCTCCCGCGCCGGCTTCACGATCAGGGGATAGTGAAGCCCGTGGCGGCGAGGAATCTTCGGAGACCTGAGCAGCCGGTAGTCCGGAGTTGCGATCTCCTGCTTCAGCAGAATCTGCTTCGTGAGGGCTTTGCGCTGGCACACCTCGAGGGCAAATGGTGCCGATCCGGTGTACGGGATCTCGTACAGGTCGAACAGTGCGGTGATGGCGGACTCGAGCCGCGGGTTTCCGCGGAAGATCTCCACGAGGTTGAAAATCACGTCGGGGGGCGTGTCGGAGAGAAAATGCTGCAGCCTGGTGAGGTCATCCTCGATATTGAACAGCTCTGCCCGGTACCCTTCACTCGCGAGACCATGGGCGATCGCACGGTATTCTTCCATGACGGTCGCCACGTTGAGGGGATATACGGGAGTGAATTCCAGCGAGGCAGGATCGACTTCGCGGAACTTCTCGAAGTGGTCCTCGCCGACATGGTTGTAAATCACCGCAACCGATGTTTTTTCAGCCTGGGCACGCCGCGTCATGCGAAATTCAGCTCAAAGTCGGTATACGAGGCGCACGGCAAAGCGCCCCTGATAATTTAAAAAAATTGGTGCAATCCGCCTGATTTGAAATTAAAACAGAATTTGACGGATTTGAAAAGAGAGGAAACTGACCGGGAGTCGATTCATGGGGTTCTCCACGCAGCCCAATCGATGGCAATGCGGCCCGTTCGCGCTCAAGCATGCGCTGATCATGCTCGGCATTCCGGCCGATGAGCGAGCGATCTCGAAGCTCTCCGGGGCAAACCGGCTGTCGGGCACAAACGAAATCCAGCTGGCGCGGGCGACCCGCCGGTTTGATTGCGATCTGCAGCTCGAACGCAGGGAAGATGCCGCCGACGGACGCCGGCTTCTCGTGGAGTACCTGCGCCAGGGATTGCCCTGCCTGGTGTGCGTCGACGAATGGAGCCATTGGGTTACTGTGGTCAAGGAGGAGCACGGCCGGTTCATCCTGCTCGACAGCCGGGACGATGCAGTGCTTGTGATTCTCAACCGGCGGCAGCTGGAGAACCGCTGGGTGTATCACCTGGATACCGATGAGGGGCAGAAGACGCTGTACGATTTCCACCCCGTGATCCCGCGCTTCCGTGTGCAGACGCGGGCCCGCGTGTCGCTGGCGCGAGCCCGCTTCCTGCGGCGCCCCGAGAATCGTGATTTTGCCAACCAGTGGGACAAATACGTCGAGGATCTTCTGGCGATCTGCCGTCCCCGCACTCCCCTCAGCTCCAATGTGATCTCCCTGGGAGAATTCCTGCGGCGCCACGGCGGGATGGTGCTCGATCAGGTGCGCTTCTGGCACGGCTGGGTGGAACGACGGCATGCCGCAAAGGTGCTCGCCAACCTCCGATTCGTCGCGGATACCTATGGGCTGATCATACACGTGGAGGACGAGAGGCGGGCTATCGCCGGCATCACTTCGCTCCTGACATTGTGGGCAGGAGGGAAGTATGGTGTGACGCCAGTATACCAGGATTCTTCCAGGCGGCCGGGAAGAGGCTGAGGGAATGCGGCCGACCTTCCCCTGAGACACGAAATCCGCGGAGGAAGCTTCGCGGGTTCCACGATTCCTGCCCGCTCAGCCCAGCGGTTCTGGCGGGGGAGCAGCCGCCGGCGCCTTTCCTGCTCTCCGCAGCCAGGCAAACAGTCGCGATGCACGCCATTCGCGCAGGTCGTCGAAATACGAGTAGACGACCGGCGTGATCAGGAGCGTCAGCAGCAGGCAGAGGATCTGTCCTCCGATGATCGTGACGGCCATGGAAGCGCGGGATCCCGCTCCTGCGCCTTTCCCGAACGCGATCGGAAGCATGCCGGCGATGATGGCGATGGTTGTCATCAGGATCGGCCGGAGCCTCACGTGGTTGGCCGCAATGATCGCATCGTGCCGTTCCATCCCCTGGGCCCGGAGTGTGTTCGTATAGTCCACTTGCAGGATCGAGTTCTTCTTCACAATCCCGAACAGCATCATCAGGCCAATGGCGCTGTAAACGTTGATCGTCATGCCGAAGGCCATCAGCGCGAGCAGCCCGGCCGGCAGGCTCAGCGGCAGCGCCGTCATGATGCTGATCGGGTAGATAAAGCTGTTGAACTGTGAGGCAAGCACCATGTAGATGAAGGCGATGGCGAGGATGACCGCGATCAGGAAGTCGCCCGAAGCCTGGTCCAGTGTCCTGGCACTCCCGCCGAAAACCGCCATATATCCGGGCTTGAGGTTGATTTCCGCCACCTTGGCACGCGTCGCCTCGACGGCCTGCTGCAGCGGGACCCTGTCGAGGTTGGCCGAGACCGAGATCTGGCGCTGCCGGTTGTAGCGGTCGATGGAGGCCGGCCCGTTTTCCAGTGTCAGCCGGGCAACGTCACTCACTTTGACCGCTCCCGATGCCGAGGGGATCAGCAATTCACCGATCCGTTTCGGGTCGTTGCGGAACTGCTCGTCGAGCCGCAGTTTTACCGAGTATTGATCGTCGCCCTCCTTGAACTTGGACACCTCATTGCCTCCGACCAGGAGCCCGAGATTGGAAGCAAGCGAATCGATCGCGACACCCAGATCGGCGGCGCGCGCACGATCCACATGAACGCGCAGTTCCTGCTGCGTGGGTTCGAAGTTGGTATCGACGTCGACCAGGCCCGGGATGGTGCGCATCTTAGTCATCAGTTCGGTAACATAGATCTGCAACTGTTCGATGTCGGGACCCTGTATCAGGACATTCACCCGGTTTGTGCCGCCGCCTCCTCCCCTGCCGCCGGCGCTGGAAGCCCCCGAAATGTCCGTGCCCCCCGAAACGCTGATGCGGGCAGGAGCCCGGTACTTCCGCAGCATCGTGCGGGCCCGGCGCATCAATTCCTGCTGCGAGACTTCACGGCTCTCCAGTGGCGACATCCCAACATAGTAGTTGGCGCTGCCGGAACTGACACTCGCCAAAATCGTCTGGACCTCAGGGCCCAGGCTGCGAAGTTCGTCCTCCACGTTGGCGACATAGTCCTTCGTGCGCTGGAAACTGGTTCCCCTGGGCAGCCTGAGGTTCACGCTGAACTCGCTCTGGTCGTCATCGGGAACGAGCTCCATGCCGACTCGCGGATACAGGAAGGCGGCCGAAACGGTGACCGCCAGCGCGATCGCCACCATGACCAGCCTGTGACGCAGCGACCAGCCGAGCATGTAGCCGTACACCCGGTCCACGACGACATAGAATCCGCGCGATTTCGACTTGTGCCGGGCTGCGTCGGTTGGACGCAACCAGGTGGCGCAGAGTGCCGGGGTCAGCGTGAAGGAGATGAACATCGAGAGGAGGATCGCGCTGGCGGATACGATGCCGAAGCTGAAGAAATAGCGGCCGACCTGTCCGGTCATGTATGCGACCGGCAGGAAGATCACCACCAGGGACAGGGTGGTCGCCATGACCGCAAGGCCGATTTCCGCAGTCGCCTTGGATGCCGCCTCGCGCGGCACCACCCTCTTCTCCTCGATATAGCGGAAAATGTTCTCCAGCACGACGATCGCATCGTCGATCACGATCCCCGTGGCCAGCGACAATGCCAGCATGGTCATGTTGTTCAACGTGAACCCGAGGGCTTTCATGACCGTGAATGTGCCGATGATCGACGCGGGGATCGCCACCGCCGCGATCAGAGTGGTGCGCAGGTTCCGCAGGAACAGAAGCACTACCAGGCTGGCCAGCAGGCCGCCTTCGAGCAGGTGGCGCTGGATGTCCTGGAAGGAACGGCGTATGAAGCGCGACTGGTCGCGGGTGGCGATGATGCGGATGTCGGCGGGTAGTGCGGGCTTGATCTGTTCCACCCGGGCCATTACCGAATCCACGACCTCGACCGTATTGGTCCCGGACTGCTTCCGGATCATGATCGTGATGCACGGGTTGCCGTCGAGGGTGGACTCGTACCGGACTTCCGGCACCGTGTCCAAAACCCGCCCGATATCCCCGAATGTGATCACCGATCCCTGGCGGTACGCCAGAATGATGCGGTTAAAATCGGCGACGTCCTTGATCCGGCCCATCGTCCGCATGGCGATTTCCGACGGGCCGGCGATGAAAGTGCCTCCCGGGATCTCGACATTCTGCCTGGAAACGGCGGTGCGCACCTGATCCACGGTGAGTCCGTACGCGTTCAAGCGGTCGGCATTCAACAGCAGCTGTATCTCCCGCCGCCGCTCCCCCATGAAGGAAACTTCGCCGACGTCCTCGACAGTCTCGAGCACCTGCTTGATCTTTTTGTCGGCGATCTCGGTGACTTCCTTCCTGGAACGCTGGCCGGAAACCACCAGTGTCAGGATGGGTGACGAATCGGGATCGATCTTCTGAACGACCGGCGGCAGTGTGTCGCGTGGGAACTGGTTCACGACTGTGGCCACCTTGTCGCGGACATCCTGCGTCGCAGCCTCGATGTCCCGCTCCAGGACAAACGTGATCGTGACACGTGAGGACCCCTGGTCGGAATTGGCCCGCAGTTCGTCGATGCCGCTGATCGTGTTCACGACCTCTTCGACCGGCTTGGTGATCTGGGTCTCGATCTCCTCGGCGCTCGCCCCCGAGAGACGCGTGTTCACGGTCACCGTCGGGTAGTCGGTCTTGGGCATCAAATCCAGGCCGAGCGTGCGATACGAAAACAACCCCAGGACGACGATGGCGATCGTCATCATGAAGGCAAAAACGGGTCGTCGAATGCTGACATCCGCTAATTTCATAACTGCCCTCCGCGCTTGCCCCGCTCGCCTTTGCCTCCGGATTCAACGCCGGGCGCGCTCTCCGCATTCGCGGCCCCGGTCGTGACCGCCACGCCATCCGCCAGTTCGTTGAGGCTTGTGGCCGCCAGGATCTCGCTGCCCTGCAGTCCGGATACCACCTCCAGCAAATCCCCGATCCGGTCGCCCAGAGTCACAGTCTGCTTTCTCACTCTGTTGTTCTCCACGACGAAGACCGAGGATTCCCCCGCCAGTGTCGATACGGTCGCTTCCGGCGCCGCCAAAACGTTTTCGTCCCTGTGGGTAAGAATGCTTCCCTGTGCGAAGAAGCCCGGCTTCAGCTTGCGATCCCTGTTGTCCACCAGAATCTCCACCGGGAAAGTGCGCGTTGCCTGGTCCACCGCCGGGCTGACGTAAGCGACTTTGCCCTGGAACATCTCCTCCGGCACCGATTCCACGCGGAACTGTGCCTGCAGGCCCGGGCGCAGTAGAGATGCAAACTTTTCCTGGATTGCAGTCTTCAGCTTCAGGGGATTGGTCTGAACGATGGTTACCACCGGAGTGTTCTCACGGAGGAACTCGCCTGTCTGGACAAGCCTCTCGCTGATCGCTCCGCCAATCGGCGCTTTGATGTTTGCGTCGCTCAGCTTTTTCTGGGCAAGCTCAAGCGCGGCACGACGTTGGCGCAGGGTGGCCCTCAGGCTGCGAACTTGCTCCACCGCAATGTGATACGCCGCCTCTGTGACCTTCAGCCTCGTCTGCGTCGTGTCGAAGTCCGCCTGGGTGAGCAAGCCCTGTTTGAATAACTGTGAGGCGCGAGCCGCCTGCGCCCGCGCATCTTCACGGTTTGCGAGCGCGGTGCGGATCGCCGAAACCTCTTCGTCCGGAGGGGGTTCGAGACCGGGAGCACCGTCCATGCCCAGCTGCGCTTCGGTCTGGTGCAGCTGCGCTTCCGATTGCCGCAAAGCCAGTTCGAGTTCGCGCGGCTCCAGGCGCACCAGCAACTGGCCGGGTATTACCTCGTGCCCCAACTCCACCAGCACCTCCCGCACGACTCCGGAAACCTCCGCGCTTACAGTGGCTTCGTCCGGCGAAACCAATGTTCCGGAGAGAACCACCTGGCGCTGAATCGAAATTCGCTGAAGCGTGGCCGTTTGAATGCGAACCCCAGCTTGCTGTCCCTTTTTGGCCTGCTTGGCCGGTGACTCGGACCCGCCGCACGCCGAAAGGCAAAAGGCGAACAGAACCAGGACCGCTGCTACAATCCAGAGCGGGCGCTGGCTCGAAACTGTTTTCGAAGTTTCTCTCATGTTTTCAATCTCTTGGAAGCTGTCTCCATGCGCAGCCGTATACCTGATATATCACAACAATTACTACTACGTAACGAACCGCGGTTTGTTTTTCGATATTTATGAACGAATTCGTTTTTCCTGTTCTGCGGAGTAATCTTCTCGAAC
>JAFNAG010000715.1 GCA_017860135.1 Acidobacteriota bacterium
GTCTCGGACCTGGCGAACATGGGCCTGCAGATCGTTTCTTTCACGCTCAGGGACATCCGCGACAGCCACGGATACCTGGAAGCGCTGGGGAGACCACGCACCGCGGAGGTGAAGCGCGATGCCGTTATCGCGCAGGCTGAAGCGGACCGGGACGCCACGGTCAAGTCCGCTCAGGCCCGGCAGGCAGGCGAGATCGCCAAGTTCTCCGCGGAAACCCAGATCGCCGAGGCGCAAAAGAACTACATGTTGCAGAAAGCAGGTTTCGACAGGTCAACTAACGAAGCCAAGGCACAGGCCGACCTTGCCTACGATCTTCAACGCTACAAAACCAACCAGGCACTGAAGCGCGAGGAGGTCCAGGTCTCGGTGGTGGAAAAGGAACAGCAGATCGTGGTGCAGGAACGCGAAATCCTCCGCCGGGAGAAGGAACTCGAAGCGACCATCAAACGGCAGGCTGACGCAGAGCGGTACCGGGTCCAGACGGAGGCCGAGGCTACGCGATTTCGCCTGGAGGCCGAGGCGCACGGCCAGGCCGAAGCTCAGCGAGCCAAAGGCCTCGCCCAGGCAGACGTGGTTAAAGCGACCGGATCCGCCGAGGCGGATGTCATCGCCATGAAAGGATCGTCCGAAGCCGAGGCAATGTCCAAGAAGGCCGCTTCCTGGAAAGAGTATAACCAGGCGGCAGTCATTCAGCTGGTCCTGCAGGCGCTGCCGGAAATCGCAAGAGCGGTTTCAGAACCGTTGTCCAAGACCGATTCCATCACCGTCGTTCACACCGACGGACCGGGAGCGGGAGCGGGCAGGGTGACGCAGGACGTGACGAATATCATGGCCCAGCTTCCGCCCGTCGTGGAAAGCCTTTCGGGCATCGACCTCCGCAAGCTGGTCGACCTGGTACCGCAGCTCAAAGCGGACAAAGGACCAAAGCAGATGCCGCAGAGCTAGAACGAGCCGGGTATGCCAATCCAGTCATCGCGCACCGGGCTGCAGCGTCCTCGGAGGGTTGCCAGGGCTCTGCGGCTCGGCGGTAAAAGAACAGCATGAGCCGTCGAGACGCTAACGCGGCCCTCGCCATCCTGACGGCGATCAATTTCCTCAACTACATCGACCGCTACGTCCCGGCGGCCGTCTTCGAGCCAATCAAGCGAGACCTGCATTTCACCGACGCGCAGCTTGGATGGACACTTTCAGCGTTCATGCTCACCTATTCGGTGACAGCCCCTCTGTTCGGCCGGCTCGGCGACCTGATGACGCGCAAGTATCTGATCTCGGCCGGCGTCGCGCTCTGGAGCTTCGCTACTGCCGGCGCCGGGTTGGCCCGCTCCTTCTGGCAAATGTTCCTCCCGCGATCACGGATTTCTACGAGAGGGAGCGCCGCGGGCGGGCGCTGGCGGTCTTCTATGCAGCGATACCGGTGGGAAGTGCATTAGGATTCGTCCTTGGCGGCAAGCTCGCGGAGAGCTTCGGCTGGCGGTCTGCATTCTTTATGGTCGGCCTGCCGGGGCTGATGTTTGCGCTGCTGGCTCTGGCCATCCGGGAGCCGAAGCGCGGCGGCTCGGATGCCGCGTCTCTGAAGGCCGAACTGCACACGCCGACGCTCTTTGGAACTTACCGCATGCTCTGGCATAACCGGACCTATGTCCTGGTCACGGCCGGCTTCGTTGCCTACACTTTCGCCCTGGGAGGACTGGTGGGGTGGATGCCTGCATTCCTCGAGCGCTATGACGGCATGACAACCGCGCGGGCCAACGAGATATTCGGCGCGATTGCCGTGGTCTCCGGATTCCTGGGATGGGAACCTTCACCGGCGGGTTCCTGGGGGACTACCTGTTGCGCTACACCAGGCACTCCTACCTCTGGGTTTCAGGTCTCTGCATGTTCGTCGGCGCCCCGGTCAGCGTTGTCGCGTTGACCTCCAGGGAACCTGTCGTATTCCTGCCGGCCATCTTCCTGGCCGAGTTCTTCCTTTTTCTCAACACTGGCCCCTTGAACGCCGTGGTACTCGGGTGCGTGCCCGCGCAGATCCGGGCCACTGCGATGGCGGTGAACATCTTTTTCATTCACGCGCTGGGGGATGCGATTTCGCCTCCGGTCATCGGCATGCTCTCGGACCGGTTCGGTCTCTTCCGCGCCACGCTTCTCGCACCGGTGATGATGCTTGTCAGCGGTGGCATACTCTTGTGGGCAATCCGCTATCAGTCTCAGGCAAGCGCAAGATCGAACTGAGCAGAGGCCTGCAGTCAGGCGCTCTGCCGGTGAAGGTGACAGCATGTTCTCGGTTGAAAAGATCCGGAAGATCCACTTCATCGGAATCTGCGGCACAGCCATGGCTTCACTGGCCGCAATGCTCAAGGACCGCGGGTATGAAGTGTCGGGTTCCGACGAGGGTGTCTACCCTCCCATGAGCGATTTTCTCGCCAGGAAGGAAATTCGCGTGATCGAGGGATACAACCTGCGGAACCTGAATCCCGAGCCTGACCTCGCTGTGGTGGGCAATGCCCTCTCGCGCGGCAACCCGGAAATTGAGTACCTCCTCAATTTCCGGATCCCGTATGCATCACTGCCCGAGGCGGTAAAGACTTTCTTCCTCAGGGACAGGATCCCGGTCGTGGTCACGGGCACCCACGGGAAGAGTACCACGACGGCGATGATCGCCTGGGGGCTTCACTGCGCCGGTCACCGTCCGGATTTCCTGGTGGGCGGCGTGGCCGAGAACTTCGATTCGAGCTACGGCCTTGGCGGCGGCCGGCACTTCGTGATCGAGGGCGACGAGTACGACTCGGCGTTTTTCGACAAGGGGCCCAAGTTCATGCACTACCTGCCGCAGGTGGCCGTGCTCGGCAACGTGGAATACGACCATGCGGACATCTATCCGACTCTGGACTCGCTGCGGCTTCAGTTCGCGAGGTTCGTGAACCTGATACCCGAAAGGGGCTTCCTCGCGGTCGGCAGCGAGAGCCCGGTGGCAGCTGAGCTGACCAGCAAGGTGTTTTGCATGAAGGAGTCGGCGGATGAGGCTCGGCATGATCGGCGCCTACAACATCCGGAACGCGCTGGCAGCCACGGCGGTCCTCCACCGCCTGGGCCTCGCGGAGGATGACATCCGTGAGGCGCTCGGATCATTCCGCGGGGTGCGCCGCCGCCTGCAGTTGCTCGCGGAGGTGCGGGGA
>JAFNAG010000451.1 GCA_017860135.1 Acidobacteriota bacterium
TCGTTCTGCCCTGGGAGGAGAAGGCCGGAAAGGCGGACGGCGGTCTGTACCTGATTTCGCTGGAGACAGAGGAAAGACGGAGGTTAACCGACAACGGAGGCGATGGCGCTCCCGCCGTTTCACCGGACGGCGGCATGCTGGCTTTCACCAGAAAACAAGGGCCGGGAGCAGACCTCTACCTCCTTCGTCTTGGGGGGGGCTACAAGCCTGAAGGTAAGCCGGAGAAAGTCCCATCGGGAATTCCGTATGTCATTGGTGTGGCCTGGACGCCGGACGGGCGGGATATCGTGGTCTGTGACGAGACCTCAGGCCTCTGGCGTATGGCAGCGTCGATTTCCGGGAAGCCTGTGCGGCTTGCATTTGCATCGGACGCCGCCAATGACCCGGCGATCTCGCGTGAGGGGAACCGTCTGGCTTATGTGGTGCAAAAGAGCCAAACGGATATTTACCGTGTTGAGCTGAGCGGTCAAGACCTGAATCCGGGTGTCCCCGTGAAGTTCATCTCATCCACCAGGGACGAAGTCCGCCCGGCCTACTCGCCGGATGGCAAGAAGATCGCTTTTCACTCAAATCGATTCGGGGCGTGGGAAGTCTGGGTCTGCGATCGCGATGGGTCGAATGCCGTGCAACTGACTTCGCTCAGGGGGGATGCTTGGGATGGATCAGCATGGTCCCCGGATGGCCGGCGCATTGCCTTCGGTCTAGTCGCCGCAGGACAACACCAAATGTTTGTGGTTAATGCGAGCGGGGGCGGGGCCCGGAGTCTGGCGATCCCCACAGAAGGCGCTATGCTCCATCCATCCTGGTCCCGGGATGGCCAATCGATCTACTTCCGCTCAGGTCGCAGCGGCAGATCTGAGATCTGGAAGATGCCTGCTGGTGGCGGCGAGGCAGTTCAAGTAACCCGCAAGACAGCGGACCTGCCGCAGATGTCGCCCGATGGGAAGTTCCTGTACTTTGAGAAGACAGATCGATATCCGCGGGAGTGCAGTCTCTGGAGGATACCGGTTGGAGGAAGCGAAGAGACCATGGTGCTCGATTCCATCGCCTGCCATCCACCCTATGCGGTTTGGGAACAGGGCATCTACTTCTTCACACCAGCAGACAAGCAGGGCCGCAAGGACCTCACTCGATATGACTCCCGTACGCGCGAAAGGCGAAAGATTCTGACCCTTGAGAACACTGGTGCTTTCTACGTTGCGGTTTCCCCGGACGGCCGGACGATCCTCTACACGCAAACCGACCAGTCCGGCACCGACCTGATGCTCGTCGAGAACTTCCGCTAAGGAGGGTTGACGTGACCACATCCGCCCGGGTTCTGCTTTCCTGCCTCCTGATACTGGTTCTTGGCCTGCCCGGTCTCGCGCAGAGCGCGCGCGGCACGATCACCGGACTCGTGAGGGATGCCATGAGTGCGGTCGTTCCGGGAGTGGACATCACCATTACCGAAAAAGCCACCGGCGTCATCACCCGAACCGTGTCGACGGAAGCGGGCGCATTCCGCGCCCCGTACATTCCGCCGGGCAATTATCACATCGCGGCGTCGCTCGCGGGATTCAAGACGGCAGTTGCCGACAACATCCAGGTGCTGGTGGGGCAGACCGTGACGGTGGACTTCGATCTAGAGATCGGGCAACTGTCCGACCAGGTGACGGTCATGGCACAAACACCACTGTTGGAGGCATCCAATCCGGAGATCGGCATAAACACTAACGAGAAGGAAGTCCACACCTGGCCGATAGTCGTCCAGGACGGGACGCGGCAGCTGCAGACCTTCATGTTTAGCTCGCTGCCGGGCACCGAAGGCAACACATTCGCGGGCTCCATCAACGGCGGCCAGGCTTTCAGTCATGAGATCCTGATCGACGGGATATCGCTCGGCCGATTTGACGTCAATGGAGGAAGCAACGTCGAGTTCACTCCGACAATGGATGCCGTGAGCGAGTTCAAGTTGCAGACGGGCGCTCTTTCCGCACAGTACGGGAACACGCAGACTGCACTGACCAATTTCGGGATGAAGTCGGGGACGAATGCGTATCACGGGAAAGCCTTCTGGTTTCACAACGAGCCTTTCCTCAACGCAAACTCGTGGGCAAACAACGCTCAGAATGTCCCAAACACGGGAACCAGGGAGAACAACTTCGGCGGCACATTCGGCGGCCCGGTCTGGAAGGATCGGACGTTCTTTTTCTTTTCGTACGAGGGGGAACGATTGACCGGCGGGAACTTGAGGGGTGTCAACGGAACCATGCCAATCAGGGCGTTCAAGAACGGGGATTTCTCGCAACTGCTGGACCCGGCGTTCACGCAGGACCCCAGGTCCGGTAGCCAACTCGTACAAGATGGGCAACCCGTTTTTGATGCGCTCGGGCGTCCCATCGTATTCGGTCAGATTTACGATCCGGCGAGCTCGCGGCAGATGCCCGACGGTACCTGGATCCGCGATCCTTTCCCGGGCAATATCATCCCCTCGTCGCGTTTCAGTGCGACGACTGTGAATGCCCTCAAGTACGATGTCCCGGACCCTCCGCTTGGCACCTTCAAGCGCAACCAACCCTGGATCGAGGGCGGGCAGTTCCTGAACATCGACAACTACAACATCAAGGTTGACCAGGTAGTCAACAACAAGCACAAATTCTCTGCGAGCTTTGTGGACAACGATCGAAGCCGGAGGCGATACGGGGGCAACACCCCGCGATTGCCCGGACCGATTCCCCATGCCCCCATGGCTGGAGAAACGGAGCAATCCACGCCGGGCCAGATCATTCGGTTCACTGAGGACTGGACGATCAGCCCCACACTCGTGAACCACTTTGCGTACGGATACAACCGTTTCCGGAACGCTATCCTTTCATTCTCCTACCTCTCAGGTGAGGACTGGGCGAGTCTGCTAGGGCTCGAGAACGTGGGCAGTGCCACGTTTCCCGTCATACGCTGGCAGGGCTATGACTTGACCCTGGGCAGCGGGCTGTATCCGACGATGGGTAACGGTTCGACCGGGGACGCTCCCAACGGAAGCAACATCATCAGCGACGACCTGACCTGGATCCGTGGAAGCCAAAGCTTCCGCTTCGGGTTCGAGCATCGACGCTATTACGGTAACAGCAGGTCTGTCGAAACCACGGGATTCTATGAGTTCAGCAACGAGAACACCGCCCTGCCAGATTATAGGCTCAGCACCGGATTCACCTACGCCAGCTTCCTGCTTGGCGCGGTTCGGTCAACCTGGCTGGACATCCCGTTGGTAACGACGGGAAACCGCTCGAGGGTGACATCGTTCTATGTTCAGGATGACTGGAAGGCACGCCGCAACCTGACGCTCAACTTCGGCCTGCGTTGGGATATCCCGACGGCGATCACCGAGGTCCGCCAGCGACAGTCGGGCCTGGATCCGACAACGCCGAATCCCGGCGCAGACGGTTATCCGGGCGCTATGGTCATGCTCGGGAACTGCGAGGGCTGCAACGGCAAGAGGCGGTTCGCCGATCCGTACTACAAGCAGTTTGCGCCGCGCGTTGGGTTTGCCTGGACTCCCGGCAAGAGCAACAAGATCGTAATCCGCGGCGGCTATGGCATCAACTTCGCGCCACCGATCGAGGATTTCGGATGGTTCAATTATCAAGCAGGATTCAACGGCTCCAACCCGATCTTTGCGGGCACGGATAGCAGCCGGTTCCTTGAGGATCCAAGCTACAGCTGGGACAAACCCTATCCGCCGTTTACACAGCAGCTGCCCAACCCGGATCCTGCGCTTATGAACGGCGACTATATCGGATGGTACATGCCTGGTCTGACCCGATACCCGTACGTGCAGAACTGGAACCTCGGGATCCAGTACGAGCTGCCGTGGCAGGTGAAAGTCGAAGCCAATTATGTCGGAAACAGGGGGCTGCGGCTGAACGAGCCGAACTACGCTCTTGCGCTCAACCAGGTCGATCCCAAGCACCTGTCTTTAGGCGATGCGCTTGTGGGGGATATCAACGATCATCCTGAGATCCCGAAGCCCTACCCGAGCTTCGAGGGTTCGGTCGGCCAGG
>JAFNAG010000452.1 GCA_017860135.1 Acidobacteriota bacterium
AAACGGAACTGTAAACCACGGAAACGTACAGCAGGCCCAGCAGCGCAGGCCAGAGATAACGCATCCAGGCGGACGCTGTCTTTGTCGCGGAGAAGGACGCGGCGTACAGGAAATAGTACGCGAGGATAGCCGCCGGGATCACCAGGAACCAAAACCAACCGCTCACAATCGCGGCAGGGTACACCTGGAGCGGATATGCCAGCTGCAGGAACAGAAGAGGGGCTATGCCCAGCGTGACCGTTGCGGCCATGGCGCTCGGCAGGAGGGTGATGAAACGTCGCAGGGCGGGATTCTCCCCGTTGCGACCCAGTCTGCCGGTGAGAACGAGGATGACGCCCCCGAGGACGAAGTTCATGGCGGCGAAGTGCAGCGAGAGGGTCAGGACGTGAAGCGTGGTAATGAGCCAAAGTGGAGCAGGAAGGAAGTTCGGATCTGGGAGATTCATTTTTTTTCTCCCGCCTGGAGAGTGGTGAGATACTCGATCAACGCCGCCCGCTCCGTGGCATCTCCGGTGAAGGCCGGCATACCGACGCCCATCTCGCTTGCCATGTCGAGCATGTTGCCGTAATCCTCCGGAGCCAGCCCCGCCAGTGAATTCGTCTTGTCTCCCTGGCCGCCCATCGGGTGGCACTTGCCGCAGCGAATCTGGAACACTCTCTCGCCCAGCGCAACTCCCCTCAGTCCATATAGCGCAGGAAGAGGACGCGGATCCAGCTTAGCTTTAATGTATCCAGCGACTGCACCCGCTTCGGCAGGAGTTCCAAGGAAGGGGGGCATGTTGCCCCGGAGCAGATGGGCGCTCTGAATGATCGCGGCGACAAACGCCTGGTCGGTGCCGTCGAAGGCTGGCTTCAGCGGTTTATATCCGTCCATTGTGTGGCAGTTGCGGCAGGCGTGGCGGAAGAGATCGGCTCCGTCATTGCCTGTCCGATATACGATCTGTGCGAGGTAGCCGGTCTCTCTCAATTGTTCTGTGTGGGCGAGTCCGACTCCGTTGCCGTACATGAAGCCGGTGATGATGTACGGCTTTCGAATCGACTCGCGGAACCACTCGAAAGACCCGAAAAAGCCCAGGCCGGACGCCATGAGGATCAGTGCCAGAGCGAAATGCAGCCGCCGGGGCAAGACCCATCCGAACAGCACGAGCAGAAGAGCGATTGCCGCCGCAAAGCCGTAACACAGCTGCAATGCAGCCGCCGGAGTGGGGAGGCGCTGCGCCGCAGCCTGGGTGATTCCGGGAGGAATCCACTTCCAGTACCAGTAGAGCGCCACAAGGGCAGCGGCAAGACCGCAGATCCCCCACGAGGTTGCATTCCGCGCGATGCGCGCCTTGAGGTCGGCCGGCTGCAGAAGCGAGGCAACCAGCAGGGCATACAGGCCTGCCAGCATCGCGGCGATACAACTGCGCAACACCAGCGAAGGCCAGAAGGTTGGATTGAAGAATCCATCCCAGAAATCACCCGTTTCAAGCCAGGATCCGGGTGTCAGCATAAAGGTGAGGATGCCGTTGATCACGAAGAGCGAGAGCCACGCGAACATGAAGTAGATCCAGCCCAGCGTCATGTGAGGCATGGCGGACATGCGCTCCCATCCGTAGTAGTAGAAGATGGCCGCTGCGATTTCCACCGCGAAGAGAGTCCATTCGATGGCCCAGGCCCAGACAAAGTTGCGGATGAGCACGGCCACGGCAGCCGGCGACAGAAGTCCGATGCAAAACCAGATTCCGACTCCCGTGAGAGCGCCGGCGACCAATGTGGTGAGCGTGAAGAACTTGCTGAGACGTTTCAGGAATTCGAGGCGGCCTGTGTCGCCGGCCCTGCGCGCCGCGCGCTCGTTCACGACCAGGTAGAATCCGCCTCCGATCGCGAAGTGCGAGATGAATACGTGCAGGATCGCGACGGCCGCGATCAGGATGCCATAGCCGATCGGCACGTCCCAAAACGGGTAGTTCATCGGAGCCTCCCCGGAGATACCGATCGTTCCGGTTTGCAGCCTCTCCTGACAAATCCGCCGGCAGATACCTCCGGTTCTGCCTCGCGGACCAGGCATTTCCCCATTCATTCTTATGGGAATCACCTTCGTGTCAAGCGTTCTTTCTTTGGGGAGGGGGACTTGCCCTAGGAATGCGGATTTCGTAACCTTGTACCAGGGCTGCGTGCGGAGGGAGGGATCCATGAAAAAGGAAATCGTATTGGGATTCGGCATTCTGCTTTGTGTCCTGTGCATCGTTTCGCTGCTGGTTCGCGGCGACGCTCTGGCAGGGCAGGCTGCGTCGGGAACCGTGAAGGATCAGGTTGCGCGAGGTGCATATCTGGTCAACAGCGGCGGATGCCACGATTGCCACACTCCAAAACTCATGACTCCGAAAGGGCCGGAGCCGGACATGAGCAGGAATATGATGGGCGCGGCTGCCGACAGCAAGGTCCCGCCGATCCCGCCGGGGTTGCTTTCGCCGACCGGCTGGGGAGCCCTGACAAACAATGACATGACAATCTGGGCCGGGCCGTGGGGTGTAAGTTTTGCCGCCAACATCACACCGGACAAAACCACGGGACTGGGGAGCTGGACGGAAGCCGCGTTCATCAAGTCGATGCGCACCGGCAAACGCAAGGGAGTGCTGCGGGACATCCTCCCTCCCATGCCCTGGCAGAACATGGCGAAAATGACGGACGAGGACCTGAAAGCGGTTTTTGCCTATCTTCTTTCTTTGAAGCCGATCCAGAACAAAGTTCCGGAGCCGATCCCGCCCAAACGCTGATAGCGGTTTCCATGCATTGCGGCGCGGACCTGATCCAAATGAAGTGCCGAGCTAACCTGTCTGCCCTGTACATCGCTTCCCGAGGGATCTTCCGCTCTGCGCGGAAAGCGAGGCATCGAGAGCAGGGAACAGCAAATGCACGCTCACGCAGCCGTGCGGGCAGCTTTGTTTTTGCGCGGTCGGGTTCCCAAGCGCCAGGACCTCGAAAACCGCAACGGGGAAGATTTGGATTCGAGGTCTTTGCGCTCGGATCGGATGGAGCGAACGGACATCTTCCTGTTACATACCGAACTTGTCGATAAGCTCTTTCTTGCTCAGCCCCAGGATGCCGTGTTTCTCCCCCACCTTCTTGAAAGCGGCAATGGCCGTATCCAGGTGATGCTTGTCGTGGGCAGCCGACAGCTGCGTGCGGATCCGGGCCTGCCCTTTGGGGACCACCGGGAAGAAGAAACCGACGGCATAGACTCCCTCGGAGAACAGGTCGCGGGCGAAGTCCTGCGCCAGTTTGGCGTTGTAGAGCATGACCGGCACGATGGGGCTGTCCCCTTCCTTGATGTCGAATCCGGCGCCTTTCAAAAGGCCGCGCCAGTATTTTGCGTTCCACTCCAGCTTGTCGCGCCTTTCGGTGTTGGTGAAGATGAGATCCATCACCTTGAGCGCCCCGGCGACGATGACCGGAGCCACGGTGTTGGAGAACAGGAACGGCCGCGCCCGCTGGCGGCACATCTCCACCAGTTCGCGGCGTCCGCTGACGCAGCCGCCGGAGGCGCCGCCGAGCCCTTTTCCCAGGGTAGTCGTGATGACGTCGATCTTGCCGAAGACGCCGAACTGTTCGTGCGTGCCGCGCCCGGTCTTGCCGATGAAGCCGCTGCCGTGGGAGTCGTCCAGGAACACCATCGCGCTGTACTTCTCCGCCAGGGCGACGATCTCATCCATCCTGGCCAGGTCCCCGTCCATGGAGAAGACCCCGTCGGTGACGATCATGCGGAATCTCTTGTCCTGATGCTCCTGGAGTTTTTCCTCCAGGTGCCCCATGTCGGAGTGCTTGAAGGTGTCCTGCATCGCCTTGCAGAGCCGCATGCCATCCACGATGGAGGCATGCACGAGCCGGTCGGCGATCATGACGTCCTGATCGTTCAGGCATGCTTCGAAAAATCCCGCGTTGGCATCCATGCAGGAGGGGAAGAGCAGCGTGTCCTCGGTGCCCAGGAACTCCGAGAGCCGGTTCTCGAGCTGGCGGTGGATGTCCTGAGTGCCGCAGATGAAGCGCACCGAAGA
>JAFNAG010000453.1 GCA_017860135.1 Acidobacteriota bacterium
CCCACGGAACCGTACGTGCGCTGTTCGCATACGGCTCTTCGGGATGGCGGGTTATTACCCCCGTCACCGGCCGGTTTACGACCTCTTGGTTCCCAGCGGCAGCACAAGCTGCGCCGGGGCGTTAATGGCCGCCCAGATCAGCCAGAACCGTTCCAGTAGCGATACGAGCCCCCGGTCGGCGAAGTACGCGTTGCGGAGTCCCCGGTCAACTGCCGGATTGTGGCTCAGCGCCCATATGGACTGACGTCCCTCATAGACGCGTTGCCACGCCGTTTTCCGTCTGATTCCAAGCCGGATGAGGCGGCGGGCGGTCGTTCGCTTCGTCTTCCAATGCTTCAGTACGATCGCGCGCAAACGTCTCCGAATGTGCGCGTCCGTCCTCTGGATACTCTGCTCGACCCCCGGCGTGCAGACCCGGAAATGCCCAAGCCATCCTAGCAGATACCCGTTGATCTCGGTGATGGTCGCTGCAAGCGATCGCCCCCGTGATCTCGGCGTTATCTCGCGAATGCGCTCGCTGAGCCGCTTTACGCTGCGCTCTGACAGCAAGACCTCGACCGACCCGCCTGCTACTGGCTGCAGCCGGTATCCGAGGAAATGCCGGGTCTCCGGTCTGGCCACAGCGCTCTTGCTCTCATTCACCTTCAGGCGTAACCGCCGGTTGATGAAGGATGTCACGCTTGCCATGACCCTCTGCCCCGCACGCTCGCTCCGAACGTAGATGTTACAATCATCCGCGTACCGGACAAACCGGTGCCCGCGCCGCGCCAGCTCCTCGTCGAGCTCGCTCAGCACGATGTTCGAGAGCAACGGCGAAAGCGGGCCGCCTTGCGGCACCCCTTCTTCCGTGCTCACCTTCACGCCATCCGGCATCACCACCTTGGCTTTGAGCATCCGCCCGATCAAGGCTAGGAGCGGCTTGTCCTCAAGGCGCTGTGCAAGCCGCCCCATCAAGCGCTGATGATGAACTCGATCGAAAAATTTCTCCAAATCCAAGTCCACCACCCACTCGTTGCCCTTCTCTACGTAGCTCCGTGCCTCGGCAATCGCCGTCTGGCAGCTCCGATTTGGACGAAACCCATGGCTCGATTCATGGAACGTTGGCTCATAGACCGGTTCAAGAACCAGCCGTATCGCCTCCTGTACCATGCGATCGACCACGTTGGGAATGCCCAACCCGCGCTGTCCGCCTCCCGCCTTCGGAATCCACACGCGCCGGATATCCCCGGGTCGGTAGCTCCCATCCAGCAGGCTCGCTCGCAGCTCCGGCATAAGCTCTTGCAGGTGCTCGCGCACATACTCGATGCTCTGCCGATCCGGCCCGGGCGCTCCTTGATTCGCCGCCACTTTCTCGAACGCCTCTTCAAGACGTTCGACCACCTCTCCCATCCTCGCGGGTCCGACTCTCTTCGGCTTGCCCTTCGCCTTTCGCGCCTTTCGCAGAAACGGTGTGGACCGGTCCCCATCGCCTTGACCGGGATCGCTTTCCCTCCCCCGGGCAAACGAGTGCTCCAGGTTTGGCTCCGGTTTCCCGGCGCTTTCGGTACCATGCGATCCTCTGACTCCTGCTGGGCCATCGGTTTTCGTCTTTTCGTCCTACGACCTACCGCTTGCGCGGAACCCAGCAGGTCTCGCTGGGTAATGCCAAGAGATTTCGCAACCATCTCGTCGCCCATACGCGCGTGGTACCGACGAATATTGGGAATACGTCGCTGGGAGCCGACTTGCCCGCCACGCACGCCTCACGGCGCTTCGCTTTCGCTCGAAACAGTCACGCACCTACGGCTTCTTCTGGACACCCCCTCGCGGGTCCCCGGAGTCCCTTTCAGGACCCGGTTTGCCCTGGTACTCCAGGTCAGTGCCCTTGCTACATCGGTGTCGGATTCCCTTCGTCAGGGCTCCGGGACAGGACTTGCGCCCGTTGGCGCTCACCTCCGATCTCTTGGCCATGCCAGTCACACTCCTCGACGATGTCACCACATCGCCTGCGTCGCGCCGCCTAGCACCCGGCCCCTCGGCGCGCACGCCAAAGTGTACATGTTATTCTGCGGCGGGCCCTAACGCCAGCGTACCATCGAGCAGATCACCCTCCGTTCTTGTTACAGGCAAGTTCTGATCCACGTCCAGATCCAAGTCCCAGTCGAGGTTGGAGCATCGCGAAGTTACGCGGCAGAAACCAACCAAGCGGCGCTCGCGCCTATTCTCGCGGCTCAGCGCGGAGGCGGCTTTCGATGATGCGTCGCCTGCTCGTATGCGTAGGCAAGCCTGATGAGCGTCGCTTCGCTCCACGCCCTGCCGAAGATCGTCATGCCGCACGGCAGGGTCCCGTCACGTGTGTACCCCATGGGCACGTTGATCGCGGGAAATCCCGATGTGGGCGAGAATACCTGACTGTTGTCCCCCGCCTGCCGCTGATTCGCGCTGCCGATGAGCTGCGGCGGCCGGCTCCAGGTCGGATACACGAAGGCATCCAGCTTCAGGTCGTCCATCGCCTTGGTGACCGCGGCCCCGTACGCTTCGCGATACGCGGCTTCCGCCTTGCAGGCGTCGCTCTCAGGCCCCGTGGGGTCGCCGCGCTGCGCCTGCTCCAGCCTGCCGCGGACCGACTCGTTGAATTTGCCGGAAGCAATGATCTCCTCGAGACTGTGCACCGGCACGCGTTCGCCCTGCTTCGCCAGGTACTCGTTGATATCGTACTTGAAGCCGCGGCAGGCGTTCGCGCCCTGGCCGCGGCGGATCTGGCTGACGTCGACCGGCGCGGGGTCGATGATCTCGGCGCCCGCAGCTTTCAGATCCTCGAGCGCCTTGGCAAAGATCCCGGCAATGTCCTCATCCACGGGGAGGTTATCGCGCTCGTACGCCTGGCGCAGGACGCCGATCCGCGCCCCCTTCAGACCATCGCGCACCAGCGAGGCCTTGTAGTCCGGGATCGCCCGCCCGTGACTGCGCGCCGTCGCCGGATCATCCGGATCCTCGCCGACAATCACCTGGAAAACCGTAACGGCGTCTTCAACTGTCCGTGTCATTGGCCCGGCAACATCCGCGAGAAAGCTCAGCGGAATCACGCCCGCCCGGCTGGTCAGACCCATCGTCGATCGAATGCCGACGAGCGCATTGTGCGATGAAGGCCCGCGAATGGAATTGCCGGTGTCGGAACCCAGGCCGATCAGGCCGAAGTTGGAAGCGATCGCCGCCGCCGTGCCGCCGCTGGACCCGGCCGGAACCCGATCCAGAGCATATGGGTTTTTCGTCGTGCCGAGAATCGAGCTGACTGTCTCGAGCGGGCTGAACGCGAATTCACCCATGTTCGACTTGGCGATCACAATCGCGCCGGCTTCCTTGATCCTTCTGACCAGAAATGCGTCTTTGTTCGACACGAATCCCTGCAGCGACAGCGAACCGTCCGCGCTCTGGAGGCCGACAGTCTCGAAGTTGTCCTTCACAATGGCGGGAACGCAGTGAAGCGGTCCGGTCAGGCCGCTCTGCGCAAAGCGCCGGTCCAGCAATTCCGCCTCTTTCAGCGCGGTGGGGTTGACCTGGACGATGGCGTTCAGCGCGGGACCCTTCTTGTCGGAGGCCTCGATGCGCTCGAGGTATTCCGCGACCAGATCGCGGCAGGTCAACTGCCTCGACTTCATCGCGGCGTGGACTTTGGAAATAGTGGCTTCCTCGATCTGGAATTTCGAAGCCGGGGGGGCCTGCGGCGAGGCAGGCGAGGGGGGCGAAGCGGGAAGCAGGAGAAAACAGGCAGAAAGGAAAAATCCACCGGCGCATGCTTTGTTCATTGTCATACTGGGCTCAGCTCCAAAAATAGTCATGACAGCTCCAATGTCTTCAACGGGCGCAGGATACTATCGATCAGACGCGAAATCAGCCGAAACTGCGCCTGGTCACCAAGAGCGCCACGAATTGCACAAAATAGCCCGACAAAGACCCGCATGAGACTCTCCACGCTTTGCGGGGCATCGTAATTCAACCTTGCCCCGCGCATACCACATGGTGGACAATGGGTGCCAATCCATCCGGAGATTTCCATGTCCTACATCAAGTTGCCTGCAGTCCTCCTGAGCTTGTTGGTTGCCGTGGTTTCGTATGCACCTCCCCAAGCGCCGGACACCGCTTCTATCGTGGCGCGAATCGAGGGGCCGCAATCACCCGACCGCGGCGGCTACGACTCATATTCGCTGCGCGAGATGATGGATCGCCTGGGTGTCCGAGGAGTAAGCATCGCCGTCATCAGGGATTTCAAGATCCACTGGGCGAGAGCTTACGGTATCGCGGACGTGTCGGCGGGCACGGCCGTGGATACTGAAACGCTGTTCCAGGCTGCTTCGATCAGCAAACCGGTCGCGGCGATGGCTGTGCTGCGTGCCGTTCAGGACGGCAGGTTCTCGCTGGATGCCGACATCAATACCATTCTGACGTCCTGGAAGATCGAGCAGAGCCGATGGACGGTAACGCCGCGGTCGTTGCTCAGCCACACCTCGGGAGCCGACGACGGCTTCGGTTTTCCGGGTTACGCGCCCACCGCTGCTCTGCCCACAATCGTGCAGATCCTGAATGGTGAAAAACCGTCGAACACCGGGCCCGTCCTGTTTGCGCTGCCGCCCGGATCGGGCTATAAATACTCGGGCGGCGGGGTCACAATAATGCAACTGGCGATGACAGACGTATACGCCAAACCGTATCACGAACTGCTGCAGGAATTGGTATTGCGGCCAATCGGTATGACGCGAAGCGGTTACGAACAACCGCTGTCGCAGGAGCGCGACAGGAACGCCGCGCGCGCCCATGGCACCTCGGGCCAGGCAATGGGGACGAAGTGGCATGCCTATCCCGAGCTTGCTGCCGCCGGCCTTTGGACAACCCCGACTGATCTCGCGAAATTCGCCATGGAAATCCAGCTCTCGCTGCAAGGCAAGTCCAACAAGGTCCTGTCTCCCGAGATGGCACGGCAGATGATCACACCCGTCGGAGTAGGCCCATTCGCAGTCGGATTGACCATCGAAAAGCGGGGCGAGGGATGGTACTTCAGCCACGGCGGATCCAACTGGGGCTTCCGCGCGCAACTGATCGCGCACGTAAGCAAGGGGTATGGCGCGGCGATCATGACCAACGCCGATCGCGGCAGCACGCTGATCGACGAGATCATTGCACGCATCGCCTCTGTGTATAACTGGGACTCGCTGGATAAGCCAACAATCCGGTAATCAGGCCAATGGGTGGCACGCTGCAATCTCGCCGCAGTCCGACTTTGAGAGGAATCGTCTTCCTTGCCGAATTGAAAGCCACGAACGATCCGAGAATAGCAGACAATGGCGGTTTCTTTAA
>JAFNAG010000147.1 GCA_017860135.1 Acidobacteriota bacterium
TTCCGGATTCCGTCTCGAAATAGGAAATGTCCGTCAACCCGGCCAGCTGATCCAGGAGTTGCTGGCGCTGGTCAAACAGCGTAAGGATGTTGGTATCAGATCCACGGGCTGCCTGAACCTCCACGTTCAGTCTGGCGATTCGTTGCGCAATGTAGTTGATCTGCCCTACGGTGTCTGCGATGGCGAGGTCCTGCTGGGACTGCACAGCCTGCAACTGTTCGTAGAGCTGCCGGAACTGGTCGCCCATCTGCTCGCCTCGCGCAATGACCTGCTGGCGCAGTGAAATATCCTCGGGAGCATTGGCGAGGGAGCTGAAGCTATTGAAAAATGCGGAGATGGATGCCTGAAGCCCTGCGCCGCCAGCCTCGTTGAAGAGAGCTTCCACCTGCTGCAACGTCGCGGACGAGGCGGCGAACTCTCCCTGTTTCTGGAGCTCATCGTTCACACGATGGTCAAAAAAGCGGCTCCGGAATGAGTCGACAGATTCGATCTTTACCCCGATCCCCACCTGGTAACCAATGTGAACCCACGGATCGCCGGGCGACATGGTAACGCGCTGGCGGGAGTAGCCGGCCGTGTTCACGTTGGCGATGTTGTTTTGGGTCACGTCAAGGGCATACTGCTGTGCCTGAAGCGCCTCGCGCGCGATTCCCAGGCTTGCAAACAGTGAGGACATGTTGGAGCTCTCAGGCTTTCTCCGGCGGGGCAGCCGGACAGTAGACGCCGCCTCTGCCGGTCAGAGGCACCCTTTTCCCTCTTGAAACTTACTGGCTACGCCTTGCTGGAGATGGTGCAATGGGCGGCGGAGTAAGGCCGGAACAATCCGTTGCTCTCATAGGAGCTCGTGGCATTGGCGATGCAGTCGAGCAGGCCTTTGGAGTAATGCAGCGAACCTTCGACAAGTTTTCGGTTTCGCTGGTTGATCCTCTTGAGCTGCTCCACCAGATTCCGGAAAAGCAGCGTCTGTTGGCGCAACTCTTCCGCAGCAGGTTGGCCGACGCCTTCGGCAAGTTTCAACAGAGTAAACTCTTCCAGTGCGATGTTCAGCGCCTGGCAGAGCTGGCAACACAGGCGCCTTAATTCGTTTTCCAGAATGCGCAGCTTTACATTGAAGGTCTCGTCGGTCTTGTTGCTCTCGAGAATCGCCTCCAGGGAACCGCGTACCAGGAGGGCGGTTTTGCTGCGCGCATGCTCGATGAGATCGCGGTAAACCGCGATCTCCTCTCCAACGACTCTCATCAGGGCGGATAGATTTTCGTCCATCACTCATCGTTACTTGGGCCATCGGGAACCTGCTTGGGATTCTTCTTCACGTGGCGGCTCCGGTACAGACCCTCCCGATCGTCGCGGCCAAGAAACTGCGGCGTAACGGGATTGACTCGTCCGCAATCGTCGGCCATGGCGGCCTCCACGAGCGGTCACTCAGAAGATTTCGTCGATCAGGTTTCCGCCCAGGATTTTTTCGGCAACCTGTTCGGCCTTCACGTTATAGGTACCACTTTCAATGGAAAGCCGGACCCGCTCTACCAAGGCTTCCCTTACATCGGGCGTGGATCGGATCAGCTCATCCAGATGCTGGATTTCGCGACTTCTGACAGACAGTTCAACCCGATCGGGTTCCATTCCGACGGGCTGACGGCCTGTCTGCTGGAAACGCCGGGTCTGCTGTTCCTGAACGTCGATTCGATCCACCCTGGCTCCGAGGTCGATCAGAGGGGATTTGCCGTTTATTTCCATATTGCCCTCAAGAGTTTACTCATCTCGAGCGCTTTATCGTCCTTTGAAATGTAAGACTTTAGGAGTTCCTGATTGTTCCGGAACTCATCGTTTCAGACCGGGGCGTGCGGGTATTTTTACCCGGCCAGAACCTCTTCGGGATCGAGTCGATCTCCCAGCCGGCTGACCTCAAAATGCAGGTGCGGACCCGTCGACCGCCCGCTGGCGCCGACTGTTCCCACTGTTTCCTCCCGCTGCAGCGCCTCCCCTGCCTTTACCTGAAGAGCACCCAGGTGTGCGTACCGTGTTTCATATCCCCCGGCGTGCTCCACAACCACTGTGTTGCCATAGCCTTTCTGGTAGCCCGCGAATACGACCCTGCCTGCGCCGGCGGCCTTCACCTCCATGCCTTCCGGTGCGGCCAAGTCCACTCCCTGATGGAAGCGTGATGCATGCGTGAATGGATCCTTCCGGATCCCGTAGTGCGAAGAGACATGCGCCTGCAGGGGCATGCGGAAATCCGGGGCCTGGTCATCGATTCGTGGCTGCCCGGACCGTACCGGCCCGGATGGCGCGGTTTGGAGCGGCGCAGCCCCGGCGTCCGCATCAAGCGACGGATACTTCTCCGAAAGCTTCCTGACCAGGATCTCGGATATGCCCAACGCGCCCCTTCCGGCAAGACTCCGCGCCAACTCCTGATCGAAGAGTTCGGTATAGATGTCTCGCCCAGGCCCACCTTCCGCAAGCCCCGATTCGCTGATGGTTTCTCTCATCACCTGGAGCATGTAGCCGAGGAAAACGGCCTCGAATTCCCTGGCAGCTTCGCGAAGCCGGGCAGCGCTTTCGGGAGTGCTGCCGACGAGCTTTCCCTGCTGCTGTACATGAATGCGATCCTCTGCGCTCGTTCCGGGCTGCGGCGACATGATCGCTGCCAGCGCGCTCTGCATCACCAGCCTCCGGGCATCTTGTCGAAGGTGATTCCAGGCATTGCGTACATCAGATAATCTCCAGCTCCGCCTGCAGGGCGCCGGCTGCCTTGATTGCCTGCAGGATCGCGATGACATCGCGCGGGGATGCCCCGATCGAGTTCAAAGCGTGCACAACCTCCTCCACAGACGCTCCTTCCCGCAGCGTGACGCCCTGGGCCTTTTCCTCTTGAGCCGACAGTGTAGTCTGAGGAACCACCACGGTTTGCGCTTTCCGCGTATAAGGCAGCGGCTGGGAGACTTCAAAGGTGGTTCCGACCTGCAGCGAGAGGCTCCCGTGGATGATCGACACGGCGGCGATCTTGACCTCTTTGCCAAGTATGATTGTGCCGGTTCGTTCGTTGAGCACGACGCGGGCCGGGAAATCCACATCCATCTTGGCATTCTCGACCAGGGCAATGAACTCGACGACGCGTTCCGCGAAGTTGTCCGGGACCCGGATCGTGATCGACCGCCCGTCGAGCGCCGCCGCCACCGGATGGCCCACTGCTTCATTGATGGAACGTACCGCGCGGCTGGCGCTGGTGAAATCGCTGTCGTGCAGCACCAGGGTCAGCTGCTTCTTTCCGGCCAGGTTGACCTGGACTTCCCTTTCGACCAGGCCGCCGTTGGGGATCCGGCCGACGGTCGGATGGTTGGTCTGCACGCGATTTCCGCCGGCGCTGGCGCTAAACCCGCCCAGGGCGAGCTGGCCTTGCGCCGTCACATACACTTCGCTATCCGCACCTTTGAGGGGGGTCATGATGAGCACTCCGCCCTGAATATTCTCCGCATCGCCGATCGAACTGACGGTCACATCGATGCGGCTCCCATGTCGGATGAAGGGCGGAAGATTGGCGGTCACCATTACTGCTGCTATATTCTTGACGCGGATCTGCTCGGGGGAAACGGTCAGTCCGCTCCGTTCGAGCATATTCGTCAGAGTCTGGGTGGAAAAAAAGGTCTGGCGGCGGTCCCCGGTGCCATCGAGGCCGACTACCAGGCCGTAGCCGACGAGTTGGTTGTCGCGCACGCCCTCGATGAACGCGATGTCCTTGATCCGGCTTTCGCCGGGCTCGGAAGGCAGGATCGCAGGAGTGAGAAGTAAAGCCAGGGCAACCCGGTACCAGAACACGTATCTCATACCAGCTCCATCCCCTAAAAGGGAAACACACCGCTCAAGACTCGAAACAGCCAGCCGGGCTTCAGAGGCTGGCTTACTAATCCATGTCCCTGCAGCCGGACTTCCATCTGTGCGATCGCCCCGGACGGCACGATGTTACGGGAACTGATATCCTCGGGGCGGACAACGCCGGTCAACAAGAGAGTCTGGTTTTCGTTGTTGAGGCGCAATTCGCGCACCCCTTCAACCACCAGGTAGCCATTGGGAAGAACCGCTTTCACTCGGGCGGTTATGGTTGTGCTCAGTGCCGTCTGGCGTGTGGTTGAACCTGAGCCTTTGAAGGTCGTGTTGCTCTTGCCGTCGACCAGGTTCGGCAACTCGCTGATTTGCTTTTCCATGCCGAACAGACTTCCGAACCCGATCTTCGCAGAACTGTCCTTGTTGCTCGTGGCATCGGCCGCGGTGCTGGCTTGCGTGGTTTCGGCGACCAGGATCGTGACCACGTCGTTGACCTCGCGGGCTTTGAAGTCCCGGAACAGGTTTGCATGCGCCCCGTTTCCCACCCACAAGGAGCCCTCGGCGGCCTGCGGCGGCGCTGCCGCTGCATTGGCGTCGTCGACAAAGCTGCCCAGGCTGCCAGCCGCAGTCGTGTGCACCGCCTTCGGACCGCAACCCGCAAGCGACCCAAGCAGGACAATCCCGGCCAATACGATTGCGGTTCTCCCGCGACAATGGCGCATGTTTCTCCTCCTAATATGCGACCTGGACTTCACTCCGCCCGATAACCACGGCGGTGATGGAGCGGTCGGAATCCATAGTTCTGACTTTGATCCGGTCACCGAGCTTGCCGTTCTGCAGGGCGCGTGCCAGAGTGGACACGACGATGCTGCCGCTTCTCGCCAGGAGCCTGACGGTTTCGCCGCTGCGCACAAGGCTGCTCTCCTTCAGGGAATTCCGGCTGAGCAGCTCTCCCTTCCCCAAGCCGCGCCGGGCAGTCATGCCGACGGCTTCGACGATCTCGCGCACATAGTCGATGCCCGGATTCTCGATATCCTGCACTGCCTCCCGGAGATCGCCGGCGGCGAGTGTGCTGCCGTAGGCGACCGGTTTCTCGATCCGGACCACCCGGGCCCGGACGCGCACATCCGCCTTGATCCAAAAAGTGCGCAGGAGCCTCCCGTCAAGTACCGCCTCCACGGGAACCAGGAAGCCGCGGTAATTCGCCGGCACTCTCCGACCGGCAACGCGAAGTTCCACTCCCTCCGCAGGCAGATCCACACTCTCGAGGTTGCCCAGGGAACGGATCTCCAGTTCTTCCTCGCTCCATTGCGTGACAGACCCGAGGTGCGCCTTCAACAGGACGGCGATTTCCGCAGGATCGGGCGGCCGCTTCGCAAGGGTGACGCGGACAAAATCGGCTCCGGCTACATCCACCACCGCATCAGGAAATGACGCGGTCAGGAGGGATACCAGTTCAGATCGTCTGATCAGGCGCACGTCACTGACCGTGCCGAGCGGCATCCGTGCCAGGAGCGAGACAAGAACGTCATCCTTGCCGCTCACATCGGCTACGTCCGCCAACGTCAGCGCAGGGCTCCTGACGGCCACCTCACTGCGCACCCGGATGCTGCAAGAATTTCCGTTTATGGCGGCAAGGCACCAGAATCCACTCCATGCGGTGATGAAGATCGCAGCGAAAACCGGCAAGCTCCGGACTCTCCCCTCAACCACTCTCAGGCAGGACATCATTTCGGGCAGCATGGGGCGGGTCGGGGAACGTCGGGCACTGCCTGACAGATCCACCCGGCCCGATGGGACATGGGTTTGCGGGTGACCCGGGGTATGGAAGAAACTCGCTTTGGAAGGCGTCCAAACCGCGGGTCGGGCGTTGCATAATGCGGGGCGTGGTCTGAGGAGAGAGTTCGAAGCTTGCATGTTCTCAGCTTTTACCGGACGACGTTGTTTGCTTCCGTGAGCATTTCGTCCGCTGCGCGGACGACCTTGGAGTTTGCCTCGTAGGCGCGCTGGCTTACGATCATGTTGACCATTTCCTCTACAACACTGACGTTCGATTGCTCCACAAAGCCGGAAAGCAGGGTGCCCAGGCCGTTTTCGCCGGGAGTCCCCGGAATGGCGTCACCGGAGGCCTGGGTGGGCAGAAATAGATTTTTGCCCAGACTCTGCAGACCGGCAGGATTCTGAAAGAGCGCGATCTCGATTCTGCCGACCTGCTGCGGTTCGGTCTGGCCCGCCTGCAGCACCGACACCGTGCCGTCAGCGCCGATCATGATGCCGATCTGGTCCTCCGGAATGGTGATTTGCGGATCCAGCATGTCGCCTTGGGCCGTTACCAGCGAACCGTCGCGATCCAGGTGGAAATTACCGCAACGCGTATAGGCCAGCTCGCCGTTGGGCTGCGTCACCTGGAAAAAGCCCTGTCCCTCAATCACAATGTCCAGGGGGTTCTTCGTTGCCGAATAATCGCCCTGCGTGAATATCATGGTCGAGGCGATCGGAATGGTGCCGAGTCCGATCTGCAGTCCCACAGGGATTTCCGTGCTGGCGGTATTCGACGTGCCGGCATCCCGGAGATCCTGATAGAGAAGGTCCTGGAACTGCAGCCTGCGCTGCTTGTAGCCGCTGGTGTTGATGTTCGCCAGATTGTGCGCTATCGTGTCGATATTGAGTTGCTGCGCTTCCATCCCGCTTGCGGCCGTGTACAGGGCTCGTAACATGGGGCCTCCTAACGTCCAAGCCGTTCGATCGACTTGGCATCCATTTCATTGAACATCAGAGTGACACTCTTCTGAATCGCCTCGAAATGGCGCATGATCTCCACCATGCGCACCGTCGCCAGAACGGGGTTGACATTGGACTGCTCCTGATAGCCTTGACGGACAGTCACCCCTGTGGCGGCCTTCGGGAGTTGGTCGCCGGATACCGGCGCAAACAGCGAATTCCCCTGGCGCCGGAGCGCTGCCGGGTTTTCGAAGGATGCGAGTTTGAGACGATCGATCCGCACCCTGTTGACCAGGACTTCACCGTTCTCGTTGATCCCGATGTTGCCCGGGCCGAGCACGATTCGCCCGCGCTCGCCGATTACGGGATGCCCTTCTGCCGTGCAAAGAACCCAACGGGAGTCCGTCATCAGATTCCCGTTGCGCGTGTACCGGATGCCGGCAGGTGTTTCTACCGTTAAAAAGCCGTCGCCGACCAGAGCCACGTCCAGCTCCCGGTCCGTCTGCAGCAAGGATCCGCCCGTGACATTCAACGAACTCTCCGCTAACACGGCGTGGCGGTTGATCGCATCCTCCAGTGGCGAGGCCTCCGGCGATCCCATTGCCGTATTCAAAGCGGCAAAGAAAGCTTTCTGTTCCTTGAAACCCGTTGTGTTCGTGTTCGCGAGGTTGTTGGCAAGCAAGTCCAGAGCTTCCATCTGGGCTTTGAGTCCTGAATAGGCTGTATATATCCCGCTGTGCACCTTTTTCTCCCGCGCTCCACCCAGGAGCAGCAATCCCTCAACGTTGCCAATGGCTTTCTTGCAAGTTCCGTGCCATCGAGAGCACCTTGGAAATCATTGGTTTTTCATCAACTTGACCTGTTCCCTTTCCTCCCGGGCGTCAAAGTTCCGACACTCGCTGGCAATTTTTGCCCATCAGGCTGGGTAACCTCTGCACGTCTCGTCTTCCCGGAACGCCATCATGAGGAAAGCGGCGCATGATGTTCCTGGAGCCCGACATTCCTGTGTTCCGGAGTCCCCTTGAAATTTGCGTACCTGCGCAGATTCAGTATCAATTCGGCCTCGCCTTTAGGCATGTTCAGGCGGTGGGCGATCTCGTCAACAGCAACTCCCTTGCGCGCAAGGGTCAGAACCTGATGCCTGCGTTCCAGGGGAAGCGGTACATCGGAAGAGGGCAAGGAAAGCTCGATGATCTTTTCCTCGAGATCCGTGACGCTGCGGCGCACATGGTGGTAGGTGTCCATCTGCAGCTCCACCATCTGAAGCAGGTCTTCCGACAGTCGCGACAATTCTTTCTTCAGGGCTTCCAGGCGGCGGCGCCAAATGAGCCCCAATGCGGAGCAACTCAAGGCGGACAGCAGCGCTGCCGTCCCAAAACACCATAGATAATCACCGGGTAAGTTCATTGTGACCTCCGGACTGTTTCGGCGGCACGATCCGGACCGTGCGCCGCGTGGGCTGTGTCAGAATCATTGTTCCTGCGTCGGTCGTTGTCTTGCATGACGCCGACATTGCGACGCTCGGGAGGGCAGGCAACTCTGCCGAGCGGCGGGTGGTCTCCCCGGGGGCCCTCTGTCTGCCTTCCTGTGGCAGCGCGATCCAGTGTCTTCAAGGTCCATTCCCTCGCGTGCTACCCCAGAGATCGGATCCGATCGGCCGTGCTCTCCACTTCCAGGACCTTGACGCCGTAGTTTCCATCCACCATGACGACTTCTCCGCGCGCGATCGGTTTCTGATTGACCATGATGGTGACCGGATCGTTGATCCCTTTTTCGAGTTCCACCACGGATCCGGTGCCAAGCTTCAGGACATCGCGCAGGGGCATCTGAGTCTCTCCGAACGAAACGACGACCTCGAGCTCCACATCCAGAAGAAGATCGATGTTGTACTTCTCTGCTTTTTCCTTGGGATTCGCTTGTTCATTCGTCATGGAAACCTCGGAAGGTAAGAGTGGCAATCCGCCGTGGGTGGCTGCCTCATGATGGGGAAGCTGTGTGTCCCTCGATTTGCCAGTGTCATATCAGGCCACGAAAGAGTCGGTGATTTCGAACGCGCGCCGGCCGCGCCGTGCCACGATCCGGCCGCAGAATTTCGGCACGCCGCCGACACTGAGCACAATCGGATCGCCCACTGGATGGTTCAGCTGGATGATATCGCCGACGTCGACGCGCAGCAGGTCTTCCACCACCAGCGACCTGTCGTGAATGGCAGTAAAGATGTCGAGCCGGGCGCTGCGCAGCAGGCTCCTGATTCTCTGCGGTTCTTCCGACCCGGATTCCACAGGGTGCTGGCGCCGCTGGTGGTCGAACAGCACACGGTTCATTTTAAGCATCACGGAAGGAAGGCAGAGGTTGATCATTCCCGCGTTCTCGCCCACCTTGATGTCGAACCTGAGGGCGACGACTGCTTCGCCGGGCGCAACGATCTGCAGCATCTGGGGTCTGGTTTCCCGGCTGTCCAGTCTGGGACTGATTTCCATCAGCGGCCGCCAGGCCTCTTTGAGGTCGCCCAGCACGATCTTGATGACCCCTTCCATGACCTGCATCTCGATTTCAGTCAGAGTCCTGTTTTGCTGCGGCGAGCTGCCCGTCCCGCCGAGCAGCATGTCGATGATCGGGAAGACCAGGGTAGGGCTGAATTCTATCGCCAGGCTGCCGCGCATCGGCGGCATCGAGAGGGCGCAGAACAGCGTGGGGTCCGGGAGCTGCTTTAGGTACTCCTGGTAAGTGCCCTGGTCCACCGAGGTCAGTGTGACCTCCACGAGCGCGCGCAGGTAGGCCGACAGTGAGGAGGTCAGGCTTCTGGCAAACTGGCTGTGAAGGTTTTGGATCGCGCGCACATGCTCCTTGGGGATGCAGTCGGAGCGGCAGAAGTCATAGCTGGACACGCTGCGCTCCTCCGCGCCATTCCCGGCTGCCGGCTGTTCCAGCACGGCCGCATCAGTGGCCATGGTGGAAAACAGGGCGTTGATTTCGTCCTGCGAGAGGATCTTCTCCATGCGCTCCTCCTAAGCGTTTTCGTCTTCCCTGAACTTGCGCAACTTGGTGCGCAGCCGGAGCATTGCTTTGGTGTGGAGTTGTGACACGCGTGACTCATTGACGCCCAGCACCTTGCCGATCTCTTTCATGGTGAGTTCGTCGTAGTAATACAGGGACACCACGAGCCGCTCCTTTTTCGGTAGCGCGTCGATCGCCCCTCCCAGAAGGTTGCGAACCTCGGATTTGTGAAACACAAAGTACGGATCCATCTGCGGGGCGTCGGGGATGTATTTGACCAGCGGCTCGCTGTTCCGGTCGTCTTCCTGGGATGCCATTTCATGAAAGCTCCCAAGGTTGAGTCCCTTGATCTGGTCCACGAGCTCATAAAACTCTTCCAGTTCAATGCCAAGCTCGTCGCACACCTCTTTGTCGGTGGCCGGCCTGCCGAGGCGTTGTTCGAGCTCCTTGTAGACTTTTTCGAGGTCCTTGCTGCGCTTGCGCAGCGACCTGGGAGCCCAGTCGAGGTTTCTCAGGCTGTCCAGAATCGCGCCTTTTACGCGGAGCTCGGCATAGGTCTTGAACTTGACGCCGCGCGACGGGTCGAACTTCTCCACTGCATCCAGCAAGCCCAGGACGCCTGCGCTGACCAGGTCGTTCAATTCGACATGAGACGGGAGCTTGGCGGAGATACGGTGCGCGATGTACTTGATCTGTGGAAGGTGTTCCAGGATCAGCGCATCCCGGATAGCTTCCTGCTGCATTACGCTCTCATAGGCCTTTGCCTGACGAACGGCTTCTTGCATGGCATTTCCTCGGTGGCAGGGTGCCGTGATCCTCCCGGCATCCTGCAGGCTATTCAACGGTTTGAAGTGCGCATACACATTCGAGAAGACTTCAGTTGATCCAATGGTTGAGAAGCTTTTCCCAAACAAAGGCGTCCGCGGCTCCGGCGGGTCCGTTCTGTTGCACGACCTCGCCGGCAAGCTTGCGAAAGCACCGGCTGGCGGGCGCGCCTGGGTAAGAATGTGTGACAAGGACCTGACCGCGGACTGCCTTCACAACATGCGGATCGCGCTCTACATGCCCCAGATAGGAAACCTCGCGGTTCAGGAATCTCTTGACCACCGAATTGATCTGACGAAAAACCTCCAGCGATTCCTTCTCATCGCTGACCGAGTTGATGAGAACCCGGATCGTCTTGGCCGGATCCGCCGCCAGGACGATTTTGATGACGGCGTACGCGTCTACGATGGCCGTCGGCTCCGGGGCACTGACGACCACGACTTCCGGCGCCGAGAGCAGGAAGTGCAGGACGTTGCTTGAAATTCCTGCGGCCGTGTCGATGAGCAGGAAGTCCGCATCCCCCTCCAGTTCGGCGAAGCTCCGGACCAGGTATTCCCTCTGCTCGAGCGACAGTTCGGACAAGCGCTGCAATCCGGAACTGGCCGGGATAATGCGGATGCCGCAAGGGCCTTCCACCATGATTTCGGCCAGCTTCTTTTTGCCGTACAGCACGTGACCGAGGTGAAATCGGGGCGCCAGGCCGAGCAGGACATCGATGTTGGCGAGTCCGAAGTCCGCATCCAGGACCACGACCCTCATGCCCATCTCGGTCAGGCTCGCCGCCAGGTTCGCTACGACGTTGGTCTTGCCCACTCCCCCCTTCCCGCTGGTGACTGCCAGGATCCGGGTCTGCCTGACCTGCCGTTTACCCCGAAGCGGTGGCCTGGCGATGGACATTTCGGGAGTGTCTGCGGCATCCGGTTCTGTCTGGCTGCTGCCGCTGGTGTCTGGAACATTCAGTTTGCGCATGCTTTTCAATGGGGACTCCACATCAATGGGCGTTGAGAACGATATCCACAATCTGGTCGCCGCTCAGAGCGTGCAGATCTTCAGGAACCCGCTGACCGTCGGCGACATACGATAGCGGCTTCTGTGTCCGGACCAGTTCATTGAAAATCGGGCCAAAGGTCGAGGTTTCATCCAGTTTGGTGAACAGGAGGTGATCGGGATCGCAGACGCCGAAGCGATCGATGATTTCCTGCATGTCGAGCGGCTTGGTGTTGGCGCTCAAGACAAGATGCCGCTCGATCAAGGTAGACTCCTGGAAGAACCTCATGAGATCCTGCACCGGCGCAAGGT
>JAFNAG010000454.1 GCA_017860135.1 Acidobacteriota bacterium
ATGGGATGCCGTCGGAGCGCGGGCGCGCCGCCCGCAGAGTCGAGGGCAATCATCGACGTTTACGACATTTCCGATTTGCGTGATTCCCCCTACGAGACACGATTGTATGCGTCCCACTCGTGGCGGGGGTCCGGATAAAATATGAGCTCTCCTCCCAGGGCCGTTTCCGCGAAGACCAGCCATCCGCCTGGAACTCTGGCCCGCTTTAAACTCGGAGACTGCGGAGATCCGTCCGGCTCCAGTTTCATTGTGAGCGATTCCCACTCGAAGTAGTTCATTTCATCGACCTCCCGCCCTGAGTTCACAATTGCGGAAATTGCATCGCGCCTGCACGGAGTACCTCATGTAGCGCCCTGACGCGAGAGTGTCCTCTCAATAAGGGCCTTGACCGCTGCCTGACATGGCCGCTCACTTCAGCCAGTCATACTCGGCGCGGCCTCTTTCAGGATCGGGATGCCGGGATCGGCGTCCTTCCAAAGGAAATGGAAGTCCTGGTAGGCCTATGCGGCTCTTCGCCAGATCGCCCTCAAGCTTTGCGGTCAATGACTCTTTGAGGGTTTCATCGAACACTGTATCTCCCGCGATGTTCACAGAATCCGTGATCAGAATCGTGTCCTGCCCGGCGAGCGCAGGCGCTCGTCGGAATTGCCAGAATGCAAGCAAGCCCAGGATCAGCACTGCGGGATGCGGCAGGGCCTCAATTCCCGCCGCTGGTGCACGCCCGGATGGCGGCTACCAAGGCTTCGGATGGACCGCTCTTGGTCATGTAGCTCGCGGCCCCTGCTTCACAAATCGCCCTGGCGGGCTCCCCTTCATCGAACATCGACAACCCGATCACACGGATTTGCGGGAACTCGGCATGTATGATCCTGGTGGCTTCGATGCCGCCGATGCCCGGCATGTTGATATCCATCGTGACCACATCCGGCAGGATCTGGCGCACCATCCGGACGGCGGTTTCCCCGTCGGATGCTTCTCCCACGATTTCGATGTCAGATTCCTCTTTGAGCAGCCGCGACAGCCCTTGGCGCACTACAACGTGGTCATCGACGAGCAGAACGCGGATCCGGTGGGGGACCGGGCGGTCCAGGGTCTCTCTCGCTTGCGGGACAGCGGCGATTTTGGAAATCCTGAACCCCGCCGGCGTGCTCCGGGATATCTCCTCCCCCGCGGTGCACTTTTGAGGGGCCAGCAATCGAAACCGGCTGCCCCGTCCCGGCGCACTGTCGATCTCGAGGCGTCCTCCCAACAGTTCCAAGCGCTCGCGGATGCTGAACAGCCCGAATCCCTCCGCTTTGCCCGGCTGGGGCGCCACCGACTCCCGATCGAAGCCCACGCCGTCATCTGAAACAGTGACCTCGACGTGGTCGTTCGATGCGGCCAGGCGCACAAAGGCGGTTTTTACCCCGGCGTGCTTGAGAGCGTTGAACAGCAGTTCCCGCACCGACTGGAAAAGCAGGACCTTCATGTCCTCCGATTCCGGGCTGGCTCTTTCATCCATCTGCAACAAAACCGTGAAGCCATGCTTCTGCTGCATCCAGACTGCCAGCCATTCCATCGCAGGAACCAGACCACCCTGATGCAGGATCGGCGGGGACAGTTCGCCCGTCAACGAGCGCGAACACTCGATGGACTGGTCCAGCAGATCCTGCGCCTCATTCGCCGCCAATCTGACGGATGAATCCGCGGCGCGGCCCAACATGGCCAGCCGGAATTTTGCTCCGACCAGCAGCTGCTGCAGGTTGTCGTGAAGCACCTCCGCAAGCCGGCGGCGCTCCCGCTGTTCGGCCAGGGTCAGTTCCGACGCCAATGCCCGCAACTGCTCGCTCCTGTTGCGCAGGGCCTCTTCCGCTCCGGTCCGCAGTGCTATCTCCTCCTGCAGCGTGTCGATTGTCCGCGAAAGCTCGGCTGTCCGCTCGCGAACCCGGGCCTCGAGTTCCTCGTTGGCGAAGCGCAACGCCTCTTCGGCCCTCTTACGTTCCGTGATGTCCTGCGCGATTCCGAAGCCGCCCAGCAGCTTGCCGCTTTCATCGAACTCCAGGTAGGCCTTCTCCCGCACCCATTTTACCTGCCCGCCGGCAAGGGTGCGGTGCTCGACGTCGTACGGCTCTCCGCGCAGGCCCGCCTTCCATCGCGCGTCGACATACTCGCGGTCGTCTGGATAAATGCAGTCCAGAAAGGTCTCGTAGGTCAGGGGCGACCCACGGGGCACGCCGAAAATTCGATGGGTTTCCTCGGACCACGTCAATTCGTTGCGGCGAACGTCCAGCCGCCAACTTCCGACCTGTCCGACCTCCTGGGCGCGGTCCAGGTCGTTCCGGCTCTGGCGCAGAGCGGCTTCCGCTTCCTTTATTTCCTGGACATCGGTGTTGGTGCCGAACCAGCGGACGACGTTCCCATCGGCATCCCGCAAAGGCCAGGCGCGTACCAGGAACCAATGGTACTGGCCATCGCGGCGCCGGATGCGGATATCGTTCTGATACAGCACACCCTCTTGCCGCGCTTCCCTCCATTTCTTCAGAGTCTGCGCCAAATCCTCGGGGTGGACATACCTGTCCCAAGTCCACTTCTCTCCTGCCCCCATCGGCTCGCCGATATACTCGTACCAGCGCTGATTGAACCACTCCACCGCCCCATCCGCGTCCGCCGCCCAGACGATCTCCGGCAGAGCTTCAGCCAGGGCCCGGAAACGCTTTTCGCTGTGCCGCAACGCCTCCTCTGCCAGCTTTCGTTCGGTGATGTCGTAGTTGATGCCGTCGAAATTTACAGCGGTTCCATTTGCGGCATAGGTCGCCTGTCCGATCGAGCGAATCCAGCGCACCTCCCCCGTGCCGGGATCGACTGCCCGGTGATCGATCGCATACAGCGTGCGGTCGCGGATCGCGCTTTCCACCGCCAGCCGTGTAGGTTCCCGGTCCTCCGGATGCAGGCGGCTCCAGAACAAATCAATGCTTGGTTCCACGCCGGGAGGGACAAAGAACAGCTTGCGGGTCTGCTCGTCCCAGTTCAGGCGGCCCAGCGGAAGCTCGTTCAACCAGGTGCCCACGCCGGTCTTTTCCAGAACCCATGCCAGGCGCTGGCGGCTCCGACGCAGGTCTTCCTCCGCCTCCTTGCGAGGGGTGATGTCCGTAAACACCACGGCAAACTGCAGCGGCGCGGTGCGGTAGGCAAATACCTCATACCAGCGATTCAGCTCGGACGAGTAGTTCTCCATATGCAGAGGCTCGCCGGTAAGTGCCACCCGGCCGTACTGCTCGATCCAGTGAGGCTCGATTGCCGGAAGCACCTCGAGGACCCGCTTGCCGATCAGGTTGGTGCGTTTGATACCGGTGAGCCGCTCGAAGGCCGGATTCACGTCCAGGAAACGGTAGTCGGACGGACGGCCCTGCTCGTCGGTGATGATCTCGTGCAGGGCGAAGCCTTCGGTCATGGTCTCAAACAGGGTGCGGAAGCGTTGCTCACCCTGGAGGAGGGCTTCCTCGGCCCGCTTGCGCTCCGTGACATCGCGGTTGACGGCGACCATGCCGATGGGCTCTCCACGGTCGTTACGCAAGACCCGGGTGCGCGAGTCGACATGAAGCGCACGGCCGTCCTTGGTGTATTCGACGAATTCGGCCTCCAGATAGCCGCTCCCCTCAAGCTGCCGATGCATCTCCTCGCGCGTCATGGCGATGCAGGTCGGCCGGAGCACTTCGAATCCCAGCCTGCCCTGAGTTTCTTCTTCGGTGTAGCCGTACATCCTTGCTGCCGACGGGCTCCAGAACGAAATGCGGTAGTCCATGTCGAGACCGATTATGGCGTCGCTGACGTTGGCAAGCATGTAGGCCTGCTCCGCCACCTTCCGCTCGTTTCGCCTGCGTTCGGTGAGATCAAACATCGAGCCGGAAATTCTTATGGCCCGGCCGTTTTCGTCCCTCGCAATGCGAGCCCGGACCAGGACGAACGCCCAGTCACCGTCGGCGCGCCGCAAGCGGTATTCGGCCCTCCACTCCTCGTCGGTCCCGTCGCGCGCTGCCGT
>JAFNAG010000455.1 GCA_017860135.1 Acidobacteriota bacterium
GCTTGATACCTCCGTGAAATCTGTGGAATCTGTGGCTGCATTTTTTCGGCAAATTGCAGCCGGGAGATAGGCTCACATGCTCGATCAGCGGCGATTCTTCCCTCTTTGGGCAAAAACTACCTCTTTTCAGCAAAAGCCAGTGCGTTGTCGATCACCGACTTGAAACTCGCGAAAGGCTGCGCCCCGCGAATCAGAGTCAGGCCGATGACCTTCGCCGGGTCAGTCGGGTGAGTAACCGCAATCATGAAGCTCGGGGTCGCCGACACCCCGGCCTTGCCGGCCGTGGATATGCCGCTCCGAACCGCGTCTGCGTGTTTGCCTGCCGCCATGCATCCCTCGAACCTGGCCACGTCCAGACCCAGCGCGTTCGCATGGGCGCTTCCGGGCTCGAGAGCTTTCTGGTTCTGGAACAGCCGCTCGTGCATCTCCCAGAACTTGCCCTGCTCCGCGGCGCAGTGGGCCGCTTCGGCCGCCTTGAACGCCTGCGGGTGAATGCGCTCCAGGGGAAAGTCCAGCGCCGCGTACCGGATTTTTCCGGTCTGGATGTATTCCTTGTCGATCTGCGGGTACGTCTCACGGACGTACTGGGCGCAGGCCGGTCACTGGTAGTCGGTAAATTCCACCAGCGTGAGCCGCGCGCCGCTCTGGCCCTTCACCGGATTCGCGCCCAGATCGAATACCTGAGTCCAGACGTTCGCCGTCGCGGGCAGGGGGGCCCCCTGCTTCGCCTGCAGAAGCTTTCTCATCTCCTGCAGCTCTTTCATGATCAATTGCTGACTCTGCTTGAGCGCCTCGATCTCCTTCTTCATCAATTCCAGCTCGGACTGCTGCGCGAAGCCTGCCTGAGTGAAGCAGAATGCGAGCAGACAGACACCCGGCAGCGCTCCCAGGCATCGATTCATCTTGAAGTTCTCCTCATCATCACTGGTGTTGGTTCCTGTACGCATTGCCTGCGAATCCAAAGGGCAAAAAGCACCCGCCGTGCGAAGGGAACCCTTTCCGGCTGCGGTGACGCAGGCGCGTTGGCCGGAATCACGCTGTCTCGAAGCAATCCGCCGGGCTCCACTTTAATCTCCACAGGCACAGCCGAAATTCATCCTCAAAGAACTGCTCCGGCGTCCGGCTGCCGGCCTGCGGCAGGACGTGCCCCTGTGCCGGCTTTCTCCGGGACAAAGGCCAAGAACGACTTTGAGCCATGCGGGGAGGCAGGGCAATATCGTGAAATGCCCAATAGGCGATAGGTAGTTTTGCCTAATCACGTGCTGAGGAAACAAAAGCAGGCCGGGCGGCGCTGCACGCGGCAGAAGCCCATGTGGGGGTATGGTGCGGCACGATTGGGCTTCATCTATGCCGGCAGCTCTGCGTGGTTGGCGGGTTTCTCCATGCGGAGTTTTTCAAGGATCTGTCCGCGGAGCTGCGCGACCGCCGCCGGGGGAATGCTCATTTTCCCCGCGATCTCCGCACTGGATTCGCGGGCGGCGAGATGCCGCAGGATCTCCATTTCCTGCGCCGAGAGCGGCTCCCCTGCGGGCGCCCCTTTACTCGCGATAAACACCTTCAGCCAGCTGTCCTCCAGGCCCTTCACGAAGAACGGCGAAACATAGACGCTGGATTCCAGAATGGTGTCGATCGCCTTGAACAGCTCCCTGGTCACGTCGTCCTTCAGCAGGTACCCGTCGGCGCCTGCGAGGAATGCCTGGCAGAGCAGGTCCTCCTCCCGGTGCATGGTAAGCACGAGTATCCTGACATTCCGATCCGTCTTTCTGATCTCGCGAATCGCTTCGATGCCGCCAAGCCCGGGCATGGAGATGTCGACGATCAGGCAGTCCGCGGCTGCTGCCTGTTTGAGCATATCGAGCAGCTCACCGCCGTCCCCGGCCTCTCCCACCACGAGAAAGTCAGGCCGCCGGCTGAGAATACCCTTAAAGCCGTCCCGCAAGAGTCTGTGATCTTCGGCAATAATAATTCGAACCATCGCGGCTGGACCCACCCTGTGCCTGGTATATGCGGCCAACCCGGACGGCCGTGTCCCGTCCGGGCCCGCTGACGCGAAGCATGCATGATTCCATTTTGCGTCGAGTTCACGACGTAGCTGTTGGACCGCATCGCCAGGCACCCAATATTCATTAGGCCGGCATCGGGGATCAACGCGCGGCATTACCCATTTCAGCATCGGTAGTTTGGAGGCCAGGCATAGGTAATTCTACCTACAGGTACTCGATCGAGCTATCCATAAGCGAAAACCACAAAATAATGGGAATCGTCGGGAAAAATCCCGCACGTCGTCATTTCATCCCTCCCTCCTCCTCCACCGGGACCGAGAAGCCCAGCCGCGTGCCCCTTCCCGCCTGGCTCCAGACTTCCAGGGTCGAACCGAGCGTGCGCACCCGCTCCCGCATGGTCGTCAGTCCCATACCGCTTTCGCCGGCGCGCTCTCGTTCGGCGAGCTTCTGCAGATCCATGCCTTTGCCGTTGTCTCTCACCTCAAAGAACACCCGCCCATCCTGCAGATGCGCCGATATGGTCACCTCGGAGGCGCCCGAATGCCTCATTATGTTGGTCAGGCTTTCCTGAAAAACGCGGTACAGCAGGATGCGGAAGCGAAGCGAGAACAGGGAGTCGATATCGTCCAGTGCGAGCGATACACTCAGCCTGCTGGCCTTTTGGGCGTCTGCGACCAGTCGCCGCAACGCCGCGGTGATTCCCAGGCTTTCAATAGCGGGGGGACTCAAATCCCTTGAAATGCGCCTTATGGTCTCAAACATCTGAGCGATAGCGGAACTTGCAACCTCGCAATGTTCCCGGATCTGCGACTGATCTTGATGCAGTTTCGTCTCTACCATGCCGATGCTGAGTTTTACCAGGGTCAGGGCCTGACCGAGTTCGTCATGCAGTTCCTTTGCAATCCGCATCCTTTCGTCTTCCTGGACAGTCAACAGCTGGCTGGAAAGACGCTGCAGTTGCTCTCTGGACTTCCTCAACGCGTCTTCCGCCTTGGCTTTCTCGATGATGGCCAGAACTCCGGTGAGGAAAGCGCCGACCTGATTGGCATCGTTCCCGGTGTATTCCTCCTGCTTGTTGGCGAGGGCGGCCAACATGACCGTTCGCCCTCGTATGACTGACGGCACCACGAGCAGCCGTTCCAGCGGGACGTGGCCATCGGGCACTCCATTGCTGCCGGGCTGGTTTGACAGGCCCTCATTGACGATCATCGCTTCGCGCCTGCGCACCGCCTCGGCCCAGAGGCCTCCCCCGGCCACTGAAAACTCCATGGCTTGGCCTTGGATCCGGCAGTCTCTTTTCGCGTCCTCCGACCAGGAATGAACGCTCAAAACAGTCTCATCGTGATTCATGAAACCGAAGAATGCATACCGGCTCTGGGTCATCGAGAGCAATTCCGACAGTATGCTGTCGTAGAGCTCCTCCAGACTCGCATCGATCTTGCCACCCAGCATCCAAAGGCTTTCCAGTTGCGCCTGCTTGCGGGCGCGTTCTTCCTCCGCGCGCTTAAGCCCGGTAATGTCGTGCATGATCTTCAGTTTGGAGAGACTGCCGTCATAATTCACCAACGGGGCGTCGAACACATCGTACACCTTGCCGTTTTTCGGCGATTCGAGCAGCGATGAAACGGATTGTCCGGCAAATACTTCTTCATTCCTGCACCAGGAACAGCGACTTTCCTCGCCGTGAAGGTATCTGAAGCACTTGCTTTCCGTTTGGGGTCCGAATTCCCTCACCATCGCCGCATTCACATATTCAATTTCGTATTGCTGGTTCACGATATAAACAGCTTCGGGCATGGCGCCCAGGATGCTCAGGAGTTTGCTCTTCTCCAGTTGCAGCATCCGTCCCTCCTCTTCCAATCGCCCGACCGCAATGGCCAGTTCTGCGGTCCTCTCGCGGACCCGGGCTTCCATGTCCGCATGAGCCTGACGCAGCACCTGCTCGCTATGTTTTCGCTCTGTAATGTCATAAAAGGTGGAAAGGCCTTGCACGATGTTTCCTGATTCGTCCCG
>JAFNAG010000456.1 GCA_017860135.1 Acidobacteriota bacterium
GCTTTCATCGGAGAGAAGTCAGGCGGAGTGAGAGACATCTACATTGTGTCTTCTGACTCCCGGGTACCGCGGCAATTGACTTCTGATGAAACGGTAGGAGATATAGCCTGGACTAAAGACGGAGAGGAGATCCTTTTCTCATCCGGCAAGTACATTTCTGATAGTCGGATTTGGCGTATGAGCGTCTCCGGTCGCAAGCGGGAGTTGCTGCCCGAGATAGGGAGGGGCGCTATACAGCCTGCCGTCTCTCGCGACGGGCTTCGCCTGGCCTATACTCGTTACGTATACGAGAGCAACGTCTGGCGCTATGACACACGCGGCCTGACGCAGCCCGTCAGGTTCATCGAATCGACCTGGATCGACGAGAATCCCAGTTATTCTTTGGACGGCAGATACATTGCGTTCATCTCAGATCGTTCAGGAAGTGCGGAACTCTGGAGATGTAACAGCGACGGATCGAGCCCCATCCAACTGACTTCATTCCATGGTCCGAGTGTCGGTTATCCCAGTTGGTCTCCCGATGGGAGTCAAATTGCGTTCGATTCCAACGCACGAGGCAGGTACGGCATCCACGTAGTCAATGCCGATGGCGGCGCGGTTCGGCGGCTGGTTGCGGACAGTCACCTAAACGCAAGGCCGAGCTGGTCCCGGGATGGGAAATGGATCTATTACCAGAGTGACCGTAGCGGGACGATGCAGATCTGGAAGATGTCAGTGGTCGGCGAGGCGTATCCCGTGCAGGTGACGAGAGACGGAGGTTACTCCCCGACTGTATCGACCGACGGCCACCACATTTATTACTCGCGAGGGCCTGGCAGAATCTTTCGGATTTCCACGGATGGGAGCGAGGACACGTCGATAATGCATAGCATCCAACCCGCAACTCTTTCAGATTGGCCATATTGGGGCCTGGCCCAGGCAGGAATCTATTTTGCAGACCCCCAAGGTATGAATTGGTCCATGAAGTATTTTGAATTCCGTTCCGGCCACGTGAACCCACTCTTCGGCGTCCAGGAACCCGCGATAGGCCCACCCGCGATTTCTCCTGACGGCAGGTGGCTCCTGTACGCTCAAGTAGACCAAGTCGGCAGCGATCTGATGCTGGTGGAGAACTTCCGATGAGGCTCCCATGATCGGCAAGGCACTCGGCCACTATCAGATCACGGAAAAGCTCGGCGAAGGCGGGATGGGCGTGGTCTACAAGGCCCGTGATACCCACCTCGACCGCTTCGCCGCCCTGAAGGTCCTTCCTCCGGAGAAGGTATCCGATCCCGACCGCAAGCGCCGGTTCATCCAGGAAGCCAAGGCGGCTTCGGCGCTGAATCATCCGAACATCATCACCATTCATGACATCGACCAGGCCGATGGCACCGACTACATCGCCATGGAGTACGTCGCCGGAAAGACCCTGGACGAACTGATCCCCCGCAAAGGCATGCGGCTATCGCTGGCCCTGAAGTATGCGGTCCAGATCGCGGACGCTCTCGCCCGGGCGCATGGCGCAGGGATCATTCACCGTGATCTGAAGCCGTCGAACGTGATGGTGGACGAGCACGGGCTGGTGAAGGTCCTGGACTTCGGTCTCGCGAAATTGACCGAGACCTCGGGACCGGAAGCCGAGACGGCGGCGACCCGCACCGGCGCGGGAATGATCCTTGGGACTGCCGCCTACATGTCCCCGGAGCAGGCCGAGGGCAAGCACATCGACACGCGCTCCGACATCTTCAGCTTCGGCTCCACGCTTTATGAAATGCTGACGGGGCAGCGGGCATTTCGCGGCGACACGAGAGCGTCGACGATCGCGTCGATCCTGCGCGAAGATCCGAAGCCGATCAGCCAGATGGCGGAAGGGATGCCTCGGGATACAGAGAAGATTGTTAGGCGCTGCCTCCGGAAGGATCCCGATCAACGTTTCCAGCACATGGACGATCTGAAGGTGGCGCTGCAGGAATTGAAGGAGGAGTCCGATTCGGGCGAGTTGACCCAGACAGCCCCATTGGCCAGAAGCCGCCGGCGAACGCTAGTGCGGTTCGGAGTCGGAGCTGCCTTGCTCATTTTGATTATCGCGAGCTTGTGGTTCTATCGGTCGAGGCCGTCGGCCCCCGCCGCCCAACTCCGCGCCGTTCCTCTGACCGCCAATGGGGGTGATGAGACGTGCCCAAGCTTTTCTCCGGACGGCAATTCCATAGCGTTCTCCTGGAACGGGGGAAAACAGGATAACTATGACATCTATGTGAAATTGATCGGCCCTGGTGAACCACTGAGATTGACTACAAATCCTGCCATGGATCGCAGCCCTGCCTGGTCCCCTGACGGGCGCTGGATCGCCTTCTTGCGCGTCTCGCTCGACGAGACTGCGACAGTGCGATTGGTGCCGGCTTTAGGCGGCCCGGAACGGGAGGTCGCTGAAATCAAGATCGAGCGCCTGATGCTGCTTTTCCATTCCTTCCTCGCCTGGACAAGGGATAGCAGGGCGTTGGTGGTTGCTCAATCCACCAGCGGCATTGAGCCGGCGGGCCTGTTCTTGCTTTTTCTCGATACCGGAGAGAAGAAGAGGCTCACCACGGGCAGTTCACTCTCGCCGGTGTTTTCCGCGGACGGCCGAAGCTTGGCCTATATCAAGAAAATCGACTCCCTCGTCTCCGATTTGTACGTGATGAACCTGTCTGATGACGGCGTGCCGCGCGGAGAGCCCGTGCGGATCACTTCCATGAACGAGTCACTCTCCTGTCCCGCCTGGATGCCCGACGAACGGGACATCATTTTTTCCTCGGGGGCACATCTTGCACAGAGGGGCCTATGGAGAGTGTCCGCCGCGCCCGGCCGCTCTCCGCGGAGAGAGCCGCTAGGCGAGGACGCCTGGACTTTGGCCACATCCCTGGATGGCCGTCGCCTTGCCTATTCGCGGATGGTTTTTGACAGCGACATTTGGGCGGTCAGATTGCGCAGCCGAACTGAGTTGGCCGGCCCGCCTTCGAAGCTGATTTCTTCCACCCGCATCGACTCCAATCCGGAATATACGCCCGATGGGAAACGGATCGTATTCAATTCGCATCGCTCCGGCGCGCAGGAGATTTGGACTGCAGACGCTGACGGCACCAACCCCCAGCAGTTGACTGTTGCCGGCGGCCCGATGGTTGCGAACCCGCGTTGGTCTCCGGACGGGCAGAGCCTAGTCATTCATTCGCTGTTGCGAGGAGCGAGGGGCATAGACATCGTCAGCGCAAACGGAGGTGCTTTCAGACGTGTCGCGGAAGGCGGCGATTGGCCCACATGGTCGCGCGATGGCAAGTGGGTCTACTTTGGTGGGCAGAAAGGCCAGCTGTGGAAGGTGCCCTCCGGCGGGGGTGCAGCTGTCCAGGTCACCAGGGGGGGCGGCACGGGATCCGCATCTGAGTCCGCCGACGGGAAGCAGCTTTACTATGTGAAGTACATGGACGGTATTCGCATTTGGAGGATGCCGCTTGGCGGGGGACAGGAAACGCAGGTTATCGCGGAGCCACTCAGTTACGGCATGAATATCGCACTGGTCGAAGATGGGCTCTACGTGATCTCATCACCGAGCTTCGAATCACCCGGCATACTCTATTTCTTCGACTTTGCCACGAGTCGTCTCATTTCGCTGCTTAGCATTCGAGGCTGGTATCTGGGTCTGGCCGTGTCTCCGGACCGCCGCACGATCCTATATAGCCAGCGGGAAGCGTTGAGTGGCAGCCTGATGCTCGTGGAGAACTTCCGATGATCGGCCAGACCGTTTCTCACTACAGGATCATCGAGAAGCTCGGCGGCGGAGGCATGGGCGTCGTCTACAAGGCCGAGGACACCAAGCTCAAGCGATCTGTCGCCCTGAAGTTCCTTCCCGAGGAGCTGTCGAGAGACCGCCACGCCCTCGAGAGATTCCAGCGTGAGGCACAGGCGGCCTCTGCCTTAAATCACCCCAACATCTGCACAATTTACGACATCGACGAGCATCAAGGCCGGCACTTCATCGCGATGGAGCACCTCGAA
>JAFNAG010000034.1 GCA_017860135.1 Acidobacteriota bacterium
GCTGGAACCCCAGACCAACCCGCCGAAGCGGGGTTTCCGAGACCAGCGGCTAAGCAACCAGACGGCGAGCAGTGTTCCCAACAGAGCCGTCAGCCAGAAGCCCGAGACTACGGCCGCCGGCGCCGCCGCATTGCGGCCGACGATCCAGCCCAGCGTTCGTGCCAGGCGCGCGAAGAGCCAGGCGGCTCCGAAAGCGACTCCGGCAAGAAGCAGGGACTGCCCAATACCGATCAGAGCCCCGCCAACGGACAGAGCTTCACGCCGCCGCAGCCGGAGCATCAACCAGACAGAAAGGGCCAGTGCCAATAGTCCGAGGGGCAATGTCAGTGGGAGCGGCCACCAGACCAGGAAACTGCCCTGGAAGTCGAACCAGACCGCTTCGCGGGCCTCAGGGAGGCTCGAGAGGTCGCTCTCCGCCAGCGTCCGGACCAAGGCCAGAGCGTTCTCGCCCTGATGCTGGAAGGAGCGCAAGTCAACGTGGGCCAGGTCATCCGAAGAGGTGTGGTAGTGCTGGTGATCGCCGATGAAGGCGAAATTGTAACCGGTGTAGCCGGCGCGCAGGAAAACGGTCAGATCCGTGTTGTTGGGCATCGTGCGATAGACGGCGGCCATGAGTGAATTGGCAGCCGGACGGTGCAGACTGTCCACCATCCGGCCAGCCAGCCAGGCGGTCCTATCGCCGGTCTCAAACATCAGGCTGAGGCCGCTGGTGCCGCGTGCCTCCAGATTGACCACAACGCCGGTATCCTTGACCCAGGGGTGTCCGGTGACGAACGCCAGGGCCCCCAGCAGACCGTACTCCTCCCCGTCGGTGATGAGGAAGATGACGTCGTTTCTCGGCGGCGTGGCGTTGCGGAGCAGGCGGGCGACCTCCAGGATGACCGCGACCGAAACGCCGGCGTCTGAGGCGCCTGGACCGTCCGGCACCGAGTCATAGTGGGACATCAGCAGCACGGCGGGGCCGGGAAGGCGGGATCGGGCCGCATCGCCGTTTGCTGCAAAGGTTCCAGGGAGCCGTGCTATCACGTTGCGGACGGTAAACGGACGTCCGCGCCGGTCCACCATGGCCTCCTGGACCTCAGGGGCATATCCCATTTCCCGGAAGGCCTTCAGGATCCGTTCGCGAACTATGTCGTTCTGCGGACTCCCGTTCGGATGGGGGATGCCATCTCCGACCATTCTCTCCAGAAATAAAAAAGCCCTGTACGCGGAGAAAACGTCAGGGGGTGCGTCGGCCGGCAGAGGGGCCGGCGGAAGCTGCCTCCACGTGGCCAAACCCGCGGCGATCAACAATATGCACAGTGCAGTGGCCAACCCGCGCAGAAGTGGGTGCATGGGGAGGGGCCGAACTCGCATGGAAACCTCGCAATCCCGTTTTGCCGGTCACATCCTGTGTCGAATAACCCATCCACTCCGCAGAAAGCATATGGAAGATTGACTGCCACGCAGTGCCCGGTCACGGCTCCTGGTGCGCGCCACGAATTTTACGAATTGCACAAACTGGGCCGAAAAATTCGTGGAATTTCGTGGCTCTCTTGTTAGTAGCTTCTTAATAACTGGACAGCGTGCAGCTAGGAGGACTCGCACATCGCCTTGAGCCGGTTCAGGGCATCGCCCCAGGCGCGGCGGAGGCCGTCGGCCTCGGCCCGTATCTGCACTCGGGACGGCATCACATTCATCAGCGTCTTGCCCTTGTTGTCCTGGAACATGACGTCGATCTGGATCGGTGCGGAAATGCCCGCATGCTCCCATGTAAACCTCAGGTCTTTGTTCGGGCGCACGCGCGTGAATGTCGCCTTCGTTCCCGCCTGGCAGGTGAGCATGCCTCCTTCCCTGACCTCCTGCTTCGGGAGGTCGCCAAACATCTCGGAGAACTTCTTGGGATCCGTCCAGGTCTTGTACACCTTGTCGACCGGGGCGTTGATGGTCTTGGTTGCGCAGATCGAATAACCCTCGGGCCGTCCGTCCTTCTTCACGGCTCCTTTGTGCTTCTCGTATTCGACGGAGATCGTGGTCGGCCACCAGGGATCGGCCTTGATGGCGTAGATGTATTGGATCGTCTCGCGCCGGCCCTTGGACAGGGCGTCCAGGGCGTCGAGTTCTTTGAACCAATCCTTGAGAGTTTTGCCGGTGGCCTGCTTGCAGGCCTCATCCGTGACCGGGGAATCGGGGGTGTGGTCGATTTTCATGCTGGCTCCCATTAGTTTACGAACTTTGATGTATCCTCTCGCTAAAAGACTGGCACGGCCGTGTGATTAGGTCAAGTATGCGCTGAAGCCGCCGACGGAGTTCCGGCTTCACGCCTGTGCATAAGTATTTGAGGATATGCTCGAGGCGTGATAGTTTTTCCGGGAAGGGGTGGATTCCATGATTGTGTATTCCAGGATGCTTCTTTTGTCTGTCTTAGCGTTTTTGATGCAGAACGACTGGCCGCAATTCCGCGGGCCAAACGCCTCAGGGATCTCCGAGGATGCGAACCTTCCCGTCTCGTTTGGCCCGGAGGAAAACGTCTCCTGGAAGACGCCCGTGCCAATGGGTAATTCGTCGCCAGTTGTCGCTGGAGACAGGATCTATATTACGGGCTTCGAAAAAGAACGCCTCTTGACCGTTGCCTTCGACAGAAAGGCGGGGCGAGTCCTCTGGCAACGCGAAGCGCCCCGTCCTCGGAAACAGATCATCGAGCGGCCGTCAAACGGCCCGGCCTCAGCGAGTCCCGTCAGCGACGGGCAGAATGTCTACGTATTCTTCCAGGATTTCGGACTCCTCGCCTACGGCCCCGACGGAAAGGAACTGTGGCGTATGCCGCTTGGGCCGTTCAACAATCCATTCGGACATGGCGCATCTCCGATCCTGGCAGGGAACACCCTGCTGATGAATATCGATCAGGATACCGGCTCGTACCTGCTTGCGCTGGAGAAGGAAAGCGGCCGCGTTTTATGGCGCACGGAGCGTCCGCTTGCGCAACGCGGCTATGCAACGCCCGTGCTCTACCGTGATCCGGATGGGATGCTGCAGGTGCTGGTGGCCGGTTCGTACAGGCTCTCGGGTTACGACGTCCAGTCCGGCAAGGAAATATGGTGGATCCGGCATCTGCCATGGCAGATCAAACCGACACCGGTAGTCTTCGATAACAAAGTCTACTTCGTCACATATTCCGGCGAATCCGATCCGGGCGCCCAGGAAAACGTGCCTTCGTTCGCCGAAGCGCTCGCCAGACTGGACCGGAACAAGGACGGCAAGCTCTCCAAGGATGAAATCACCGATCCCGGCGCAAAGGACCGCTTTGATGAATATCTGGACCTGGACGACACCGGCTTCCTCGAGGAGCGGGACTGGAAACAGTACCAGGAGCGCCGCCTGGGAAAGAACGGCTTGCGCGCATATCGTCTGGGCGGCAAAGGCGATCTGAGCGAGTCTAACCTCCTGTGGGAAAATCCCCGTTCCCTACCGAACGTCCCTTCTCCGCTGGTGTACCGTGGAGTGCTGTACACGTTGAAGGAGGGCGGCATCCTGACTTCGTTCGACATGCGCACGGGTGAGATTGCAAAACAGGCCCGGCTCCAGAGTGCGCTTGGCGATTACTATGCGTCGCCGGTGGCAGCGGACGGCAAGCTGTATGTCGTCAGTGAAGAGGGAAAGGCTACCGTGATCCAGGCCGGCGCGCAATGGGAGGTATTGAAGGCCAACGATCTTCGGGACGGATGCAAAGGCACCCCCGCTATCGCTGACGGAAAGCTGTACATTCGCACGTATGAAACGCTGTACTGCTTCGCAAAGCAGGACTGACGAAACAGCACCCGTCGTGGCTTTCCTGTACTCATCATTGCGGTGAACCAGATCCTTGTTGTGGTTTCCGCCAGTGAACACAAGCAGGCCCCATGCCCGTGTGGGGCCTGCTTGCCCTCCCTCATCCCCGGATTGCGGCCCCGGCGCTTGGAGTCTTCAACAGATCACTGCTGCGCGATTTGAATCAGATTTCCGCAGGTGTCATCAAACACCGCGATCGTCACCGGCCCCATTTTTGTGGGCTTTGTTCGGAACACCACCCCAAGCTTCTGCAATCTTCCGTAGGCGGCCTCGACGTCCGCGACGGCAAAGGATGTCAAAGGGATCCCGGCATCGAACAGAGCCTTCTGATACGTTTTCGCGGGCGGGAAGCTGGTGGGCTCGAGCAGGAGTTCGGGACCGTCGGGTTGGTCAGGTGAAACCACCGTCAGCCATCGGGCTCCGCCTGTCGGGATATCCTGCTTTTTCTCAAAACCTAAAGTCCCGGTGTAAAACCGCAGGGCTTTCTCCTGGTCGTTCACCATTACACTGGTTACCACGATTTTCATTCTGACTCCTGAGTTATTGGCATCTGCCCCGGCTTTTTTCAGCGCATCCTGACCTCGGAGCGAAACCGCGCCGCACAACAGGGCGATGGCGATCCAATAATTTGTCTTCCGAACCGCTCCCTTCATTGCATCCTCCTTTTCCAGGCTGCCCGAACCCCCTTCCCGAAAATTATATAACTTTTCAATGTGAAATCAGGGACTGACAACGGCAGCCATTTATGCAACGAAGGGCCGGGGGTCCCATCCATTCGTGAAGTTACCCAAATCGAAATGGTTGAAAACACCCATCCTCAACAGTCTTCTGAAGACCCTTCCGATGAGCGATGGAGTCGGTGAGAAGCCGTAAGCAGTCCGGCCCTCCGGATCATCCGTCTGAAATCGGGCCCGATAGCCGGGCTTGGCACATGCTGGGGACGTTTTGGCTCCGTTCCTCCAAACGGAGCATGGAAACGACCCCCGAGGCGATCTGCCGGCGAGGGTTTCATCATTCCGGACACAAGGGAGCTCGAATAGTCTCGAAGCAGCGGATGATATCTCGATGACCTGGCGGTCATCTCCCGCGGCTCGACTCCCTGTAAATCTGAACATCCACTGCGCCGGGAGTCGGGAGTCGGGCTTACCTGCGACCTCTTGCATAGCCTCTGGTTGGGTTTTAAAATTATTCGTGTATGTCGGGACCTTGGAGTCAGGGGTAGCAGGCTTGAAACTCGGGTCCAGCCTCGCTGCCACCCCCCAGCATCTGCTCGGCTGAATGGTCTCGAAAACGGGAGAAAGCTCCGGCTTAGCTGGTTCCGGGAGTCTGCTGCTTCCGGGAAGGGGACTTGCCGTCTTTTTCCGGTGCGAAGGCTCCGGCGGGGCTTGGTGCCGTGTTACGCGCACGGGCACGCTTGAATCCGTTAGGAAGGGGGTAAGTATTGTTATGTGGCGAGAAACAGTCGCAGCTGCCTGCAAAAGGCATCCATGGATTCGGCATTGGAAGGGCAGCGAACGCCGGATTGCGTATCTTTCGAGAATGCTTTGCCTCTGCGGTTTTTTAGCGCTGGCTTTCGTCGGCTGCGAGAGCAGGGCAACACCGGCACTGGAGCGGCCGCCCGCACCCGTGTCCGTGGCGGTGGCGGTCGAGCGGGACGTTCCCGTTTTTCTCGACGAGATTGGCAAATGCGTCGCGCGCGAGGTGGTGTCCGTTCAGCCGCAGGTTTCCGGCAGGATCACTGGAATCCATTTCATCGACGGCGCCGACATCAAGGGAGGCGATCTGCTGTTCACCATCGACCCGCGCCCGTTCGAAGCGGAGCTGCAGCGGGCCGAATCGAGCTTGGCCAGAGACACCGCCATCATGAGGCAGGCGGAAGCGACCCTGGCACGGGATATTGTCCAATCCAGAAACGCCGAGGTTCAGGCGCAACGGTATGCGGACCTTCTCAAACAGGAGGGGGTTAGCAAGGAACAGTACGATCAGATGCGCACCGAGGCGGAGGCATCTCAAGCGACTGTAAATGCGGACCGGGCGGCTCTGGCGAGCGCCCAGCAGGCAATCCAGGTGGACGGGGCCGCCGTCGAGAGCGCGAAGGTGCAGCTCGGCTACTGCTATATTCACTCACCAATCCACGGGAGGGCGGGGCACCGCCTGACTGACGTCGGAAATGTCGTCGAAGCGAACACCGACGCGCTCCTGGTCATCCAGCGGTTGGATCCGATTTATGCCGATTTCACCGTTACCGAAAAAGATCTGACCGCAGTACAGCACCACATGAGGCAGGGCGAACTGCGGGTCGAAGTCCGGCTGCCCGACGATGCCGGCGCGCCTCTTGCCGGCAAGCTCACTTTTCTCGACAACGCAGTGCAGCAGGATACGGGCACAGTGATGCTGCGCGCCACCGTTCCCAATCCGGACCGGCGACTCTGGCCCGGACGGTTTGTAAACGTCCGGCTTATTCTGACCACCTTGCGGGGTGCGGTTCTTGTGCCTGCAGCGGCACCCCAGATGTCGGCAAGAGGGCCGTTCGTCTACATCGTCAAAGATGACGGGATTGCCGAAATGAGGCCCGTGAAGACGGGGCAGGGGCAGGGGGATCTGGTTGTCATCGAGCAGGGGATCAAGCCCGGCGAGCGTGTAGTGGTCAACGGCCAGATCGGCGTGACGCCAGGCGGCAAAGTGCTCGTCGAGGAAGCACCTGTGGAGGGGACTGCGAAGCCGGGCCGGGGGACGGAATCGCGATGAACCTGTCGGAGCCTTTCATTCGCCGTCCGGTCATGACGGCGGTACTGACCTTGTCCGTTATACTGTTTGGCTTGCTCAGCTACAGCCAACTTCCGGTCAACGATCTGCCGGCGGTCGACTACCCGGTGATTGTCGTGTCCGTGGGATATCCGGGTGCGAGCGCGGAGACCGTAGCCAACAACATCGCGACCCCGCTCGAGCGGCAGTTCATGCAGATCAACGGCCTCGAACTGGTGACCTCGCAGAGCAGTCAGGGGTACGCAAGCCTGACGCTCCAGTTCGCCCTGGAAAAGAGCATCGACGCGGCGGCAACGGACGTTCAGACTGCGATATCGCAGGCGACGGGGAGCCTGCCCACCGACCTCCCTTCGCCGCCGACCTATTCCAAGACCAATCCCAACGACCAGCCGATCATGTATATTGCGCTCACGAGTGACTCCCTGACCCGGGGCCAGCTGTACGACTACGGGAGCACACAGGTCGGCCAGCGGATCAGTATTTTGCCCGGTGTGAGCCGCGTCGATGTCTACGGCACCAAATCGGCCATCCGCATCAAGGCCGATCCCTCCGCCATGTGGGCGCGCAACATATCCATCGACGATCTGGCCGCGGCGATCCGGAGCGGAACCGGTTACACCGGAGCCGGACAAATGGATGGTGCGTCCGGCACGGCGCTGCTGCAGCCCCATGGCCAGTTGGAAGCCGCCCAGGCGTATGGCGACCTCATCGTCAGCAGCAGGAACGGCGCCCCAGTCTACCTCCGTGACGTGGCCCGGGCAGTGGACTCCGTCCAGGACGAACGTATCAGCATGCGGTTCTGGGTCCGCGGGTACGATGTTCCCGCGGCTACCGCAATCATCGCTGTCAGCAGGCGGGCGGGAGCCAATGCCGTCGAAGTATCCAGATCCATACGGGAGATATTGCCGCTCATCAGTGCTGAGTTGCCGGGTTCGGTTCGTATCACCCCCATTTACGACCGGGCGCAGACCATCGTCCACTCGGTCGCCGATGTGCAGGTCACACTCGCTATCGCCTTTGTCCTCGTGGTGATCGTTATCTTCGTTTTCCTGGGGCGCGCGACGGATACCCTGATTCCCGTAGTGGCCCTCCCGCTGTCACTCCTGCTCACGTTTATCGCAATGCGCGGGCTGGGATACAGCCTCGACAATCTGTCGCTGATGGCCCTCACGCTCGCCATCGGGTTCCTCGTGGATGACGCCATCGTATTCCTGGAGAACACCGTCCGCAGGATGGAGCTGGGGGAGCGAGCAATGGAGGCCGCGCTCAGAAGCGCCCGCGAAATCAGCTTCACCATCCTCTCCATGACGATCTCCCTGGCAGCCGTGTTTATACCGCTCGTTTTCATGTCCGGGCTGGTGGGCCGCATCTTCCGGGAGTTTGCCATCACCATCGTCATCGCGATCATGGCTTCAGGTCTCGTGTCGCTGACCCTTACCCCGCTCATGTGCGCGCGCCTGCTGAAGGACCGCGGGCTCGGAGCCAGCCGGACGTGGGTGGAAAGGGTGATCGGGGAAGCGGAGAAACGTGTTCTCGGCGCCTACGGCGCCTCGCTCTGGTGGTTTCTCCGCCGGCGCTGGGTATCCGCCGTGATCTGGGTTGTCTGCCTCGCCGGCACGATCGGGCTTCTCTACACCATTCCCAAGGCTTTTCTTCCGGCAGGAGACAGCAGCGTGATCTTCGGAGTCGTCATCGGCCGCGAGGGTTCCTCCCCGCAACAGATGTGGGCTCTGCAGGACCGGATGGACCAGATCCTCCAGCAGGATCCAAACTCCTTGACTCTCTTTACAATGACTGGTGCCAGCGGATTTCTGCCGTCAAACCAGGGAATGCTGTTCCTCTTCCTGCGGCCGCCAGAGGAACGTCTGCCTATTCAGGAAATCGCGGGTCAATTCATGGGCAAACTGGGAGCGATACCCGGAGCCTTCGCTTTCCTGCGGCCGTTCCCGGTTCTCGAAATCAGCACCGGCGCGACGAATCAGAGCCAGGGCCAATACGCTTTCTCTCTGTCGGGTGCGGTGCCGGGACAGGTTTACGAAACAGCCGGAAAGCTGATGGGAAGACTGAGCACCTACCCGGGATTCGCGAGCGTTTCCTGGGACTTTTTCAACAATACTCCCAACCTGGACATCGAGATCCGGCGCGACCAGGCACGAACCTACGGCGTGTCTGAAGCGCGAATCCTATCTCTGCTGCGGAATGCCTACTCCCAAAACTACCTGTATCTGGTAAAAAAGCCCGAGGATCAATACCAGGTTATCCTCGAGGTCGAAGATGCCGCGCGGTCGAGGCCCGAGGACCTCTCCCTGCTCTACATCAGGACTGACGATGGCAGGAACCTGGTGCCGCTGAAGGCACTCGTCACATGGAATCAATCCCTCGGCCTTCAGTCCGTAAACCACTTGAACCAGTTCACGAGCGTCACCTTTTTCTTCAACACAAAGCCGGGAGTGGCCATCGGCGATGCCGTGGATTTTATCACCAGAACCGCGGCGGAAGTGGTTCCACCCACTATGCGGGCCGGTCTGCAGGGCGAAGCCCTGACCTTCCGGGACACTGTGAGAAACCTGACCCTTCTGATGGTACTGGCTGTATTCGTGATGTATGTGGTTCTGGCGATTCTTTATGAAAGCTACCTGCATCCGTTAACCGTTCTCTCCACCCTGCCGACAGCGCTTGTGGGCGGGCTCCTCACACTGCATCTGTTTGGCGAACAGGCTTCGCTTTACGCCTTTGTCGGCATGTTCATGCTGATGGGGATTGTCAAGAAGAACGGCATCCTGATCGTGGATTTCGCCGTCCAGCGGCTGGCGGTCGGCGAGACTGCGGAGAAGGCCATTCATGAGGCGAGCATGGACCGGTTTCGCCCGATCCTCATGACGACACTGGCCGCGGTCATCGGCGCCGTTCCCATCGCCCTCGGCTATGGGGCCGACGGAGCGTCGCGGAGGCCGCTGGGCCTGGTCATAGTCGGCGGCCTGATGGTCTCTCAGTTGATCACCCTCTACATCACTCCGGTGATTTACCTGTACTTCGAGGAGTTCCAGGAGAAGGTGCTGAACCGCGCCGCCTTTTTCCGCTCCAGGCATGGGGGCCCGCGTTCCACGGCGGGCGGCAAAGGGGATTTATCCGGGCCACTGCCTGGACACCCGGCAAAAGGATTCTGAGATGATCCGCGCTGCGGGATAGAGACCTGGCGGAGTTGGATATGATGAAGGCATGTGCGATAACCGCTTGTGTGTGTCTCCTGCTTGCGGGGTGCATGGTCGGGCCGAACTACCGCCGGCCTGCCGTCCAGGCGCCCGACGTATTCCGCTCGCCGGTGCCGGTGCCGACTCCGGAGCAGGCCTCCTTGTCGGACCTGAAGTGGTGGGAGGTGTTCCGGGATGAGGAGCTGCAGGGTCTCATCCGTGCCGCGCTGATCGGGAATTATGACCTCCAGGATGCGGTCGCACGCGTCGAGGCGGCCGGAGCCGTCCTGGGCATTACGCGGTCTGACCTGCTCCCGAATCTGTCCGTGACCGGCACAGTGTCCTCGAACCGGATCTCCAGAAACGGAGCTTCGACGTTGCCGCAAGAGTTTGTGCCCTCCCAGAACCGCACCTTCGGCACCGCCACGCTGGATCTGCTCTCGTTCGAGATCGATATCTGGGGGCGGCTGCGGCGCGCCACGGAAGCGGCACGGGCCGGGCTGTTGGGGGCTGAAGAAAACCGCAAAGCGGTCATCACGACCCTGGTGAGCGATGTGGCAGCGGCCTACTTCACCCTTCGCGAGCTGGATTACGAACTGGAGGTCTCCAAACAGACTCTCGTGCTGCGCCAGGAATCGCTGGAACTCGTCAGAGTCCGGCTCGGGGGCGGCATCGCCACGCCGATCGACCTGCGCGAGGCCGAGCAACTCGTCTACAGCGCGGCGGAGACCATCCCGCGCCTCGAACAGCAAATCGCCCAGACCGAGAACCGGATCAGCCTGCTGCTTGGGCGGAATCCCGGCGCCATCACTCGCGGACGGCCATTGACGGAACAGGAGCCGCCGCCCGAAGTTCCCACAGGCCTGCCGTCGGCGCTTCTGGAGCGGCGGCCCGATATCCGGGCCGCAGAGCAGAACCTGATTGCCGCCAATGCCGAGATCGGATTCGCCAGGGCCGCCTATTTCCCGCGGATCAGCCTGACCGGCTTCCTGGGCGGACAGAGCACGCAGTTGGCGAGTCTGTTAAGCGCATCCAGTAGCGTGTGGAACTTTACGCCACAGGCTACACAGCCGATTTTCACCGCCGGGAGGATCCGGTCAACCGTCCGGCTGGCGGAAGCGCGGAGGCGGAGTGCACTCGCTGAGTACCAGAGAACGATCCAGAATGCATTTGCCGAGGTCTCCAATGCGCTCATTGCCCGTCAGAAGGTCCGGGAGAGCCGCATGCAGCAGGAATTGCTGCTCACTGCGCTGCAGGACCGCACGCGGCTCGCCTACGTCCGATATCGCGGCGGGATCGAGACGCTCCTGCACGCCCTGGATGCCGACCGTGACCAGTTCCAGGCGGAGCTGACACTGGCAAGGACTAAACTCGACGAGCTGCTCAGCATTGTCCAGCTTTACAAAGCATTGGGCGGCGGCTGGCAATAGGGATTGCGATGCCGAGGGCAAAGCTAAACACTCAGGGATACACAGCGCAGCCCGGGGCGGCAACCAATCGTTGCAACCACCAAATACACGAAAGACACGAAAATTCGATTTCGTGTATTTCGTGGTTGAAAAATTCTTTCCTATTTTAGAAGGATCTTCAGGCGAGCAGCACAGAATGCGGGATATCAATACACCTCGCGGATTCTGATGGCCTCTTCCACCCACCCGGCGAGGTTCTGCCGGATGAAATCGAGGGCATAGCTGCTGGACGAATACAGGGGGTCATATGTGTTGACAAGGGAAGAGAGCTTGGCGTTGTCCTTACCGACGTGGAAAAGGTCAAACGGATTGATTCCTTTGGCCGACAGGTTGCCGTTTTCATCCTTCAAGTTGTGGATGTAGATGCCCAACAAGCCCTTCCGGTCATTCCAGGATTTCTCGATCTCATAGCGGATCCATTTGCGGCCGGCGGTCTGGGAGCCGATAAGAACGACGGTGCACGATCTGCAAGCCAGCTGCCGGCCGATCCACCGGCCGATGGCGTCGTCGCCGCCGATGATGATCTTTTCCCAGTCGGCTTCCGATACGGGGACATTTCCGTCGACCCCGTGTATCCTTCGAATCTGGGCAGCCCGCCACCCGTCCGACTGGTGATGAAAGCTGTAAAACACCTTCCGTGCCATCATTGCACTCCGCGGAAAGGATGTGGATCCAGGGGGGATTTATGGGAACGGGAACGGGAACCGGTGCGCGAGTCGCCGGAGCGATTCGCGGTCGCTCTCAACGGGTCGTATCGGATCGCTGCCGGGTCTTTGTTAACAAATTCGGGCTTGCTGTGCACAGGAGTCCGGCTTTTCCTCCCATCACAACCAAAGTCCTCGCCGGATCGGGAAACCGCTGCCTTCTGTTCCCTGCTGCCAGCACGAAGAGCATTGGGTTTGATCCGCAGATATAGTATCGTTTTCGAGCTTGGGGCACCTCCTGTGTCGTGGGCGCCGCCGGTGGTGGCGAGGCACTCCGCATGCCTGGAGACCCGGGGCCGGCAGCCGGAGGCTGAGATCCAAATTTCAGGCCTGACAGCGGCAATCCGGCCGATAAGAAGCCCATGCGTTGGCTGAAAGCGGAACTGCATTCCCATTGCGACCTTGATCCGGTCGACTACCGGATCTGTGCCTATTCGGCCGAAGACCTGATTCGGGAAGCCGCACGGCTGAAATACGAGGTCCTGGCAATCACCTGCCATAACCTGGATGTCTGGAACCCTGGCCTCGATGAATTTGCCGCCTCTCACGGCATCACCTTGATACCGGCGATGGAGGTGGTGACTCGCGACCGCAAGCATGTATTGGTCTATAACTTCCGGACAGGCAGCGATCACCTGGACACTCTTTCCAAGATCGCCGCTCATAAGAGGCAGGACACGCTGGTTATTGCGCCGCACCCGTATTATCCGGCTCGCAGCTGCCTTCGGAGGCAGCTGGATCAAAACCTTGAATTGTTCGATGCGGTCGAGACGAGCGGGTTCTTCACGGCCCGCCTCGATTTCAACCGTCGGGCGCGCCGCATTGCCGAAAGGCACGGCAAGCCCGTCGTTGGCGCCAGCGACGCCCATCAGCTCTGGCAACTCGGCCGCACATTCACCCGGGTGCTCGCCGACCCCGAGGTTCCATCCATTCTGGCGGCTATTCGCGCCGGACGCGTGAAGGTGGAAGCGACACCCCTGCAGTTCGGCGAAGTTGTGACCTGGTGGTGCAGCGCGCTGTGGCGTGCAGTCACGAATGCGCGGGCGCATCCTGCCGCTCTCCGATCCGCCAGGCAAGCCAAGACTCGTCATGGCGAAGCCTGACCTCCCCGGCCGGATGGCGGGCAGTGCCTGATTTTCCATTGACCTGGGGACGTCAACCACCCAAAGTCTCGCGTGCCTCCTTTGGCAACCGATCTGCGGGGCAGTCCGGATCCACGCATTCCAGTCCTTGGCCCGCAATATCCGGTCGCCTTCTTCCGCGTCCGGGACAATCCGGAATCCCCCTTCCTGTATAATTCGGGTACGAGCACTTGCCCGGGGGAGCCGGAACGAGGAGGTGCCTCACCCGGGTTTCTTTAAGGAGGATGCTTGGTGGAGCCGGCAATACGTTCGCGACTGGTCAGGCGGGGACTGCATCTGGCGGTGTTCACCGTGCTGTACAACCTGATGGAAGGAATTATCGCCATTGCCTCCGGCGTCGTGGCGGCCTCGGTCGCACTGGTGGGGTTCGGAGTGGACTCTTTCGTCGAGACCGCCAGTGCGGTTGTGGTAGGCTGGCGTTTCTCATACGAAATGAAGCAGTTGCCGGATGCAAAGACGGAGAGGGCGGAGAAGATGGCCGCGCGCATTGCAGGGGTGCTCCTCCTGGCACTTTCCCTCTACCTCCTGGTGGATTCCGGCCGGCGATTGCTGGGCTGGGGCCGGGAGCCGGAATCCAGTGGGATCGGCATCGCTCTGACGTCGATTTCCGTACTTGTCATGCCTTTTCTGGGGCGCGCCAAGCTCAGGATCGCGCGCCAGATCGGCAGCAAAGCGCTCCGCGCCGATGCGTACGAGTCCATCGCCTGCGCCTGGCTGTCCGGAACAACCCTGGCCGGTCTGGTCCTGAACGCGGCATTCGGCTGGTGGTGGGCCGATCCGCTGGCGGCGCTCTGCCTGATCCCCCTCATCGTCCGCGAAGGGTTGGAGGGGCTGAGCGGCGAGGAGGAAGAGGAGGATCCGGGGAAAGGACAATAAGGAGGCATCTTAAAATCAGCCACAGATTGCGCTGATTTCATGGCGCGGCCAACCGGCCGCAATCAAGTATGCGGCCACTCCTGGAAGGCATGGCTTTCGCATGCCTCGCACGGCGGGCCAATGCCTGGCACAATCGGGATCGGAATCGCAATCGCTATAGGGATCGATTTCGGCATCATTGCGCTGCCGACATCCACACAGAGGCGTCCGATCATGCACTGTTTCCGATAGCAATTGCGAATGCGATCGCGATCCCGATGACGACCATTATTCCGTGGTGCTGTAAAATCCCTCCCTTTTTGGCGAGGATTTTCAGGTGAGCGGTACAGATGCGTCTGTCTGTGAGAATATGCAATCCGTGGCTGTTTTCGTCAATAAGCGGGCAGATTGTCGCTCAGGATAAAATAATGGAACGATACCGGTCTGCGGAGTGAATCAAGAGAGGGAGGGGAAACTAGACAGTGCGGAGATCCGGTGCATGACAACCGAAAACGCGGCAGACATCGAGTTGTTGCGGCGGGCTGCGACCGGCGACGAACCGGCTTTTATGACCCTGTACCGGGGTTGGCAGGGCCGCATCTATCGATTCGCGCTGCGCACGAGCAATTCAGCCTCCATTGCCGAGGATGTTGTTCAGGAGGTATTTCTCGCTCTCATGGATGGTATGTCGCGCTTCGACCCGGCGTTGGGATCGTTCTCAAGCTACATCTACGGCATCGCCCGCAATCATGTTCTCCGGCGCACAAGCCGCGAACAGCCTTGGAAGCAGGTTTTGGATGAGTCGGAGGAAAACGAGGCGGATTTCCATGAGTTGAATGGAAATCCGTCCGATCCCCTGAGCGAACTCGCACGCCGGGAAATGGCGGATACGCTCCATGGCGCCATCGCTTCGTTGCCGATGCGCTATCGGGAGGTTGTGGTCCTGTGCGAGCTGCATGAGATGAGGTATGCGGAAGCGGGGTGTGTACTCGGGTGTTCCGAGGGTACCATCCGGTCGCGACTGCATCGCGCGCGGGCGCTGCTACTGCAAAAAATGCATGAGAGGATAAAGACAGGCTCTGCGGAACGGAAGATACAGCCTGCGAGGTGTGCGTCATGAACTGCCAGGATTTTGAAGACTTGATATTGGATCTTGCACGGAAAGGAACGGGAAGCGAGGCCTGGCGCGCAAGCGCAATGGAACATGCCGGGTCCTGCCCACTGTGCAGGCGGCGTCTTGACGACCAACTGGCGCTGACGGAAGCGCTCAGGCTGGCGGCAGAAGACAACGCCGAATCCCCTTCGCGCCTGGAAACGGCAGTGCTATCCGCGTTCCGCGAGCGACAGGGGAAATTGCTCCAACAGCAGCAGGCAGGTTCCAGAAGACGGTTTTCGTGGGCTCCGGCATGGGGAATCGCCGCCGCCCTGACGGTCGCCGTTCTGGGATTCGCGCTGTTCCGGACACTGACTCCTGCGCGGCTTACAGGGAGTCTTTCGGCGGGCAAGGAGGCGGGCGACGCGCTGCAGCCGGGAACGGGAGGGAGTGCAGGGCCCCGGGTGGAGCGGCCGTCCGTCGAAGTCTCGACAGATTTCATACAGCTCACCAGCGGCGCCGGGATTGCGTCCATGGAGAGCGGGCAACTAGTGCGCGTTTTGCTGCCGAGGAGTGCGGTGGCTGCTTACGGGCTTCCCTTCAACCGCGAGCTTGCCGACAGGCCGGTTGCCGCCCAGGTGCTGGTGGGCCAGGACGGCATGGCCCGCGCCATTCGATTCCTCGGCGAACCGGATGTCAGGAATGTATCGACGAGTTTAGGTACAGGCAAGTGAAGAAGACCGAGTCCATAACGAATAACTGGAAAGGAGATCTTAATGTTTACGAAATATTTACGCACATCGCTTCCCGCAGTACTTGTCGTCCTGGTCATCGGCACGGCCGCACTGATGCCGGCCCAGGCACAGGACCCGCAGACCGCGAAAGGGCAAGTGACGGTTACGAGGGAGGGCAGCGTGTTTCACGTTACCAGCCATGAGGGCACCCAGCCGCAGGGCGCTACGTTCACCTGGGTCGGAACGGAAATGAGTTTTGAATCGAAAGTGGTCAAAGGGATGCCGTTTTCGGCCGACACGATTACCGAATTTTCCCAGACGCTGGGCAACGGCCAGCGCATTTATCGAAAGAACACAGGCGCTATCTACCGCGATTCCGAAGGCCGCACCCGCAAGGAGCAGACAATCGAGGCCATCGGTCCGTACACTCCGTCGGGTCCCGCGAAGCAGACCATTCTTATCAACGATCCGGTGGCTTCCGTGACCTACATCCTCGATTCAGCCAATCACACTGCGATGAAGACGGTTCATGTTCAATCCGGCATGACTGTATATTTTGCGAGCGGCGCCCCTGGTGCGGCATCCGGGGTGGTTGGGGGAACTGTGAGCGGCGGCGGATTGAAAGCGGTGGATGAAAACAAAGTCATGCACATTGTGGGCACAACAACCGCGGGCGGGCACGCCACCCTCGATGTCAAAGTGCATTCCTCCGCCACCGCGCGCACTGAATCACTGGGCACGCAGCTGATAGAGGGCGTTTCTGCGGAAGGGAAGCGCACCGTCGAGACGATTCCCGCCGGCGCCATCGGCAACGACAGCCCGATTGAAATCATCTCGGAAAGCTGGTATTCCCCAGAATTGGGAATGGTGGTGAAGTCCCGGCATAACGACCCGAGAAGCGGCGAGAATTTGTATCAGCTCACCAACATACGCCGCGGGGAACCGTCTCCCGATCTGTTCCAGGTCCCTGTCGATTACACGATCAAGGAGAGCCAGATAAAGCATGAAGTGAGGGAGATCAAGAAATAGCGATTGCAGGTCGGGGGCTGCGCAACTCCCGGATTCGGGAGTCGCGCAGCTGCCCCAAGCCTTCAGTGAACCGCTCCCGACTTTTGGAATTCCTCGAGGATGCTGAGCATTTCCGAATGCGACAGGCGGTGGGAAACGTCGATAATGGTCATCGCGCCGGGATTCCGCTTCTCCACATAGCAACCCTCCCAGAGTGTCTGATTCCAGAGCGTCGCATAGAATTCGCGTATTGTCATGTCCTCGTAGCCGACCAGCATGATCTGTAATCGGACCAGCGCCAGCGTCACTTCCTTGATTTTGTCAGCGCACTGCTTCTCGTCCAGTTTTTCCGGCCGGGGCAGGTCCACTCCGTGCTCCTGCAATCCTTCGAACAAGCTCTTTCCCGACCCCACCGACTCGAAGGCGAGGATGTCCTCCAGGTTCGTTTCCCAGACGTCGCGGGGTAAGGCGCCTGATTTCCAGAAGGAAACGTCCCCGTCGGCCATGCGCTTCAGTTCCTCCTCCATTGCACAACAACGATCAGTCCGCTCCTGATCGGCTGCCGGCCTATCGATGTGGCAGTCCAGTTTTTCCCGAAGCCTGCTCTCCCGTTTCTCACGGTGTCCTCTCGATTTTCGCCCCATGGCGGTCCCTTTCCGGGGGCCTGTTCTGCCGGAACCTGATCCGTGTCCCCCGCTACATACAACGGGAAACGGCCAAAATGAGCGAAATTATCTGCTTTGGGGTTCGGATTACCCCGTGACCGGAGGGATTCTCGGGGAGGCAGGCACGGGTTCATTCCAGAAATTCCCAGTGCAATTGTTTGGCCAGCCCGAAGAAAACTGCCACGAACTCCACCAATGATCACGAAAGCCGCGTGGTAGGGCTCGCGTCAAGGGAGACAATTATTCATTGTTCCGAGCCGGCTAAAAAGTTACTTCCGGGTCGGAGCCCATGTCTCCGGGGCTGTGGAGGACACGGGCGCCATTGCCTGCAGGCCCGATATGGTCGACTACCGCGCCAATGAGTCTTGCCTGTTGGGGCCTCACTTTGCCGGCGAGACCTTTAGCAGCACGCACCCGTGACGTGGGATTTCTTCGCCGTATTCGGCGCTGAAAACGCCGAGGTCTTTCTGCCTCCAGACGTCACGCACCACATGCTTGCCGGTAATGCCGATGTCGGACCACTTCGCCGTCACCCGCATCGGAACCTCTTCGAGGTTGAAGAGCCCGACGGCCCTGGAGCCGTCCGCCAACGGGCGTGCCCATACCTGCAGGCTGCCGTCCGGCGTCCGGAAGACAGCCTTGGCGCCTCTGCCCATGGGGTCCTGGTCGATATCCAGGACCTCGTCGTTGGTCAGCAGCCCGACAGTGAAGTCATCGGCCTGTGCCAGGTCGCAGCCGAGGATGAGCGGCGCGGCATGCAGCGCCCAGAGCGAAATGTGGCTGAGCTGTTCGGCGGGCGACAGCTTCGATTCGTGCTGCGGTTCGTAACTCCAGCCGACGACGCCGACGACAAGCATGTCGACGTCGTTCCAGTGACCCGGACCGCTGTACTGGCCTATGTCGATCTCCGTCCACCGGGGATTGAAGCCGATCTGCATCGTCTGCGGCCAGTTGTCGCGGATGTCGCCCGTAGTCCGCCAGGAATTGCCTCCGATGTCGGGATCGGCGCCCCATTCCCAGACGTTGCCGTTGCCGTACTGGCAGATGCTGTAGACAATGTCCCGCGCAGCCTTGTCGAGGATAGCCCGCATCACCTGGTATGGCTTCTTAAGTCCTGGCAGGCCCGGCTCTTCCGCCCGGTAGCTGCACCAGTCGTACTTCAGGTAATCCACCCCCCAGGAGCACCACAGCCTGACATCCTGCTCCTCGTGTCCGAAGCTCCCTTCGAGACCCTGGCACGTTGTCGGGCCGGGACTGCTGTAGATGCCGAATTTCAGCCCTTTTCCGTGGATATAATCCCCGAGCGCCTTCATGTCGGGGAATTTCTTGTTGGGAATAAAGTCGCCTTTCTCGTCCCGCGTCGGACCTTCATACAGTTCATCATTCTGGCGCGGGCTTCGCTCCCATCCGTCGTCGATGCAGATATATGTCCAGCCGTGTTCGATGAGGCCCTTCTCCACAAATGCGTCCGCCGTGCGCCGCACCAGTGCCTCTGTGACGTTGCGGCCGCGCGCGTTCCAGCTGTTCCATCCCAGGGCCGGGGTCAGCGACAGCTTCCCCTCCGCCACGAATTTAAATTCTCTCCGGGCTTCGCCGGCCGAATTCCGGGCGCGCAGAGTGACCGAATAGGTCCCCCTATCCCGGATCACGCCTGTGATGATGCCGGTGGCCCGGTCCACCGCCAGGCCTTTGGGAAGGTTGTCGACGGAATAGGAAATAGGTTTTGTTCCCGTTGCCGGGATCTTGTACAGCAGCGGCCGACCCGGCGTCACGCCGGTCATTCCAGGACCATTGATTCTGGGCCTGGGCCCGGGCTTCGGCGTCAGGACGGCCCTGGCCTCCCCGGGGATTTCGACTGCCGCGGGTTTCGCGCCCGTTACTTCGAATTTCGCTTCGGCCAGATCGTAGTGTACGGGATTGCTCGTGCCGCCGCGCCCGCCGCGCGCGCCGCCGCCCGTGTTGACGATGATTGCCATGAGCTTGACGCCCCTGGTGTCGACTTCGATCGGAACGCCGTTGCTGCCGGAGGGAATGGCGCTGTTTTCATAGAGTACCCTGCCCCCCTCGGCCAGGACGCGCACGCTCATCGAGGGCGGCGCGGCTCCGCGTCCGGTTGTGCCGCGACCTCCACCGGCACGACCAGTTTGCCCGGCTCCGCCGCCGGCCCGTCCCGTTTGCGCCTCGACGCCACCTGCGGGCTGCGGGGCGGCCAGGCTTTCGTCGTCAATCCCCACGATGGCCGAAAACGATTCGCTGCCGCCGTTCAGCTGAACGTACAACACCGAATAGCCGTTGAAGCACACGCCGCGGCTGTATGCCTGCCTGTTGATGGTCAGGGTGTTGCCGTTGATGGTCTTGTCGATGGCAGGCCGGATCTGGTCGGTGACCCGGGCCTTCGAGAGATCGAGCGACGAAAGCCAGACCGCCTCTCTCGGGACAGCCCCTGCTTGAAGCCCGATCGCAAGGCAGATGGATAAGATCAAAACCAGGTGCGGAGTCCTATGGTGCCGGGGTCTTGTCACGTTCCCTCCCTGAAGCGGAAGATCGCTTTCCGTCAACATAGCATATGACGGCAGTGTCAACACCATCATCCTATAAGGGCAGCCGCACGATTGTCCATCGTTTCCCGGCCGAGTCGGCCGTCCGGGCGTGCAGGGTGCTTCGGTTGCCGGAACGGGATTGTGAGGGCAATGTTTCGTGATATCCTGCTTCGGGCAGATGCCTGCGGATGCGAGGATGAAATGGATCGAAGGCGATTTCTTAGGCTGCTCGGCTCCGGCACCGCCCTGGCAAGCTTGCCAGGGGACCGCAAAAACGGGGCTTTTGCGGGCAGCGGGTGTCCGGAAGCCGGATCTCCGCTCAAAAACTGGGCCTGGATGCGCGGCGGCATAAAATCGATGGACGAATGGCGGCGCAAGCTCGCCGAAATGCGTGCAGCCGGCATTCACGCGATTCTCATCGGCGGCAGCGCGGACTTCTACAGGACGGCGGTCCCCGTGGTGCGGCAGGAAGGCCTTGAGATCCACGCGTGGATTTTCACGATGATGCGCGGCGAACATGTCAAGACGCATCCGGACTGGTACGCCGTCAGCCGCAATGGCATTTCCACGGCCGATAAACCGCCCTACGTCGACTATTACAGGTTCTTGTGCCCTGCCCGGGACGAGGTGCGCCGGTACCTGCTCGAGCATGTCCGCGAACTCGCCGGGATTGAAGGGCTGGCGAGTGTGCACCTCGACTATATCCGCTATCCGGACGTCATTCTCCCGGTCGCGCTCTGGCCCAAATACAGGCTTGTGCAGGACAAGGAGTATCCGGATTTCGATTTCTGCTACTGCCGGATCTGCCGCGACCGCTTCAAACGCCGGGAGGGCCTGGACCCCTTGGACCTGCCGGACCCTCCCGCTCACGCGGCGTGGCTGCAGTATCGATACGACACTATCACCGAAGTCGTCACTATGCTCGCGGATGAGGTGCATTCAGGCAAAAAGCAGGTGACCGCTGCCGTTTTCCCGACGCCGGCCATCGCCCGCGCTCTCGTGCGCCAGGACTGGGTAACCTGGAAACTGGATGCCGTGTTTCCCATGGTCTACCACTCGTTTTACAAAGAAGACATCCCATGGATCGAACGGGCCACTCGTGAGGGAGTCGACGCGCTGCGCGGCCGCATTCCTCTCTACACGGGTCTTTACGTCCCGGACCTGCCGCCGGCGGATCTCGGTCGCGCAGTGAGAGGCGCGCTCGCCGGCGGTGCCCGGGGCGTATGCCTTTTCCAGGGCAACACCCTGACGCCGGCACATTGGCAGGAGTTCTCCGGTGCGGTGAAGCAGGCTCCGCCTGCGGGAAGGATGTGATGCGACGACTGGCTGTTCGAGTGACGGCTCTCGCTGCACTGATGCTGACACTGTCCGGAACGGCCCGCCTGCAGACGCCGGCGGGGCGCGATCCGGAAGCGATGCCGTTCCGTCCTTCCCGGTACGTCTGTTACCGGACCGCGTCGGCCCTGTCCATGGACGGCACGCTGGATGAGGCCGCATGGCGTTCCGCGCCCTGGACGGACGATTTCATCGACATCGAAGGGGACACCCGGCCGCGGCCGCGTTACAGGACGCGCGCAAAAATGCTCTGGGACGACACCTGCTTCTATATGGCGTTCGACATGGAGGAACCCGACCTCTGGGGGACTTTGACCGAGCGCGATTCGATCATTTACAACGACAACGACATCGAAGTGTTCATCGATCCGGATGGGGACACCCACGACTACTACGAACTGGAAGTGAATCCACTGGGAACGGTCTTCGACCTGATGCTCCTCCGGCCGTATCGCGATGGGGGGCCGCCGATCATCGCATGGGACGTCACCGGGCTGCGCATGGCAATCCAGCACCGCGGCACGGTGAACCGCCCGGGGGATCGCGACGAGGGGTGGTCGGTCGAGATATCACTCCCCTGGAAGATATTGCGCGAGGCAGCGCCCGGCAAGCGTCCGCCCGGGGCGGGTGAGAAGTGGCGCGTCAACTTCTCGCGCGTCGAGTGGCAGCTCGAGGCGAAGGATGGCCGCTATTCCAGGAAGGTCAATCCTGCCACGGGAAAGCCGGTTCCGTCAGACAACTGGGTGTGGAGTCCGCAGGGCGCCATCGATATGCACATGCCGGAGAGGTGGGGTTTCGTGCAGTTTTCGGGGATGCAATCGGGCGCCGGCAGCGAGGCATTTGTCGAGGATCCGGACGAAGCCGTCCGATGGGCTCTCCGCAGACTCTATTACCGCCAGCGCCGATATCGGGCCGAACACGGGAAGTACGCAACCGATCTGGCTGCTTTGGATGCGGCGAACATACGGGTGGAGGGGATCGAGTTCCAGCCGGCCCTGCAGGCGATTGCGGACCTGTATCAGATCAGCGCCAAGGGCTTCGGGGGTGCCATTCTGTGGATCCGCCAGGACGGCAGAACTGGGATCACTCGCTAACTTTATCCAGGTAAAGCTGTGCCCTGGATAAAGCCTCCAGATGCCGGAGGGCCCAATGGCAGGGAATATTTCAGTCGCGGCATGCATGCATGTGGAGCCCCTCATGTCATTGGTAAACCGACCTTCTGGTCACGGCCCGTTCCCTGAGCGAATTCGCCGCGGCAGCACCCGGCGCCTACGAGCTGCTACGCACGGAGCATGGCCGCTTGTTCGACTGGGAAGCCCTTGAGCGCCAGGACGCATGAGTTCACCCGCGGGCAGGCGGGCGATTCGCTCCTGCAAAAACTCCAGTTCCTCTTCGTCTCGCTGGAGGAGGTGGATACCACTGCACCCGACCTTATCGAGCGCCGCAAGGCATGGAACAAGCCGGCGCCCGCAACCCACGCCCTGCCCACCGAGATCTGGCGCGAGACGGTCGCCCGCCGGAACCGCTGCGAGGAGATTCACCGGAAACTGGCCGCGGGCGACGTCGCCCAGATCGCGGTCTCAGTGCCTTTCATTGTGCCGCCCGCTGAGCGCGAACAAGGCGCCCGATCGGTTTGCCGCGACGTGAGCAAGGCGGGGCATTCTCGCCGGTGTTGGGGCTAATCCATGCTCTCCATGCAACCTCCATGAGCAACCTCGATT
>JAFNAG010000457.1 GCA_017860135.1 Acidobacteriota bacterium
AGATCAGCAGCTGATGCTTGAGGAGAACGGATTCCGCGACCACAGAACGGATGCCGCCCGGGCCAAAGAGCCGGGCAATTGTGGCGAGGCCATGAACGACAAGCATGAAGAGATGGCGCATCGCGGCATTGTAGCAAGAACCGCAAACGCAAGGAAATGCGGCCGAATTTGGAATTCGCCAGGGACAGGGACGAAAAAATCGGAAAGCCGTAAGTCGTTGATTCTAATGGAGCCAGCGCCCGGACTTGAACCGGGGACCTACTGATTACGAATCAGTTGCTCTACCAACTGAGCTACGCTGGCTGGTGGCGGAGAAGCTTGTATCATGTTTGGCCGGGCTGGTCAAGGAAGCGCACAATCGAAAACCAAGCGCGGCAACGACGGATCAAGCCCCGTTGAGATTTCCTGGATTACTTCTTTTCCTCCGGTTCCGGCTTGCCCGCTTCCTGCCGGATGCTGGCGAGCGCCTCCTCCTCGTTCGCATACAGATCGAGCACAGTGTCGAGCCGGCTCATCTTCAGAACCCCGAGAACCTTGTCGGAGAGGTTGCACAGGCGCACCCGGCCGCCGGCCTGGCGCACCGAAATATGAGAGCGGATCAGCCGCCCGATCTCGCTCGAATAGATGTAAGGGACGTGCTTCAGGTCCACCACGATCTGCAAACACCCTTCCCGGACCAGTTCGTCGATGCGCTCTTTCAGGCGCCCCTCGACCGCCCCCTTCAGCCCGCTCTCCAGGGTCAGGATGGCGACTCCATCGATCTTTCTTTCCTGCCAATGTTCGCCCATGAGTATTCCGAGTCCGCAAAACCAGGTTGCCGCCCGGAACGGCGCAATCCCGCCCAGGCTCCCCATCTTCAGCCACGCCGCGCCAGTCCGCGCAGCCGCGTCACGGTATCCACAACAATCTGCGCCGCACCGTCAATCTCCTCTGCTGCGGAATGATGAGAAAGGCTGAAGCGGAGCGATCCCTGCACCACTTCGGCGCGCAGCCCCATGCCCATCAGCACATGCGACGGTTCCAGCGACCCGGAGGAACAGGCCGATCCGGTGGATACAGCCACTCCGGCCAGGTCCAGTGCGATGACCGCCGCTTCCCCTTCCAGCGCGTCGAACGCCATGTTTGTAACGATCGGAAGCCGGTGCTCGACGCTCCCGTTTATCCGGACGCCCGGGATGCCGTTCCGGATCCGTTCCTGCAGACGGTCGCGCAGCACGGCAACCCGGGATGTCATTGCGGGCAGCCTTCGCTGCGCGAGCTGCGAGGCCGCGCTGAGGCCCACCAGTGCAGCGACGTTCTCGGTCCCGGCGCGGCGCCGGCGTTCGTGGGATCCACCCGTAAGCAGCGGCTTAAGCTTCACGCCGGAGCGGACGAAAAGGGCGCCTGCGCCTTTGGGGCCATGGAACTTATGCCCCGACAGCGATAGCAGGTCCACGCCGAGACGCCCCACATGGACCGGGATTTTCCCCACCGACTGGACTGCGTCCGTGTGCAGCAGGATTCCCCGCTCGCGCGCGATCCTGCCGATTTCTTCGATGGGCTGGATAACCCCGGTCTCGTTATTGGCATGCATAATCGTGATCAGGATCGTGCGTTCGTTGACGGCAGCGGTTACGCGCTCCGGATCGACACGCCCCGAGGAATCCACAGGAAGGAATGTCACCTCGGCGCCGGCCTCCTCGAGAGCCTTGCAGGTGGCGAGCACGGCGGGATGCTCGATCCTGGAGGTGATGATGTGGTTGCCGGGCCGATAGCCGCTGCGCAGTACGCCCCAAAGCGCCATGTTGTCCGACTCGGTGCCGCCCGAGGTGAAAACCAGCTCGCGCGGTTCCGCGCCGACCAGGTCCGCCACCGCCTGGCGCGCATCCTCCACGGCGGCCCTGGCTTCCTGGCCGAACGCGTGGATCGAACTGGCATTGCCGAATCGCTCCCGCAAATACGGCAGCATCGCGTCCAGCACTTCGTCATCGATCCGCGTGGTGGCGCTGTTATCAAGATAGATACGGGGCTTCAAGCTGACTCCTGGCACTCAGCCGCCGATTCCTCGAAGATGAACAGAGGAATAGCAACCTGCATTCCGCCTTTCAAGATGACCTTCCCCCTTTCCACTCCAGGGCCTGGTCAAAACATAACGGAGCGTCCGGGGTGAGTCAAGGCAGGTTCCCACATGCTTGCCGGCTTCGCGAAAAAGTCCCGCGGCTGGTGACGGAGGCACGTGCCATGAAAGCGATATTGCGCTACTATTCGCCAGGGCAAATGATACGATTCCGGGTAAAATAGGTGGATCATGACAAACCCGACACGCATTGTCACCCTGCTGACAGACTTCGGTCTCCGGGATCACTACGTCGCCGCCATGAAGGGAGTGATGCTCGGCGTCAACCCGGATCTGACTTTCGTGGATATAAGCCACGTCATTCCGCGCCATGATGTGTACAGCGCCGCATTCACTCTTGGCCAGGCCTACCATCATTTTCCCCCGGGCACGATCCACGTGGCGGTGGTAGATCCGGGAGTAGGGACCAGCCGCAAAGCCCTCGCCGTGGCGGCCGGGGGGCGTTTTTTCGTCGCCCCGGACAACGGTATTCTCTCCTACGTTTTCAGCCGGGAGGACGGCTTCGAGCCTTTCGAGGTTACGGAGGAACACTACTTCATCAAACCCGTTTCCTCCACTTTTCATGGCCGCGACATCTTCGCTCCCGTCGCAGCCTGGATCAGCCGGGACGTCCCGCTTCGCCAGTTCGGACCTGAATTCGCAAACCCGGTGCGCCTGGATATTCCTACGGTGAAGCGGGTGCGGGGCGTGCTGGTCGAAGGCGGCATCCTCGCGGCCGATAGTTTCGGCAACCTGATCACGAATCTCGTCGCCGGTGACATCCCCGCATATGGCGAAGGCAACGGAGGAAAATGCAGGATGGTCATCGGAAAGCGCGAGATCACCAGTTTCTGCAAAACCTTCCAGGAGGGTGCACCCGGGGAACTGTTCGTTATTCCCGGATCGAGCGGCTACCTGGAGATTGTGATGCGCGACAAATCCGCGGCCGAGGCGTTGCCGCTCCCGCCCGGGACTCCCGTCGGAGTCATCTTCGGTTAGGATAGCGGGCGTTTCCGCGCGTCAGCGATCGAGACTATGAATTCCGCAACCCAGGGATCGCTGTTTCAGACACCTGCGCGCGACCCGTCGTTGCGCGTGGGTCCCGCGGGATGGAACTACAAGGATTGGGAAGGAATCGTCTACCCTGGTGGCGCCGGGAAATCGTTTGATGCCCTGGCCTACCTCGCCGATTATTTCGACACCGTCGAGATCAACAGCTCTTTCTACGCGCCCCCACGGCCCCGGGACGCTGCCGCCTGGGCGCGCCGGGTCGCGAACAATCCCCGGTTCCGATTCACGGCCAAGGCCTGGCAACAACTCTCCCACCAGCGGCAGGCCGGCCCCGGATCCACACTCGCAGCCGACTGTGACGTCGTGCGCAGAGCCTTGTCCCCTCTGGCCGATGCCGGTGTCCTGGGGGCGGTCCTGCTGCAGTTCCCGTGGAGCTTCCGTTGCTCGGAGGCCAACGCCGCCTACCTCGACAGCCTCTTCCGCCTTCTCGCAGGCTTTCCCCTGGCCCTCGAGGTCCGCCACGGCTCCTGGAATCGCGATGATGTCTACTCGAATCTGCGCGAGCACGGGATTGCTTACTGCAACGTGGATCAGCCGGTAATCGGTGATTCCATGAAGCTCTCGGCGCGCGTGACCGCGCACATCGCCTACCTGAGACTCCACGGGCGCAACTACCGCACCTGGTTCCAGAAGGATGCCGGCCGGGATGCGCGTTACGATTACCTGTACGCAAAGGAGGAGATCCTGGAAATCTCGGGCCGCATCCGCACCATGAAGCAGACTGCGGAGGAAACGTATGTGATCACCAACAATCACTTCCGCGGCCAGGCCCTGGTCAACGCGATCGAGATTCTCGAGGAACTGGACGCCAGTCCGCCCGGAGTGCCGCCTCAGCT
>JAFNAG010000148.1 GCA_017860135.1 Acidobacteriota bacterium
CAGAGCAACGATCTGGAGGATTTCGGCAATGTCCGGCTCGTCGGCATGACCTACGAGGAACTCAAGGCCGCTTATGGGCTGCGGTTCGAAGATGAAAAGAAGTTCATCTGGGTCCTGCCGGAGGATATCCTTCAAAACACGCGCGCTGCCTTCAGCACGCAGGCGACTTCTCCTACCGGTTACAGCTCCACCTACGGAGTCCCTACCGGCCGCTACGTGGCGCCTGCCAATACCGCGGACTGCATCCAGGTCATCAGCGGCGACTGCGCCCCGCGGCATTATTACATGAGGGGCGCACCGTTCGTGAACTTCGACCTGAGCGTCACGAAGCAGATCCGGTTCACCGAGACCAAGAACTTCGAGTTGCGCGCCGAGTTTCTGAACGCTTTCAACAACATCAACTTCAGCTTCACCACCTGCGCCAGCAGCAGCACGAGCTGCGGGCTGGTGAGTTCGTCGCAATCGGGCGGGCGAATTACGCAATTCGTCCTTCGTCTGAACTTTTGATTATCTACCCAGCGGGAGGGGAACTCGGCCGCGTGTTCCCCTCCTTTTATCTCCACATGTCTCCAGGAAGTCATCAGTGAGCACGGGCTTCAGCCCGTGCGCTTTAACGCCTCATACACCCAAACCAACTGGTTATTCGTTTTGAAGCGCGCGGGCTAAAGCCCACGCTCACTTGGCTAAAGCCCACGCTCACTGGTTATGGCGGCATTACGAGTTGCTAATTATGTCGCTTGCGTCGGTATACACGTTGGAGTAGAGTGGGTTCGCACGTTAACCGAGCGTGGATTCAGAACAACAGCTTGTGATTTTCAGTTGCTGATGTACCCGGATAGTTGCGGGGGCGGAGAAGGGACGCGCTTCAGGATCTGGCTTCTGAAGCCGTGATACCTCCCCTGCAATGCAGGGTTCCCCTGGCTGACCCAGTGATTCTTACGGCTGTGCATTCGAGCGGGCACAGGAGCGCCGCTTCTGTCAGCCGTGGTTGTATAGGATGCATCCGCGACCGGCAAGGTCTCCCCTGGCCGGAGGGTCTGCTGCCGGCATGTCTCGACGCGATCCCGATCGCGGCGGTTGGGTTTCTTGCGCAGCTTCACGAATCAACGATCACTAGCCAAGGAGTTTTCTATGAGACACAGCTTGATCAAGCTGCTGCCGGCGGTGCTACTGTTGTCGCTGGTCAGCGTACCCGCCTATGGGCAGGGCGGCGGCATGACCTCATCCATCAACGGGGTGGTCGTCGACCAGTCGGGCGCTGTCATTCCCGGCGCCACGGCCACGGCCAAGAACGTCGCCACCAGCACGGAATTTACCGGCATCACCGCCACGAACGGTTCCTTCACCATTCCGGCGGTGCCCGTCGGAACCTACAACGTGACCATCGCCATGCCCGGCTTCAAGCAGGCGGTGGTAGAAAAAGTCAGCGTGGAGGCGGGCACGCCCGCTAACCTGAAGGTAGCTCTCGCACTCGGCAGCCCCACGGAAACGGTGGTGGTGACCGGGGGCGCGGAGATCGTGCAGACGACATCCGCGAACATCGCCACCTCTATGGGTGTCAACCAGATCATGAACCTTCCGCTTTCGACCCGGAATGCCCTCGATTTCGTTGTTTTCCTTCCCGGCGTCAACACTTCCGGGATCACGCGCAACGCCACCTTTATGGGGCTGGGGCAGGAAGCAGTCAATATCACGATCGACGGCGTCAGCGCGCAGGACAACTACAACAAGAGCACCGAATTCTTCGTGCGCGTCAGCCCGAGACTGGATGCCGTGGAGGAAGTCACCGTTTCCACCGCCACACCCGGGGCGGAGAGTGCCGGGCAGGGCGCCGTCCAGATCAAGTTCACCACGCGCCAGGGGAGCAACCAATTCAACGGCAGCATCTACTATTATCACCGCAACAATGCGTTCAATACCAACTATTGGTTCAACAACCGGGACAAAGCCCCGTCCTACGAAGGAGACGGTGAAGGCAGGGGACAGCCCTGCACACCGCAGCAGCTCATCAGCGAATGGGACAACTGCAAGGCCCAGCGGGATCCGGTGAAGCTTCACCAGATCGGCGCCCGCGTGGGCGGACCGATCATTATTCCCAAGCTCTTCGACGGCAGGGATAAGGCGTTCTTCTTTCTCAATTACGAGGAATTCCGCCAGCCCAATGCGATCTCCCGCCAGCGGACGATCTTTAACCCGCTGACACAACAGGGCACGTTCCAGTACAATACTTCCAGCGGTGTCAGGTCGGTGGAGTTGCTCCCGTTGGCAGCGTCGAAAGGATACACTTCCACGATCGACCCGGTTGTCGGGGAACTGCTGGCCGACATTGGCACTGCTTCCAGCAGCGGTGTACAGCAGCTGAGCGATCCCAATCTGCAACGGTTCACATTCACCAACACCGGTGAGGTGATCAACCATTTCCCTACGGCCCGGTTCGACTTCAATCTGACGGCCAAGCACCACCTGGAAATCTCCTACAATTACACGGGAAACTTCCGGACCCCGGATATCCTCAACAGCGTGGATCCGGCATTCCCCGGTTTCCCCAATTTCGGAACCTATGTGTCTCACCGCTTCGTCGGTGGCGGCGCCGTCCGTTCGACGCTCACGCCGACCGTCGTCAACGAAGCGCGGTTCGGGTTGTCGGGAGGAACCTCGCTGTTCAGGCCCGAGTTGAGCCCGGGTGTGTTCAGCGGTTCGCTGGCTGACCAGGGCGGCTTCGCTCTCGGCCTGAGCGTTGCAGGCATAAATAATGCCTACACCACCAACAGTGCCAGCCGGCGCAACACCCCTACGCAGGTGATCGAGGACACGCTCAACTGGGTCCGCGGGGCTCACAGCCTCAGTTTCGGCGGCACGTACAGCAACATCGGCATGTGGGTGTGGAGCGCGGCGCGTGCGGTGCCCACCATCACCTTCGGCGTCAACAGCAACGATCCCGCGATCAGCATGTTCACTACAGCCAACTTCCCGGGCGCCGCTTCTTCGGACCTGACCCGGGCGCAAAACATCTACGCCGTACTGACGGGACGCGTCACCGCCATCACCGCCGATGCCTATCTGGACGAAGAAACCAACCAGTACGCCTACCTCGGCGCCCGGACCAATCGCGGCCATTTGCGCGAGATGGGCTTCTTTGCCCAGGACTCCTGGAGGATGCGCCCGAACTTCACGCTTACCTTCGGGGTGCGCTACGAGCTGCAATTGCCGTTCGTACCTCTCAACGACAGCTACACGACTGCCGATATCTCGGACCTGTACGGGGTTTCCGGATATGGAAACCTGTTCAAGCCGGGAGTGATGACCGGCCGGGATACGCAGTTTTTCGTGTATAAGCAAGGCACCAAGGCCTACGAAATCGACACCAACAACCTTGCCCCCAGCTTTGGCTTTGCCTGGACGCCGAGGACGAGCAGTCCCTGGCTGAGCCGCGTCCTGGGGGAGGGAGGAAAGACAGTCCTCCGCGGCGGTTATTCGATTGCCTATAACCGCTACGGCATGGCCGATATCCAGAGTATTTTCGGTTCCAATCCGGGAAGCTTCGTCAACGGCACACGGAGCATGACCCTGGGGAACCTGGTCACCAACGTCGGAAGCGACACACTGCCGGTTCTCTTTCGCGAAACGAGCCGCCTCGGCCCGGCTGATTTCCCTACTGAGCCGAGTTTCCCCATGATCGGAGCGGTAACGAATTCAGTGAACATCTATGATCCGCATTTGCATACCCCGTACGTGCAATCCTGGAGCTTCGGCATTCAGCGCGAGATCACCCGGGATACGGTCGTGGAGGCGCGTTATGTGGGCACGCGCAATGTCTCGACGTGGACCGAATACGACCTCAACGAGACCAACATTGTCGAGAACGGAATGCTCGACGAATTCAAGCTGGCAATGACAAACCTGCAGGCGAATATCGCAGCGAACCGCGGCAGCAACTTCAAGTACTATGGGCCGAACACCGGCACGTCCCCGCTTCCGATCACTCTTGCCTACTTCAGCGGATTGCCTGCGTCTCAGGCAAGTGACCCGGCCAAATACACCTCGAGCCAGTTCACCAGCTCAACGTTCCTCAATCCCCTGGCGCAGAGGAATCCCAATCCGGTCACCTTCGCCAACAACCTCTGGAGCGATGCGACTCGCCGGAACAACGCCCTGGCGGCAGGGCTGCCGGCCAACTTTTTCCTGGCGAACCCGGGACTGACCGGCGGCGCCAACTTCACGGGCAACGGCGGGTACAACCAGTATGACGGCCTGCAGATCGAACTGCGGCGCCGCATGTCCCGGGGACTGCTGGTTCAATCCAGTTACGTCTGGGCCAAGTCATTCAGCTCCTCCCGCGTTTCGTTCCGGGCGCCGCGGGTCAACACCCTGGGCAGTACGCTCACCCATGCGTTCAAGATCAATTGGGTGTATGAAATGCCGTTTGGAAAGGGGAAGATGATCCTCGCCGATGCGGGAGGGCTGCTGAACGGCATCATCGGAGGATGGGAGCTCCACGGCACCGGCCGGCTGCAGAGCGGACAGCTGATGGACTTCGGCAACGTCCATCTGGTCGGGATGACCCGGGCGCAACTCCAGGAAATCTACGGAAAGTACTTCGATGATGCAGGCAGGATCATCTATGCGCTGCCGAAGGACATTATCGACAATACTATCAAGGCCTACAGCGTGAGCGCGACCTCCTCGACCGGCTATGGCGCCCTCGGGCCGCCCACCGGACGATACATCGCGCCCGCCAACAACGCGGGATGCATCGAAGTGTATGACGGGCAATGCGCCCCGGTAGAGGCGGTCGTCCAGGGTCCTATGTTCACCCGCTTCGATCTGAGCATAATCAAAAGGGTGCGTTTCACCGAGCGGACGAGCTTCGAACTGCGCGGTGAATTCCTGAACGCGTTCAACCACACGAACTTCTATGCCGTGACCTGCGCCAGCAACAGCGCTACCTGCGGCCAGATCACCTCGGCGTACAGGGATGTTTCCAACAGCCAGGATCCGGGAGGCCGTCTGATTCAGCTGGTCGCCCGTATCAACTTCTAACATCCTGAGTTAACCGCTAAGACCACCAAGACCTCGAAGAAATCTCCAAGGTCTTGGTGGTTTTTGTGGTTTGATAGGGGAGATGTCGAAGAACGCCACATCTTTTATCTGCCAGACCTGCGGATTCGCCTCCGCCAAGTGGCTGGGCCGCTGTCCTGACTGCGGCAACTGGAACTCGTTCACGGAAGAAAAGGCCGGTGCTGTTTCGGCAAAAAGCCGCAGCGGTCCGGCCTCGAAACCGGTCCGCCTCAGCGAAGTCCATACCGAAGACGCTCCGAGGATCCTTACCGCGAACGCCGAATTTGACCGTGTGCTGGGCGGCGGCCTGGTGCCGGGATCGCTGGTTCTGCTGGGCGGCGAGCCCGGAATCGGCAAGTCCACCCTGCTTCTGCAGATCGCGCAGGCGCTCCAGGCGAGAGGACGCCGCGTCCTGTATGTGTCCGGCGAGGAGTCGGCGCAACAGATCAAGATGCGCGCCGAGCGCCTGGGGTCCGAGGATGCCGGAGAGATCTTTGTCCTGGCGGAATCCAGCCTCGAGGCAATCCTGGGTGCTGTCACCGGCATTCGTCCCACCGACCTGATCGTCGATTCGATACAGACCACTTTTTCCGAAGCTCTGGAATCCGCGCCGGGCAGCATCAGCCAGGTGCGCCACGTCGCCGCCTGTTTTCTCAACCTGGCCAAGACAGACCAGGTTCCTGTCTTCCTGATCGGGCACGTCACCAAAGACGGCAGCATCGCGGGCCCCAAGGCGCTCGAACACATCGTCGACACCGTGCTCTATTTTGAAGGAGAGCGGCACCATAACCACCGGATCGTGCGCGCCGTCAAGAACCGCTTCGGCGCGGCCAACGAAATCGGCGTCTTCGAGATGACCGGCCGCGGCCTGCTGCCGGTGCAGAGCCCGTCCGACCTGTTCTTGAAGGAAAGGGAGGAGGCTGCGCCCGGAAGTGCGGTCGCCTGCGCTCTGGAAGGGACGCGGCCGATCCTGGTCGAGGTCCAGGCGCTGGTGCTTTCCTCCCAGTACGGCACCGCGCGTCGGACCGCTACCGGTCTGGATTACAATCGCATCTCCCTGCTCGTCGCCATGATGGAGAAGAGAATGGGGATCCCGATGACCGGTTGCGACATATACGTGAACGCCGCCGGAGGCCTCCAGATCGACGAGCCGGCATCCGATCTGGCCCTTTTTGCCGCCATCCTCAGCAGCTTCCGTAACCGGGCACTGCCGCCGTCTACCGTTTTGATCGGGGAATTGGGACTTTCAGGGGAAGTCCGCCCCGTAAGCCAGGCGCACGTGCGGGTGCGCGAAGCGGCCGCCATGGGCTTCCGGCGCTGCATCCTGCCTGCCGGCAACATTCCGCTCCACGATCCGGTCGAATCCATCGAACTCATACCGCTGCGCACCATACTCGAGCTCTCCGAGGCCATCTTCGGAGGGACCGTCGCCGGCGCATAAAGCCGCCATTCGCCTCGGCAAGCCGAAGAAAAGTTTCACTACGGAGCTCACGAGGGGCTCGAGGATTCAAGTCCAGGTGCCCCACCCTGGAGTGTTGCAGGCGAAGCGAAAAATCGGTACCATCAGGCTTGAGGTAAGGGCAAGTGCAAGAAAAGGAACCCAGAGCCTACAAGAGTTATAAGTGGATCATAGCCGACCCACGATTCCTGGGAGGCGCGCTTGCGGTTCGAGGGACCCGGTTATCGGTTTCGCTGATTCTGGAGTGCCTTGCGAACGGCATGACTCTCGATGACATCGACGAGAGTTTTGAGCGCACCTTTCCCCGCGAAGCGCTTTCGGAAATCCTGAAGGTGGCCTCCGAACTGGCAGGGGCGGTCCATGCGGCTGCTTGACGCCAACATGGACGTGCATGATCTTGATGTCTTTTCAGAACTGGGCATCCCCTGCGAGTCTGCCATCCATAGGGGCTGGAGGGAGCTCGCGAATGGAGACCTCGTCTCTGCCGCCACGGAGGCGGGATTCACCTGCCTTCTCACTCATGATCGGCTATTCGCCGAATCTGCAAGCGCACCCCTCGAGGCCGCCCCGAATTTCTCCGTTGTTGTCGTGCGCCTGGTGCAAAGGCCATGGTGCGAATATATCCGGCAATTCCGAGAGGCCTGGGCGAGTGAGCCGATTGTTCCTGCCGCTGGATCCGTAATCCACTGGCCCAGCAATCCCAGCTGAGGAAAAATAGAGAAAAAAGTCATAGCGAAAAGGTTATCCGGCATTCGAGCCAATCCCAGGGGCAGCTTACCCTGCCCCTGGGCGCGAATGCCTCAGAGCGTGACTCTCCTCCGCATTTGTGATAGATTTTAAATATTAAGGGTTATACCCTGCCACGGGGCAGGCTCCAAATTCCGGCTTTCACGTGCGCCCTGTGCGCCGGCAAAACATGATTATGAATGGGATGATTGGACCGCTGCTTCCGATGACTTTGCAGGCATGGATGTTCCTGGCCTGCATGGCGGCATCCTTCTCCCTTTGCTTTCGTTCCGGAACAGGCTGGCATTTCATTTCCAGATACTTAATGCGTGTGCCGAAGGAGCGTTTTCATGGATCTCTGGATTATTCGAGTCCTGTTATTTATCGCAATAGTGGTGAGCGGCTATATCGTCCGTCCTTTTGGTTTGAACACCGCCAATACGCTTGCAGTCAGCGCAGCGCTGGGCTTGCTGATCATAATTGCCGAAATAAGGGTCCGGAAACTTTCCCTTAAAACCCTCGTCGGAGCGGCGATCGGATCGATCCTTGGCATTATCGGGGCAACCTTGGTGAGCCTGAATATCGATCACATGACGCTTGAAACGGCGACCGGCAATTTCCTGCAGGTGCTGATTCTCATCCTCATGGCATATGTCGGGCTGGTTCTGGGGGCGGATAAAGGAGAGTACCTGGACCTGTCGGTATTGGGCGGCATCTTCACCGACCGGACCGCGCGCATGTCCTACAAGGTTCTGGACACGAGCGTGATCATCGACGGGCGAATCGCCGACATATGCAAGACCGGATTCCTCGAGGGCACGCTTGTCGTGCCCCATTTCGTTCTCCGGGAGCTTCAGCAGATCGCCGACAGCGCCGACTCGATCAAGCGCAACCGCGGAAGGCGCGGGCTGGAGATCCTGGAGAAAGTCAAGAGCGCGCCGGGTATTACGGTCCAGATCGTCGAGAAAGACTACCCTGACGTCAAGGAAGTTGATCTGAAGCTGATCGAGCTCGCTAAAGAGTTGAGCGCAAAGATCGTCACCAATGACTTCAACCTGAACAAAGTTTCGCAGCTGCGTGGCGTCGAAGTGCTCAATATCAACGAGCTGGCGAATTCGCTGAAGCCGGTCGTGCTCCCGGGTGAAACCATGAAGGTCTTCATCCTGAAGGAGGGGAAAGAGTACAACCAGGGGGTTGCCTACCTCGATGACGGCACGATGGTGGTAGTGGACAATGCAAGAAAAATGATCGGGAAAACCATCGCGACCCAGGTGACCTCCGTCCTGCAGACGACGGCGGGAAAAATGATTTTCGGCCGCTTTCCCGAAGACGCCGGCGAATCCGGCAATTCAAATGTGCGCCAGGACCGCCGTCCCTATGACCGGGTGGCCGCCAGCGACCGCATCGTTGACGAAGACAGGGAGAGGGTAAAGGGCGGCCGCTAGGCAAAGTCCGGCAGAAGTGTGTCTTTGAGCTGCAATCCGGACAATCGAGCGGGGGATTGCGCGCCCGCCGCTTCGGCATAGCATTCAGTGCCGCGCGCGCAGGCAAGCGGGTGTTTTGGGTGGCGGATCAAAGCCACACGCTCCTTGACGGTTGCGCGGCCCTGCACGGACTTATGGCCTCCGGCGTGCAGGGAGCAATGTTGTCGGCTCCCGGTTTCTGAATCGCAGATCTTTGAGGGCTCTGCAATTTGCCGACGGGAGTCGTCAGGCACCAGGGAGGGTCGCTGCAAGGTCTACCGGCCGAATCGGGATCGGTATCGGGATCGCTCTCGAAATCGCAATCATGCCATGGCCGGATTTCGACATGATTTCAACCTGCCGGCCGATAGCTATGCCGATCCCGATTGCGATACCGATTCCGCAGTCCGGGTGGGACTCTGCGGATATCGCAGGAGTCCAGGGGCGTTATGCGCAACCGGGGCGGCATCGATTGGAGGAAGATCAGGGCGGCCGCCGTGATTGCGGCTGGCGGGACCGGGACCCGGATCGGCGCTTCCGTTCCGAAGCAGTTCCTCGATCTCGGCGGAACGCCGATGCTGGTGCGCACGGTGGATTCTCTCCTCGTGCTGGAGCCGGTGGTGCAGGTGATCATCGCGCTTCCGGCCGAATACATCCCTGCCGCCCGCCAGCTTTTTGCCCGGAAGTCCTGGAGAGTGCCGGTGGATTGCATTCCGGGAGGTTCCACCCGCCAGGAATCGGTGGTTCAGGGTGTCCTCCGCACTGCCGCTGACCTGGATCTGATCCTGGTTCACGACGCCGTGCGGCCTTTCTGCGATCGGGAAATGCTGATGAGGGTGATGGAAGCCGCCTGGCGCACGGGCGGAGCGGTTCCCGGCCTCCCTGCCACCGAAACCATTCAGCGCATTTCACGGAGCGGCCGGGTGCTCAAAACGCCGCCCCGGGAGCAACTCTCCGCCATTCAGACCCCGCAGTGCTTCCACGCTGTTGTGCTGCGCTCGGCGCTGGAGAAGGCCAGACGCGAGGGATTCGAGGGAACCGACGAATCATCCGTCGTGCGCCGGGCCGGGCATTCGGTCGTGGTTGTGGCGGGATCGCCGGAGAATATCAAGATCACCCGACCGCTCGATTTGGAAATCGCCGAGAGCATCCTCGCGCGGCTGGAGGGAAAAGGCGCCGGACAGTGCGAGACATCGGGAGAAAACGAAATGCTACGCATCGGTCACGGCATTGACTACCACTGTTTGGTGGCAGGTCGCAGGCTCGTCCTCGGGGGGGTGGAAATCCCTTATGAAAAAGGGCTTGAAGGGCACTCGGATGCCGATGCCCTCACCCATGCCGTTTGCGATGCACTGCTGGGCGCGGCGGCACTCGGGGACATCGGCCAGCACTTTCCCAACTCCGATCCTGCGCACCGGAACCGGCCCAGCCTCGAATTCCTGCGTGAGGTGAGGGAGAAGGTTGCGCTTGCCGGGTACGCGATCCGGAATGTCGATGCCACCCTGCTCGTTCAGAAGCCCAAACTGTCATTCTTTTTCGAGGACATGAGGCGTAACATCGCCGGGGCGCTTGGACTGCCGCCGGAGTCGGTGAGCATCAAGGCTACCACCACCGAAGGAATGAACGCGGAAGGCCGCGGAGAAGGCATCTCGGCCCATGCCGTCGTTCTGGTGAGCG
>JAFNAG010000458.1 GCA_017860135.1 Acidobacteriota bacterium
ATGGTTTTGCCGGCTCTCAGAAAACGCACCAGGTCAGGGAATCGGAAAGGACCCCGCAGGGGTCCGGCAGGACAGCCCAGGGCGCAAGCCCTGGGAACCCCGGCAGGTCCCGATGTCCGCCCTGAATGGGCGGCGCAGGCCGTTTCAGCCTTCCAGGGTTGGCATCCTGGGCGTCCATGTCGCCAGGCCTCGCGCGCCGGCTGTTGCCCGCACGTGGCACTTCGGGTTCGGGGCAGTTCCTCATCCGGCGTAGAGCGCCGGCTAAGGGGCACACTTGACACTGTGGGTGGATGGTTTTGACGGCTCTCAGAAAACGCACCAGGTCAGGGAATCGGAAAGGACCCTGCAGGGGTCCGGCAGGACAGCCCAAGGCGCAAGCCCTGGGAACCGCGGCAGGTCGGAATGTCCGCCCTGAATGGGCGGCGCAGGCCGCTTCGGCTTTCCCGGGTTGGCATCCTGGGCGGTCTATGTCGCCACGCCTCGCGCGCCGGCTGAGGGGCACACTTGACACTGTGGGCGGATGGGGCTTTCCCGGGTTGGCATCCTGGGCGGTCTATGTCGCCACGCCTCGCGCGCCGGCTGAGGGGCACACTTGACACTGTGGGTGGATGGTTTTGCCGGCTCTCAGAAAACGCACCGGGTCAGGAAATCGGAAAGGACCCCGCAGGGGTCCGGCAGGACAGCCCAGGGCGCAAGCCCTGGGAACTGCGCCAGGTCCGAATGTCCGCCCTGAATGGGCGGTGCAGGCCGCTTCGGCTTTTCCAGGTTGGCATCCTGGCCGTCCATGTCACCATGGCTCGCGCGCCGGTTTTTCCTGCACGACCCTTTCAGGGTCGTCCTCAAGTTTATCCCTTTTGGGGTGCGCACGACCCTTTCAGAGTCGTCTGCATAAAGTAAACGGGCCTCAGCCCGATATGCCGGCAAAATATTTGACTATCTACATGGATCGGGGCCGGTTGCTGACTGTCAGACCTCTGCGCCTCATCAGGCGTTCACCGGGAACAATCACGCGGGGCATAGCCACGGTCTCGCGTATGGGCAACAACCAGCGCAGAGCGGGGCAAACCCTTGCCGCCGTCGGCATCGGAGTCGGAAATCGAGTGACGGGCAGCCATCCCCGAGGAACGGGACCATCGGCCTGATTTGCGATTGCGGCTGCGGAGGATCTCGCGGTCGATCTCCCCGACTGGCGTTCATCTGCCTCAAGTGTATCCTCAGGCGTCACGGACCATCAGAGCGGCAAAGAACCCGTCCCAGAGCCTGCCCCCCGGATAGCTGCGAAATAAGCCCTGCGCATCCAGCCAGGAGCCGATTCCCGCCGGGAATTCCGGCTTCCGGATGTGGAATCCCGAATGCGCCTGCAGGAATCGCTCCACCACAACCTCATTCTCTTCCGGCTCGGTGGAGCAGGTCGAATACAGGAGCAAACCCCCTGGCCGCACCGCACGGGAAACCGATTCGAGCAAACGGGCCTGCCGCTTCGAATACTCCGTGAGTTGATCCGGCCGCACACGCCACCGGATTTCCGGATTCCGCCGCAGCGTGCCCAGGCCTGAGCACGGTACATCGGCCAGGACGGCGTCGAAATCCCGGCGGAAGGGCGGCACAAGGGCGGCATCGGCGACGACGATGCCGGGTCCTTCTTCCGCCCTGCCTTGCAGCGCGGCTGCCATGCGCGCAGCACGAGTCAGATCCATGTCCGAAGAGACCACACACCCGCACGGGCGGCATCTCTCCAGCAGGATCGCTGTCTTCCCCCCGGGGGCAGCGCATGCGTCCCAGACCCGGGCCCCTTCCAACGGCCCGAACAGGTGCGGGATCAATTGGGAAGCCTCGTCCTGAAACCACCCGCCTTCGACGCGCCCGGGATGCCCTTCCCCGGCCAGGAATGCGCCGGGGACCAGTTCGGAGGGGAAGAAGCCGGATGGCAAGTCCGCGTCCGCGGCGAGCCCGGAGCTTCTGCGGAAAGCAGCCCGGGGGGCGCGGTTCAGCGAAAGAGCAAATTCGAATGCCCGGTCGGTGCCAAACCTGTGCTGCCAGCGCTTCCAAAGCCAGCGCGGGACGGAAACGCGCGCCCACATCGGGCAGTCGCGGTGAAAATCTGCGGCTGTCCAGGGCCGCAGCCGCGCCAGACTCCGCATGACACCGTTGACGAAGCCTGCCGCACGCTTCGACCGGCTGCGTTTGGCGAGTTCGACACCGTCATGAACCGCGGCGTGGTCGGGCATCCGGTCCATCCGGCTGATTTGGTATAGAGTCATCCGCAGCAGGATCCTGGTCTCCGGCCGAACGCCCCTCCAGGATCCCGCGACCGCGCCCTCGAGGATGTGGTCCAGCCAACCCCGCCAGCGCAGCGTCCCGTAGACAATCTCGGTCGCAAGATTCCGGTCGCGAGGATCCAGTCGCGACACCACCTCCGAGTTGAGCGCATCGTCGGAGTGCGCTTGTTCCATCTCAACGCGGCACAAAAGTTCGTACGCTGCTTCCCGAGCCGGTCCGATCACGTTTTTCCAATCACAACGGAAAAGAAAATCTCACCACTGAGAGCACGGCACGGCCGATGGCCGCAACCGGGCAAAGCGACGACTCCCGGCAGGCGTTGCTTCGTCATTCCCTGCGCGGCGGGCGATCGCATGGCACAATCAGTATCGGAATCGGTATCGGGATAGATTTCGGCATCATCGCACTGCAGGTATTGTTATAGAGGCGTCCGATTATGCACAGTTTTCGATTGCGACTGCGATTGCAATCCCGATGCCGATACCGACCCCGTTTTTCCATGGTGCTGAAAGGTCCTTTCCTTTTTGGCAAGAATTTCCATGTGAGTCCTACAGAGAATAGCTTTTTCCGGGCTTCGGGGTATCACCGATGCATCCCAGAAAGTAAAACTCTCTGTGCCCTCTGTGCTCTCCGTGGTGATCTTTCAGCAGCCCAGTTTTTCCCCGAGGCGGAGGCGGGCGCCGTTGGCGAAATCGCGGCCGGGCATGCGCCTCTTCCCTGCCGGTTGCACTTCCAGAATCTCGAGAACCGTCCCCTCCCCGCATGAGACCCTCATCCCGCGTTCGCTCACACCCATGAACGTGCCGGCCGGCATCGTCTGCGGCGTCGCCGCACCGGGTGCAGCGCTCCGCAGGACCTGAATCCGCTTTCCCCGGCATTCGCAGGCCGCCAGCGGCCATGGGTTCAGGCCTCGCACCCGGTTGTGAATGGCCGCGGCCTCCCGGTTCCAGTCGATGGGAGCCATTTCCTTGGTGATCCGCGGGGCAAGCGTTGCCATTGTATCGTCCTGTGCGATCGGCTTTATGGTCCCCTCCGCCAGACCTGCAAGCGTGGGGAGCACCAGGTCTGCGCCCAATTGCGCCATCTGCGCGGACAGCTCCCCGGCCGTCACCTCCGCGGAAATCTCGATTTCCTTCTTGAGAAGCATCGGCCCGGTGTCGAGGTGTTCATCCATCAGCATGGTGGTGATCCCGGTGACGCGCTCGCCGTTGAGGATCGCCCATGCCACGGGCGCCGCACCACGATAGCGCGGAAGCAGGGACGCATGCACGTTCACGCAACCGAGGCGCGGCAGCTCCAACATCCATGGCGGCAGGATCTGTCCGAAAGCGGCGACGACGATCACGTCGGGCCGAAAGGATTCGATGATCGGGCGGTTCTCAGGGCTTCGGATTTTTTCGGGCTGATAGACCGGCAGGCCGGCGCCGGCGGCAACCGACTTGACCGGAGGAGCCTGGGATTTCTGCCCGCGCCCGGCCGGGCGGTCGGGCTGCGTGAAGACCGCGCACACTTCGTGGGCGCTGCCGAGCAGCGTCTTCAGCGATGGAATGGCGAATTCAGGCGTGCCCAGAAAAATGACACGCATCGCTCACCACTCGCCGGCTTTGGCAAGTTTTTTGATCTTGTTTCGGATCAGAGTCTTCTTCAGCGAGCTCAGGCGGTCGATGAAGAGGATCCCGTTCAGATGGTCGATCTCGTGGCTGAAGCAGCGCGCGAGCATGTCCTCGGCCTGGTACTCCAGGTCTTCCCCGTGAATGCTCTGCGCGCGGATCCGCATGCTGCGCGGCCGGATCACCCGATCGGTGAATTCGGGCACGCTCAGGCAGCCCTCTTCGCTCCTCTGCTCGCCGTCGCTCGAGACGATCTCCGGATTGCAGATCACGATCAATTGCCTGGGATCCTCGCCGACGGAGAGATCGATGGTGGCAAGGCGGATGTTCAGCCCGATCTGCGGCGCGGCCAGGCCGATGCCCGGAGCGGCGTACATCGTCTCGATCATGTTCCTGACGATCTTTTCGAGTTCGCCGTTGAACACGTCGACTGGTTTGCTGACGGTTTTCAGCTCCTGCGCGCCGTATTTGAGAATCGGTAAAACCATAACGTCATATTTTACATAGGATAGGATGTTTTGTCCACATTCA
>JAFNAG010000459.1 GCA_017860135.1 Acidobacteriota bacterium
CCGGTGGAGGAGAGCCTCGGGAACTGCATCGTTTCGCGTTGGAAGGCGACGATAACATCCTCCCGGCGTGGACGGCTGACGGTAAATATGTGCTCTTATCCAAACCTCTGGGCCCCGATGGCGCCAAGGAGAAGTGGGATCTCTGGAGAATACCCGCGGACGGAGGGGAGGCGCAAAGACTCAACTTGGGAATGCGCTGTGATCCCAGCGTAAGTCCCGATGGACGCCAGATTGCATTCGGCTCGGGGGGACGGGCACCGATCGACGAAGTCTGGGTCCTGGACAACCTGCTAGTGCAACTGCAGCCCAAACGCTGAGGCGCAAGCGACTCTGTTGACCAGCCGAATCCCTCATCTTCTGGAGATAGCGTCATGACCAGGGCATGCCTCTCTTGTTTGCTGCTATTCATAGCGCCAGCGACTGCCCACTCACAAGCACGAGAACCGCTGCTCCCTCGGCAGCCAACCCTGAGTCAGACACATGTAGCGTTCTGCCATGCGGGCGATCTCTGGGTTGTCGGCCGCGAGGGCGGAGAAGCCAAAAGGCTGACGAACGGGCCCGCGATAGACACGGATCCTGTGTTCTCACCCGATGGGTCACTGGTCGCTTTTTCTCGCCAGTCCGAGAGTGGCACTGATGTCTATGTCGCACCTGTGGCCGGCGGTGAACCCCGCCGCCTTACGTACGGTTGGGCGCAGGCCGTCGGCTGGACGCGAGACGGGAAACAGGTGGTGTTCCTCTCCTATGCTGACGTCGGCCGGCTCTTCAGCGTGCCTTCCGAAGGCGGACCTGTGGTGGTACTGCCGCCTCCATCGGCGATCTATGGCACATTCTCGCCGGATGGAAAGAGAATCGCCTACCTTCCCTTTCCCTCGCGGCACGGGGAATGGAAACGATATCGAGGTGGAGCAACGTCGCGGATCTGGATCGCCGATCTCCCGGACTGCCGCGTCGAGAAGATCCCTCGTGACAACTCGAACGACTTCAGCCCCATGTGGGTCGACAATCGGATCTACTTCCTGTCGGACCGGGACGGCCTGATCAGCCTCTTCGCATACGATGTAGCTACGAAAAGAACCAGCAAGATCATCGGCAATCCCGAATCGGATATCCTGTCGGCATCCGCGGGTCCGGGGGCCATTGTCTATGAACGGTTCGGATCTCTGCATCTGTACGACTTCAACACCGGAAAGTCGAACCGGCTTGAGATCCGGGCATCCGGCGAGATGCCGGAGGTTAGACCGCGCTCCGTCAAGGCGACCGACAACTTAACAGGCATACGACTCTCGCCCGCAGGTGACCAGCTTTTGATCGAGGCACGGGGTGAACTGTTGATGATGCCGGCCGGGAAGGGTGAGGTGAGAAATGTGACGAATTCGCCGGGAGTATTTGAGCGTTTCCCGGTATGGTCGCCCGACGGCAGGCGTATCGCCTACTTCTCGGATGAATCCGGAGAATACGCGTTGCACATCCGCAACGTGGACGGGACCGGCTCAGTGAAGAAGATCGATCTGGGCGCGCCTCCGGGCTTTTACTTTTCGCCGTCCTGGTCGCCCAATTCCAGGAAGATCGCTTACCGGGATCACCTGCTCGCACTCTGGTACGTGGATGTCGAGAAGGATACCCCGGTTCGCATCGACAGCGATTATTGCCATCATGAGGTGCTCTCGTTGGGAATTGGAACGCCTCCCCCCACGTGGTCTCCGGATAGCAGATGGTTGAGCTACAGCCGGACTCTTGGTAATCACCTGCGGGCGCTTCACATTTATTGTCTTGAAACAGGCCAGAGTCGCCAGGTTACTGACGGCCTCAGCGATGTCCGCTCGCCACAATTTGACAGCAGCGGCAAGTACCTCTACTTTGCGGCCAGCACCAACGTCGGCCCGACGCTGGGTGGGGGCCTCTCGGCGTCGAATCGCACACCGACTCGCGGCATCTATGCCCTATTCCTTCGGGAGTCTGACGGTTTCCCCGCGGCCGTCGAGGGTGAAACTGCCGGCCCGGTGACCATCGATCTGGCCGGGCTGGAAAACCGCATCGTTGCTTTACCCGTGCCGGCACGCAACTACGCCAAGCTAGTGGTCGGGAAGCCCGGGGTCTTCTACCTTCTCGAGACAGAGGATCGAGCCACATATGGCGCGCCGAGCGACGATCCCTCCTCAAACCCGCAGACCTTGTACCGCTTCGATCTCGCCGCCAAGAAGGTGGACAAGGTCATCGAGGGCATCCGGGATTTCGATCTGTCGTTCAACGGCGAAAATATGCTTTGCAGGCAGGAGCAGAAATGGACGGTATTGCCGGCTGGGGTTACGCCGAAGTCCGGAGAAGGAGTGGTTGAGCTCGAATCTCTGCAGGTTCACGTCGATCCGGCGGCTGAGTGGAGGCAGATGTTCCGGGAGGTGTGGCGCGCGGTGCGCTTCTTCTTCTATGACCCTGGTTACCACGGGATGGACTTAAAGGCGCGGGAGAGGCAGTTCGAACCATACCTTGAGGGTGTGGCCACCCCTGCCGATCTCAATTACCTGTTCCGCGAGATGTTGAGTGAACTGGGCGTAAGTCATTTGGGTGCCTATGCTGGTACTGGACCGGCGGCGGAGACCGAAACCGCCGGCCTCCTGGGAGCCGACTATGAATGGGTGGACGGTCGGTACCGGTTCGCGCGCATTTATACCGGCGACAGGTTGGATCCTGAGACTCACGCGCCCCTGGCCCGACCGGGACTGGATATCAAGCAGGGGGATTACCTGCTGGCCATAGATGGCCAGGAACTGCGAGCCTCCGACAACATCGGCCGCTTCCTCGCGGGCAAAGTCGGCAAGGAAGTCGTATTGCGAATTGCCGCCGACGCTGCCGGCGCACAATCTCGTAAGGTGACTGTTGTCCCGACAGATGAGGAATGGAGCTTGCGGTTTTTTGCCTGGGCGGACGAGAACCGTCGTAAGGTGGAAAAGCTTAGCGGCGGACGGGTCGCTTACATTTATCTGCCCGACACGGGAGCGGAAGGATTGGCGGCTTTCGATCGATACTTTTTTGCTCAGGTGGATAAAGAGGCGGTCATCATCGATGAGAGAGACAACTCAGGAGGGGAGCTGCCGGACTATTTCACTGATCTCCTTGGGCAGCGTCTTCGGGCGCTAGGAACCCCGCCCGAAGGCCCGGGGGGCACTGCGCCGTACAGCATCATCAGAGGGCCCAAGGTGATGATCACGAATCAGGGCGCCTTTTCAGGCGGGGATGCGCTGGCTTTCTTTTTCAAGCAGGCCGGCTTGGGGCCACTGATCGGAACTCGGACAGCCGGCGGACTAATGGGGCCAAATTCCCTGAACCTCATCGACGGAGGAGGGGTATTCGTTCCCTTCTGGGCCTTCTATGATTCGGATGGAAAATGGCTGGTTGAGAACGAGGGGGTTGCACCTGACATCGAAGTCGAACAGGACCCGGCTGCCGTTCGCGCCGGTCACGACCCGCAACTCGAAAAGGCAATCGAGGTGGTGCTGGGACTGCTGGAGAAGAATCCTCCATCACCGATCCAAAGGCCACCGTACAGGAGGCTTCAATAGACGGGGTGCCAGCTCTTCGGAATTCGTGCTCGACCAGGTCTCGACGCAGCCTCGACAAAAGCATCACGGAGCAGTTCACAGATTGTCGGATAATATGGGGTCTGTGCGGAGCTGGTTGCGCCCTCCACTGGACCTGATGGTCCTCTTCTCGCTGGTGATGCTGGTGCCGGCGGCTACGCTGCTCGTCCTCGGCCTGCGCCTCCTGGATCAGGACCGCGCGCTCGAAAAGCACCGGCTTGCGGAACTACGTGAGAGCACCGCCGACCAGGTAGTGAGGGCCCTACAACAAGCGATCACAGCCTCTGAAATGCATCTCGCCAATCCGTCGCCCTGGCATCCGCCGGAGGATGCCGTGCGCATCGCGATCCATTCTGGCGGGATCGAAGCCATTCCTCCTGGCCGCCTCCTCTATTACCCGGTGCTGCCCGAAGGGC
>JAFNAG010000035.1 GCA_017860135.1 Acidobacteriota bacterium
GTGATTACTTCCTCACCTCGCCGGAACAGCTTGCCACCCTGAGGCAGCAGCTGTCCGGGATCAAATCGCGGATGAACAACACGCGCTGGGTTGCCAATTCCGAGAGCACTCTGAACGCCACCCAGCGCTACTTCGAAAACGGCAAGTCGCCCGGATGCAAGGCGGGCCTGCGTTTTCTGGTGGTCACCAGCGATGGGTCCCTGCAACCCTGCTCGATGCAGTTCAGACGTTACTCGCTCCACGAGCAGTCACGCATGATCAACGAATTCACGCGGCACAACACCTGCGACGAATGCTATGTGTCGATCCGCTCCTACCTGGACAAGAGCTTTCCCGAGGTCTTCCGGGAGAACGTTGGGGGCTTCTTCTCCTTCAAGCCACGAACCAACGCCTGCTGAGTCCGGTATCCGTGCCGCCCTAATCCGAAGATCCATCGGCTGGAAGCAGCCGCAGCATCCTTCCTGCCAGCACGACCTGGAAAAGCCGGATCAGAAGGGCGCATTTGGAAGCGTCCGGGAATCCGCGGTCCAGGAGTGGGCTGATCAACTGGTCGATGTAGGAGTGACGTTCTTCCGCAGAGAGTTCGGGACGGCCTTCCCGGGACACGGCCCACAGCTCGCCGGAGAGGTACCAGGCGACATCGTAATACATGAGCGATGCCTCCACCTCCCAGGCCTGGACGTTTTTCTTTGCCGCTTCGATCTCCAGCAGAGCAGTCACGCTACTGGAGAGGATGCGCCGGAGCGGATTGTCCTGTTCGGCGAGCGCCTCCTGCAAGCCTACACTCGCGACCGACGCGGTCTCCAGGACGGCGCCCCAGCGGCTCGCCGTCCTCGAGGCTATCTTACTCTCCAGCTCCCGCAGGCAGGCGTGGAATCTACCCGCCACAACCCGCACTCTCTCGGCGTTTTCGCCGCCGAGCGTCAGGAGCTGCCGTTGCAGATCCCAGAGGTCTGATGGAGTAGGCACAACCATGATGCGTGCCAGTGCTTCACGCAGGCTGAGAGGGGTCGTTTGCGTCATTGCGCCCTTTCCGTTTCGTTCCCATCGCCGGGAGTCCGACGCCTCGTCCCCCATTGTTCGCGAAACGCCCGTTTGTCGCGACCGTTCCGAAAACGGGGGACGTGGCCTTGTTAGAAACTGGAGAAGTATGGAAACAGCGTCCCCAGTTTTACAGTTTTTAAGGCGTTCGTTCGATCCCTACAATCTGTTTCTCAGGAGACTGGCGGATGAACACATCCAGGCTCTTCTTCCACTTCGGGCATTCCTTCGCAGTTGTTGAAATTCGTACCATAAGATAGGGAGCATCGTCACGCGGCACCGGGATCGAAGCACTCGAAACGGATTGGGGCGCACCGATGGGGTCTGATTTTTCGCTCCGGTTGTCGAAACGGAACCACTGGTATGCATACGCTCCCGCCCCCGCCACACCCGCCTGCTCGCCGAGGTTTGTGAATGCCAGCGCCGCACCGCTGGGACTGTCGGTCACCCGGAAGGAATCCAATGGATTGATCTCGGCCAGGTAATGGTGGACGATCTTGTCCCTGCGCTTGATCAGCGTCTGGATCAGGTATTCTTCGGCAGCCTTATCGTCATAGCGGCCCGTTTTCACCACGGCACGAATCATCTCATCGGTGAAACGCATCAGGATCCGAACCGCCCAGAAGGCGTCATCGTTCCGCATCCTCTCGAATGCCTGGTTCGGGTATTCCGGGCGCCACAGCTCGGGTTCGAAATTTCTGGCCTCAAACCTGCCGATGCTGGGGAAGTCGGGATATGGAATGTGACGCCACTTCCGGTCCCACAGGCCCAGCGAGAGTGCCGCTCTCAGAATGGGAGTCCATTCAATCTTGTATTCGTACCCGGCCCGGCGTCCCTGGATCCGTACGCTGCCGCTCCCCAGGCAGGAGCCGAAATCCATCAGGTAATGTTTGAGGTAGCCTTTGTCCCCTTGAGAGATAAAGAAGGTCCCGGAATTGATGCTGCGGGAATCGTCATGATTGAGCCATGCGGCAAAGAGGCGCAATCCCCGCAGCTCCCTGCGGTTTTCATGGGGGAAGATGTCATTGGGATCGTCGCCGCGGACGCCCCGGTAGAGATAGGGGCCCATCGGTTCGCCCGGCAAGCCGCGGCTGGCAACAACCTGGACACTTCCGTCCATGCGCAGGGCAACACGGCTGAAGATGTTGTCAACGTCTTTTTCATTCATGGGCCTGTCCCTGCCCGTCTCATCCTTCACTTGCGCCTGGGGATCGATCCGGATGTCGTCCTGGCGGACGAAGGCGAGGTAGTTTTCCGGGACGTTGTATCCCATCGCGTGGAACAGCTTGGTGCAAATCACTTCGCTGGAGGTCGCCATCTGTGGGTTCGTCAGAGGATCGAACTTTATGAAGTAGACGTCGCCCCGCCCGTCTCGGATCTGGAAGCCGGGCGTCACGCCCTGCGTTTTGGCGCTTATGATCACCCAGCCACGGGATGTGTCCGGTCCCGCTCCCTGGTCCGGACCGCGAACCAGATCTTCGATGGTCATCACTTGCAGACCCATGCGATTGGTAAACCAGCTGGAATCAGGCACCTCTCCAAGGGTGTTGATGTTTTCAGCCGGAACAACCGCACCCTTGGCTCGGTTCTGAAACGTGTTCTGAAGAAAATCCACGATCTGGCTCAGCTCTCCGACAGGGTTCGGGCGTGCGACCGGCTGCTGATCCGGATCCACGCGGACTGGATCGTCGGGTCTGAATTTCTGCCCCCGCGCCGGCATGGGGCTCGCCAGCATCACCACCCACGCAAGCGCAATCCAGGCATTGCGGTAAGTTTTCATGGCGGCGCTCCTTTAGAAAGAAGGCCCGAACTGGAAAAACAGCCTCTGCCCTTCGCGGCTGCGACCGATATCGAGTCGCATGATCACCGCGTTGGGAGTCTTGAAACGGATTCCGATCCCGTAGCTGTGCTCGAGGTGGCTGAAGCCAAAATCCGAACGTCTGGGGAAGGCCTTCCCGGCATCGTAAAACAGCGCCAGTTCCACTACCGCGGCCGGCTCCCAGCGATACTCGGCCGAAAGGAACATGAGGTTGTTATCCATGAACCGGAATTCGCGGAATCCGCGCAGGGTCTCGCTGCCTCCGAGGGTCCGCTGGAGATAATACGGAATGCGGCTGCCACCCCGGGGCGCGTCAAACAGCGTGAAGAATCGCAGGGCGAGGATTCTCTGTTCCGAACCGAGGGGAATGAACTCGCGCCCGTCGATCGTCGCGCGGTTGAAATCGAACTGCTGCGATGAGGTGTCTTCGAAGCGGGAGAACGAAAACCCAAGCATCCCCCCTTTGTGAGGATTGCCCGGCCGGTCGCGGTTATCGAGAAGCAGGGCGCCGGTGGCATGGAAGAACCAGGGTTGGAAATCCAGACCTGGCGCGGTGGTGTCGTCGAAAAGTTCCCGTATATCGGGGAAACGGTCGTCAGTGCCGCGTCCGAGGTGCGCCTTGTAAGCACCCACCCGTGCAGCAATTCCGACCCAGCGGTTTATCTGCCAACCGTTGACCAGGTCATACATTGCATCCTCGATCAGATAGTTCGTCCTGTCCTCCCTGCGGCTGTCAGGACCCAGGCCGAAGTAGTCTTCCTGAGGGTAGTAGCGATAGCGCAAATCCGCATACAAGAACAGGCCGGCGTTCTTGGGGCGCGATTCGTCAAACTGGGAGACCGGGCCGGTCCCGATGGCCTCCAGACTGAAAGCCTGGCCATGGTGCTGTATCCTGCCGATCTGCAGGTCGATACGGCGATAGCCGCGGGTCGACAACGCCGCGGATGATTGAAAGTCGAGATGTGCTCCCCACTGATTCGACAGCCCGAAACGTACGCCGGGTGCGAATCCCGAGCCGTTGCTGAGGCTGGAGAATTTGGGATACAATCCCCTGAAGTTGAAGTTCATGACCTCGCTGAATCCGCCCTTCTCTATCCACAACATGCGCCGTTCAAAGCCCGACAGCTGCCGGGGTTTTGCTTCCAGAGCCCTCTCCTGCCGTTTTTTCAGCCATGCATCGGTTCTGCTTTCGGGCGAAGCCTGCGCCGGTTGGCCGGAGTCCTGCTCTCCTTGTGTTGATGGGCCGCTCCCGGGCAGAGCGGCGGGAAACATCAGGACTGACATTAGCACTGCCAGGAAGGTCCCCGGGGACGATCTCACGGGTAGACGCCGTAACATATCTCCTCCTTCAAATGCCATGCCGGACGCCCTGGGGTCCGCAATCACCATTTTACTCTGAAACGAAATGCTTGAGCATGGCGAGCGACAGCTCCGGCTCACTGGCCAGCAGATCCAGCAGGTCCGGAGTCTCGAAGGCCAGGGCTGTGCAATCCTCGATGCAGATGCACCCGGCGGGACGTTCGACGTTTCTCAGGCACGATCGAAGATCCAATGCCGTCTTTTCGACGACAGGGCCGTCTGCCCCCCCGATTGCCGCCCGGCCGCGGAGAAGCAGATAAAACGTCGAAGGTGGGTCACCGGCGCGGTAGATGGCATCACCTTTTCTGAAAACGACTTCGCGGCCCGCTTCCGCCAGCAGCATCAGGTGATCCGCGGACGCAAACCGCAACAGATCCAATTCCTGCAGCAGCAGGGCTTTTTCAATCGTATTGAGCATGCGGTTCCGTTTCCGTAGGGGGTTTCGCCGGGGATGAAAAGCCCTCCAGGGTCCACCGGGCTGTTTCCCGGACCAGCTTGTCAGTGTCGCCGCAACACAATTGCACAGACTCCCTCCATCTGACGCCGACTTCCCTGTTCCGGAGCACCGCTTCCCGCGTCGCCGCGAGGACACAGCAACGGAACCATGGATCCGTCAGCGTGAGGGCATCGGAGACGATCCCCTCGGAGGATTCAGGAAGGAAGTACAGTTCCCTGCCCACGCGGACCAGCTCGTCGATGCCGGCTTCGGCGAGCACAGGGAGAAGGATCGCCTTGAGCCTGGGATTCAGTTGAGCATCAATCAATTCGATTGCATGATCGCGAAGTTCGTGCCGGTGTTCAGTCAGGACCCGGTAGCAGTAATACGCGTCACCGCGCGGCAGGAAGAGTTCGAGAATCCGGAATATCCGTTCCAGCGCCGACTGCTTGCGCTCCTGCAAAGCCCGGCGCAGAAGCCTGGCGCACCTGCCTCCGTCGGCCTCCTGCACCGACTCCAACCCCGCCAGCTCGTAGTACTGACGGGCCCAGAACTCGATCAAAGGGAGAAAGGTCTCCGTGGCATACGAAAGGTCCTGTGCATCCCGGATGCGGTTCAGCGCCTGGAGTGCTCGGTACGAAACCACGGGATCGGTGTGGTAGAGGGCGCCCGCGAGTGCGCTTCTGGACGACGAACAGCAGATATCTCCCAGGATCAACGGGATTTCTCGCTTGATCCTGGGATCGGCTGCCGGGTCACGAAGAAGTTTGGCGAGGTAAACCACAGCCCCTTCCCCGTAGAAGGACAGGGCGCGTCGCGCGGCATTGCGGCTCCGGTAGGATGCCAGGAAAGCGCAAAGCCATGGCAGGAGACGAGGCTCTGCGAATCGCCCTGTGGCTTCGATGGCGGCAAGCGCGGCCGAACCGGACTCCTGTTGGGCCCATTGCCTGAGAACTGGCAGGAAGGCGCGATCCCTGGATTTCCCCATCAAACGCGCCATGACGGCCTGTCGCTCCTGCGGCAGAGCCTGACACCAGCGCAGCACGTTTGTAGGCCGCAAGAGCTTTCCCGGCTGTTCTACATAGCGGTCCATGTAACAGAGGAAGAGATTTGACGGGATCCACTCCGAGCTGAACGTCTCGCGCATCCTCCTGAGCTGGCCTGCCGGGTCCCGCCGTACCAGCAGATGGAGGGCTGCCGCTCCGATTTCCGGGTCCGGATGATCCAGCAGCGATGTGGCGGCCGCCATCCAGCGCGCCGGCCCGATCGCAACCGCGGACATGTTGGTGTGCAGAAGGCCCTCCCCTTCGTAGGGAAACTCGGGTTCCGGTTCCTCCTCAAGGAAATCGAGCTTCTTGAGTCCCAGGAATGCCAGCCGGGTCCTCACCGGATCCGGGGTCTTCAGCAACTCCAGCAGGATTTCTTCCGCGTGCCCTTCCTCAGGCGCAGCTGCAAGCCGGACCGCCAGCCCCTCCTGGACCGAATGGCGGAGGTGAAGTATGTACTCCTTGCCGATTCGCCACGCCAGATAACCCCAGAGCAGGAAGGCAGCAGTCTGCAGGGCCAGCGTCGCACTCACGGGACGTGTGAGGACCTGCAGCAGGACAAGGAACAGGAATGCGCCGGAGGCGTCCCCAGCCTTGTACACAACCAGGTCGATGAAGCTCTTCAGAGGCAACGAGGCGTACCTGGATGCGAGGGGCACATACATCATTTCCACGCCTGTACGATGCAGCGAGGACGCCAGGATACCGCCCAACGCTTTTACTCCGACCACGGACGGGAAAACCGGCCAGACCGCAGCGAAGAGGGATGCTCCGCCAAGACCGGCAGGAGAAACCAAAAGCACGGCAGGAAGCCCGAACCGTTGCAGGATCCGCCGGGTCCCGAGCACCTGCAGGACCGCCGAAGCCAGGTACAGGATCGTGAGCACGTTCCCTATTAACTGCTTCAGGGCAGTCACATCCCCAGGGTACTTGTCCCGGACAAACCAGAGATAATTCAAATCGATCAAGGTCGTTGACAGCGCTGCCACAAACACCATGCCGGCCAGGAAGCGAACATACGGCAGGCGAAGCATCTCCGTTACCGTGCTTAGTTTTGGAGTATCGGGGCTGACCTCGCGGCCGGCAGTGCTTCTGCCCGACGATCCGGATCGCCTGCCGGCAGCACGGTAAATCAGGACGAGGAGCCCGATGAGGCTGGCCATCATCGCCAGGACCTGCAGCAGCAGCCACTCCTGATGACCGGCAGCAAGCACAGTGCAGTAACTTCCAAACGCGCCTCCCAATACTCCCCCCGTTGCCAGGAGTCCAAACACTCGTTTGGCGGCGCGCACGTTGTAGAGTTCGTAGGAGACGACCCATCCAAGGGTCGGAAGCAGGAGGTTGAACATTCCGCCCCAGGCATAAAAGACGGCATAGACCCAGGACTGGTGCACGCGCCCGAGGGAGTAGATGAAGAAGGTGAACGTCACCAGGAAAAATCCAAGAGTTGAAACTGGCAGGGTTGCACGGGCCGTCCCGCGAGTCAGGCGCTGGTACAGAAGAACGATCGGTCCGGCCAGCAGCGAAAGGCTGGCGTACAATATGGGCAATTTCCAGTCGAATCCCAGGTTGATCAGATACAGGGAGTTCTGCAGGGACTTGACCGCGCCGACGCAGGCCATTGCCAGGAAGAAATACAGCATCACGAGAAGCGCCGATGGCGCTTCTTCGGATTGCACCGAAAGAAAGCGCAGCACGCGTGCCTGGATGTTCGGGTCCTCCCATGGATGGATCGCCTGCCCATGATACTACGAATCGAGGTTCGGGGAGCACGCTGCTCGAAAAACAGGTCCGTGAGTCCGGTGAGCGAGGGCTTCCGCCTGCGTGTTTTCGTTCCCTTGTGTGCTCCAGACTGGTGAGTGCGGCTGCCTGCTTCGTTTCATTCGGCGTGATTTTCCTTCTGCCGCACTGCCTTCAACGATACAATACCGGCCAACATGAATCCCTATCTCAACCGGGTGATGATTCAGGACGCAAGACACTTCTTCGGCCGCCGGAGGGAGCTGTCGCGGATCTTCTCCCGCATCGGTGTCGAGCGGCCTCAGTCGGTGTCGGTCGTCGGAGAACGTCGCATCGGCAAGTCGTCGCTTCTGTTCCAGCTCACCATCCCGGAGGTACGGGAAAAGTTCCTTTCTGACAGGTCCTCGCTTATCGTCGTGTACCTAGACTTTCAGCAAATGCGGAACATAACCCTGCAGGGGTTTTTTGAAGCCCTGCTCGGTCAGATCCGCCGCATAGATCCCGAGATTGCCGATTCCGATCCCGCCAACTACCGCGCTTTGCTGCAAATGCAGGAGCGCCTTTCCCGGAAAGGGAGGCAGCTGGTTCTGTTGTTCGACGAGTTCGATGCCATAACATCGAACCCGGTGTTTGACCGCGATTTCTACGCCTTTTTGAGGTCGGTGGCGAACAATGCCGCCGTCGCATATGTCACATCCACCAAGACCGAACTGCAGCGCCTGTGCCACTCCACCGAGGTCGCAGATTCCCCGTTCTTCAATATTTTCAGTACTCTGCGTCTCCGGCCCTTCGAGAAGGAGGAAGCATTGGAGCTGATCGCGGTCCCGTCCCGCGACGAGGGGATTCCGCTCGATGCCTTTGCCATGGATATCATGGATCTGGCGGGTTTGTTTCCCTTTTACATCCAGATCGCCTGCAGCGTCTACTTCGACTGGCTCGAAGAGAATCCCGGCCAGGAGCCGGATCGCAAAGAGGTTGCATCCCGCTTTCTTGAGGAGGCTGGTCCGCATTTCGAATATTTCTGGGGGCAGTGCCAGAACGACTGCCGGCGATTCCTGCGCTCACTCATGTTGGGTCAGCAACCCAGGCAGGGGGAGGAGGAGGATATATGCCGCGCTTTGGTACGGGACGGGTACCTTATCCGGGAAGCCAATTGCCTTCGGGTTTTCTCGAGCGTTTTTTCTGACCGCATCCGCGAACTCGACAGCCTGAGCGGAGATGGCAGCAGATCCACCCAAGCCACCTGGGGCGAATTCCAGCTGTTCGATCCGGACACCCGCATCAATCAGTACCAAATTCTGCGCCGCGTCCAGGAAGGCGGCATGGGTGTCGTCTACCAGGCGCAGGATCTTACCCTGAACCGGAAGGTGGCGGTAAAGGTCATCAAGCCTACCCTGCTCCAAATGGAAGGAGCGCGTAAGAGGTTCCTCCAGGAGGCACGGCTCGCCGCAGCTCTGAGCCACCCCGCGATCACATCGATCTATGAGTTGTTCGAGCACGGGGACCAGGTCGCGATGGTCATGGAATGGCTGGACGGAAAAACCCTGAAAGACAAGATTGTTCATGAGGGCCCCCAGGAATGGCGTCAACTCGTGCGCTGGATGATCGAGGCCTGTTCCGGCCTGGAAGCGGCACACCGGCAGGGCATCATCCATCGCGACATCAAGTCCTCCAACCTGATGATAATAAGCGATAACAAATTGAAAATACTGGACTTTGGACTTGCCAAACACAGGGTGATGGAAGCAGGCGCGCCCTTTTCCTCCGACCTCACCGCCCAAGGCGCGCTCCTGGGAACACTCGACTATATGTCGCCGGAGCAGGCATGCGGGCAGGCAGTGGATCACCGCAGTGATCTTTTTTCCCTTGGCATGGTCCTGTTCGAGGGATTGACCGGTCAATTGCCGTTCCGGCGCAATAGCGCCGCTTCCACCCTTCAGGCGATCGTCAACGAGCCCACACCCGATCTCGGCCTCTTCAAGGCCGAGGAGGCCGAGTCCTTCGATCTCATTCTTCAGAAGTTGCTGGCCAAACTGCCGGACCGCCGGTACGCCAGCGCCGCACAGGTCTCGAGCAATCTGGAAGAACTGCTGAAGCGCCGGAAGGGCTTTTTCCCCTGGCGGCGCTGACTGATATCGCAAGACTCCACCACGTATTCATGAACTGAATCATATCAACAAGCGACAGACCGTGATCAGGCAGCACACAACGGTCGATAAGGGAAGTGGTATCGAAGGAGTCAGCGGTGAAGGTGTCCCCGGCCCGTCGTCCGCTCAGCAGCTCATCCTCTTTCATGAAGAGACGCAACTGAAATGGAAAAACTTGGACCCTATGGATTGTTGGAGAAACTGTGCGACGAGGCATTCGGCAGTCTGTATCGTGCCTGCGACTCTTCCCGCAGCCGTTATTTCACCATCCGGACCTTCCACACGGACCTCATGACAGATTCCCGGACTCAAGCCCGTTTCAGCAGCGAATTCGAAGCTCTCGCCGTCCTGAAGCACCCGAACCTGGCAACTGTTTACGATCATGGCAGGGAGGGGACCACTGCATATATCGTGATGGAATGGCTCTCCGGAAAGGATCTGCAGGCCCTGATCGCCGAGAAGACCGCGATGCAAGTCGAGGATAAGCTGGCCATCGTGAGCCAGGCCGCGGCGGGACTGGGATGCGCCCATGAACACGGAATCCTGCACGGCAGCCTCACAACCAGGAGCATTCTGATAACGCCGGACGGCAGGGTGAAGGTCTGGGACTTGCAGCCGGGAGGACCGGTCACCCCGCCACGGGGATTCTCCGGAGATCTGGCACAGTGCCTGTCCCGCCTCGCGCCCGAGTCCTCACCCGCGGATGAGGCAACCCCGCAATCAGATCTGTTCGCGCTCGGCATGATCTGTTACGAATTCATGACCGGCGCCCATCCGTTTCTGCAGGATGGCAGTGGCAGCTATGCGGCGGGAGAAGCTAAACCACGGTTCCTGACTGTTGAGAAGTTCCCGGAACTCCCACTCGGTCTCTGGCCGATTGTGGAAAGATGCCTGGCCGAAGATGCGGGAGATCGTTTTGTGTCAATGGCAGAATTTGAAAAAGCCTGTCTGGCTCTGTTGGCGGAACTGGCTGAAGACTCTCAATTGATGCGCATCGAACTGCAGACCGCCCTCCCTCGAATCCGGCAGGCCGCTGGCAGAAGTGGAGCCGCTCCCAGTCTCCTGGCACTGAAGAGAAATGTGGAAAGCGCTCTGGCGCGGCAAGAGAGGCCCGACTATCAGAGGCTGAACGGTCTGGTCGCGAATCTGGCGGAACACTACCATCTGCTTCAGGACACATGCGAGACAGCGCGTTCCCTATCCGAAGTCTCCATCGAGATCCCCAAGGAAGAGGGCCAGCCACCGGAAAACGAGTCTTCAGGATCCAAGCCAGAAGCTCCGCCACCGCAGCGTGTCGGGGATCAGCAAACTTCTGCAGATCCTGAAGCACCGTCGCCGGACCAGGCAAGGATACAAAAAACCCTGGAGCATTTCCTCGCCAGTTGGCAGGCGCAGGACGATCCGGGCTCGCGGGTCCGGGAGGAATCCCTCCCTGCGGTGGAATCCCTCCCCCCCGCGCCGCCTCCTTTGGCGGCAGAGCCGATGGAACCTCCGGAACCGGCGCCAACCCCGGCATGCGCAGCAGTCAATACATCGGATCAAGCACCCGAACTCCGGGAAGACACAGACATCCCCACGGGTTCCCAGCCTTCTTCTATGGCGGAGGCCGTCCCGGAAGAGGTTTCCGAGGTGCGACCCGATTGGAACCGTTGGAGGACGCCTGCCTGGATGGGCGCATCCATGTTGCTGCTGGTCCTCGCATTGGCGATTCCCGTGTGGATCACGAGCCGGGCGGGCTGGGATCCGGTCAGACGGCTCCTCAACCGCAATTCTGCCGCGGCCGGGATGAGTGCCCCGTCGGCCCCGAATGTTTCCGGGGATGCAAACACCGAAGCTGTTCAGGCGGATCGGGATTCAATGCGCAGAGAACTGCTCCTGGAGGAGGCGCAGGCGTTGCGCGCCGCGGGTCGCCTCCACGAGAGCAGGGTTTTTCTCGACCGGATCCTCGATTTGTCGCCGGAATATGCCCCGGCATTGGACGAGATCGAGCTCCTGAAGGTCGCCGGCGGAACCGACGGTAGCCGGCTGGAGGACACCTCGGCTCCGGAGCCGGAAGTCCAGAAGCTGCTTGCCTCCGCTTCCTCAGCCATCCGGTCCGGAAACCTGCAGAAAGCGAAGGCGGACCTGGACAAGGTCGAGCGGCTGCAGCCGGGGCTTGCGGAGGCAGGCGCCATGCGCCGGCGACTGGCCGACAAAGGCGCCGAGCTCTCCCAGAGCCTCACGCTCGAGCTCGAAAAGCAACAGGACGCGTTGCGGATCCAGAAAACCATCGAAACAGTCACCCGACAGTCCGACGAGCTCTACCGCCAGGGCAAGTACGACGAAGTCCTCGCGCTATTGGCGACTCCCGGATCGCCTGTGCGTCAGTCTCCACAGGGGACGGAGCTCCGTGATCGCACGATGGAATTGCAGAGCAGCCTCAAGGCACTCGAGGAGGCGATTGCTTCCAAAAAATTCACCGACGCCTCAGTCCTCCTTGAAAAGGTGCAAAAGCTCAATCCGGCCGATCCGAACCTCTCCATCCTGCGGCGCCGCATCGATGCGGTTGCCGTATCGGGCAGTGTCGTCCTGAGTGTTTATCCGCTGGGGGATGCCGGGACTCTGATGATCGATAACCAGACTGTCGGAGTGGGGGAAATCCTTAACCACAAGGTCCCCGCCGGTCGACACAAGCTCACTGCCTTGAGCCAGTCGGGACAGGAAGTAGCGCTCAACGCCGATTTCGCCGACGGCCAGAAGGTGTTTCTTGTATATGACGCAACCAGACAGATACTGCGGACCATGGTCGAGTCAGACCGGCAGTTGATGGCAAGAAACAAAGCCAAGGCGGAAGTGCATCGCTTCAGCGTCGAGCATCCGCACGGTATCCTGCGGGGCAGCTGCAGAGGGGAGTTGCTCGTCGGCTACCACGACGTCATGTATCGGCCGGAGGATGGATCGCACGGATTCAGCATCCCGTTCAAGAACCTGGCGCTCAGGATCGAAGACCGGACTGTCGTGCTCGTGTTTGCAGTCGATGGGGGGGAGATGATGCGGCTCCGGGTGCAGGACGCCCAGATCGGCAAGGCACTCAGGAGCCTCTGGGATGATCTGGTCGTACTCGACAAATAGTTGCGCCGACATCCTGCAGAAGGTCATGGTTGGCCAGCAAGGACGGCTGGCCAACCACGAACCTGCAAGAGGCAGGGCGCCGGTTTCTATTTCGGAGCGCGTACCTTCTGCTTTGCAGCCGCCTGGACACGGCTGTGATGCCGGCCGTAAAAGAAATACACCGCCATCCCGGCAATCAACCAAAGGATCAGGCGGAGCCAGGTGTCCAGAGGCAGGCTGACCATCATAAGTCCGGAGACGACGATTCCGAGGATCGGAACGACCGGCACCCAGGGAGTGCGGAACGGTCGATGCAGTTCGGGACGCCTGACCCGCAGGATCCACACACCGGCGCAAACAATAACAAAGGCCAACAGGGTGCCGATGCTCACCAGTTCGCCCAAAACTCCGATCGGGATGAGCGCGGCGAAGATCGCCACGAAGATGCCCACAGTGATCGACGAAATATAAGGCGTACGGAAGCGCGGGTGTACCTTGCCGGCCCATTCCGGCAGCAAGCCGTCGCGCGACATGGAGAAAAACACGCGCGACTGGCCGAGCAGCATCACCAGCATCACACTCCCCAGGCCGGCGATCGCTCCCAGCTTCACCAGCACACTCCCCCAGCCCACACCTGTCGCATCGATTCCGACGGCGACCGGATCCCCCACATTCAGGGCCGTGTAGGGCACTACGCCGGTCAAAAGGCCTGCCACGAGGATGTAAAGGACGGTGCAGATGGCAAGAGAGCCCAGGATACCGACGGGCATGTCTTTCTGCGGATTCCTGGCTTCCTGGGCTGCCGTCGAGACAGCGTCAAATCCTATGTAGGCGAAAAAGATCACCCCCGCCGCCCTGGCAATTCCCGTCCAGCCGTATGCGCCGAACGCTCCGGCGTTGGGGGGAATGAAAGGATCCCAGTTCTCCTTGGCAATCTCAGGATGCTGGAGCAGGTATCGCGCGGCGATCCCGATGAACACCAGGACGATGCTGACTTTGACGATGACGATCGCGGAGTTGAAATCCGCCGATTCCTTGATGCCGATCACCAGCACGATGGTCACCAGGAAAATGGCGATAAATGCCACGAGGTTGAACACTCCGACGGCGTGCTGCAGTGTGGCGGGATCGATGCCGTTGGATTGCAGGGTGGGCAGAACGGTTGCCAGCCTCTCCCAGCGGCCGTTGTAAAAGACCATTTCTGTCCCCGGCGTAGCGGTCAGGGCGGGAGGAATGACAATGCCCCAATCCTGCAGCAGGCTGTTGACATAGCCGCTCCAGCCGGACGCCACAGTCGCGGCTCCGAACGCGTATTCAAGGATCAGATCCCAACCGATGATCCATGCAAAGAGCTCACCGAGGGTTGCGTAGCCGTAGGTGTAAGCTGAGCCGGCGATCGGGATCAACGAGGCGAACTCGGAGTAGCATAGGCCGGCGAATACGCACCCGATCCCGGCGACAACGAAGGAGAGCACGATCGCAGGACCGGCATACTGCGCCGCCGCCGAACCAGTGAGCACGAAGATCCCGGCGCCGATGATGGCGCCGATGCCCAAGGTGATCAGGTTTGTTGGCCCGAGTGCGCGTTTGAGCGCATGCTCGCCCGTCTCGCTCGCCTCGGAGAGAATCATGTCCAGTGGTTTGGTGAGCAGCAGCTTTGACATAAGCGGTGCTTTGCTCCTTGATGAATGGTTGTCTTCCTGATCCCGAGCCGTCGGCCTTCGGGAAACCCTGACTCATTCGCACCCGGCCGGGCTCATTGCCGGCAGCGCCCAACAGACCGACCATCGGCGCGGGCGTTCGAATTCCTCATCCGGATGCTGGCAAAAACGTAAGCTCGAAACCTATCACGAAGAAAAGGTTGTCCGCCACCTTTTAATTGAGTTATTTGAAATTGCGGGTCGTATCTTCTTCCGGTTCGGAAGGAGTATCTGTGCGCTAGGGCTTGACCGCGACGCCGGTATGGAGTTTTAATGGCCTGCATCGGCTCGGCCCGTCCTCCGTCTGACGCACAGGCGGCAGGAGGTCATTCCTGTAAATGCTGCGGCCAGGCCTGGAACCCAGGAGGCTCTGTGAAAAAGGTCAAGATCTATTCCGCCACAATTCTTGTGCTGCTGCTTGTCGTGTCATTATCTCCTGCCGTGAATTCATCGCAGGAGAAGGAAGCAGTGCAAACACCGAAATCTCCGCGACCGATCGGATTCCTCGACATCTTGGCATGGAAATCGATTTCGAGCAATGCGATCGCACCGGATGGCCAGTGGTTTGGGTACAGGCTTTCTCCCCTGGAGGGGGATGGCGAGTTCGTCTTTCGACAGACCCAGGGGTCCAAAGAACTCCGGTTTCCAGCCGGCGAGTCCCGCATGGGCCAGATTGGCTTCTCCCATGATGGGAAGTTTGCCGTCTTCATGACCCACCCCACCGCCAAGGAAACCACAGCATTGCGCCGGGACCGCAAGACGATCTACACGAAGGCAAATATACTGAACCTTGCAACGGGCGAAAGAGTCGAGTACGACCGGATCCGCAGCTTTGCCTTCTCCAGGGACAATCCGGCCTGGCTGGCATTGCACAAGGCGGCTCCCGAAAGCCAAGCGCGCGAACGGGATCGCTGGACAGGATCGGACCTCATCCTGCGGGAGCTGTCCACCGGCAAGGAACTGACTTTCGGCAACGTTTCCGAGTTCTCCTTCGACAAGAAGGGCCGCTGGATGGCTTTCGTCATCGACGCGATGGGTATGACCGGCAACGGTGTCCAGCTCCGCAATATGGAAACCGGAGCAGTTCTTTCGCTCGATAATGACAAGGCTAATTACCGGAGCCTGGCCTGGAGTGAAGAAGGCGAGGCGCTTGCCTGCCTCAAGGGAAAGGAAGACAAGGCTTTCGAAGACAAGATGCACAGCCTGGTCTGCTTTCTCGGCTTCAGCGGCACAGGCTCGGGATCAGACCTGGCCGCCGGCATCCAGAAGATCACCTACGATCCCAAGGAGGACAAGGCCTTTCCCCCGGATATGACAATAAGCTCCAACCGAAATCCGCAATGGACGGAGGATTTGGGAGCCGTGCTTTTCGGAATACACGAGCCCAGGAAAAAGCAGCCGGGAGCGACTCCTGCTCCGGCAGGCGAAGGCGCCGCCCCGGCAACACCCGCAACTCCTCCGCCGGCAGCGGGGGCCGATGAAGACATGCCGGACCTGGTTCTATGGCATTACCAGGACCAGCGCCTGCAGTCCCAGCAGCAGGTTCAGGCAACCAGCGACCAGAACTTCAGCTACCTCTCCGAGTATCGTATCAAAGATAGAAGATTCATCCGGCTCGCCGATGACGAAGTGCGCCAGGTCCAGACTTCGCCCAAGGGCCTGTTCGCCCTCGGCCAGGACAATCGCGAATACGAACTCGACTCGAACCTCGTCGGCCTCCGCTATCAGGATATCTACGTCATCGACATGAAGACGGGGACCCGGACGCTGGCCCTTAAGAAGCAGCAGAGGTCGTATTCAATTTCTCCGGCAGGAACCCACTTCCTCTATTACACCGATGGCGTTTTTTACACCTGGGATATGACGAGCGGTAAGTCCTATCCGGTTACCAAGGGTGTGCCGGCCAATTTCGTGAACGAGGACGACGACCACAACGTAAAAGATCCGCCAGATCAGGTCATCGGGTGGGCGGAGGACGGACAGGACGTGTTCCTGAGCGATGGGTACGATATCTGGAAGATCCCCACGCTCGGCGGCAAGGGGATCAACCTCACGGTAAACGGCCGCAAAGACCAGATCCGCTACCGCTCGCTCAATTCCCTCGACCCCGACGATAAAGGCATCGACCTGTCCAAGCCGCAATACGTCTCGATGTACGGAGAATGGACCAAAAAAGCCGGGATCGGACGCCTGGAGCCCGGTGCGGCCGGAATCAACGTGTTGCTGTGGGAAGATGCGGGATTCGGCGGACCCATGAAAGCCCGCAACGCGGATGTCTTTTTTTATGCGCGGGATACGTACAACGAATACGGCAACTATTATGTCACAGGTCCTCTCCTCAAAGACGGGCGGAAGATCACGGACGCCAACCCGCAACAGAAGGACTTCCTCTGGTCGAGCGGCGTGATGCTCCTGGACTACAAGAGCGCCAAGGGCGACAAGCTCCAGGCAGCGCTGTTCCTCCCAGCAAATTATGAGAAAGGCAAAAGATATCCGACCCTCGTTTACTATTACGAGAAATCCTCGCAGGGCCTCAACCGCTACACCCAGCCTTCCGCCAACGGGTTTAACAAATCCGTCTACACAAGCAACGGCTACGCCGTGCTCATGCCCGACATCACTTACAAGATCAACGATCCGGGCTGGTCGGCCGCCTGGTGCGTCCTGCCGGCGATTGACGCCGCGGTCGCGTCCGGGGTCGTCGACCGGGCGAAAGTCGGCCTGCACGGGCACTCCTGGGGCGGATATCAAACAGCGTTCCTTGTCACCCAGGCAAACTTCGCCGCCGCGGTCGCCGGCGCCCCGCTGACGAACATGATCTCGATGTACAGCTCGATCTATTTCAACACGGGAGGGGCAAACCAGCCCATTTTCGAAAGTTCCCAGGGCCGCTTTTATGGGGGGTACTGGGACAACCTCGAGGCCTATCAGAGAAACTCGCCCGTCTATTACGCTACAAAGGTGAATACGCCTCTCATCATTCTGCACAACGACAAAGACGGCGCGGTCGACTGGAACCAGGGCATCGAGTATTACAACACACTCCGGCGCCTCAAGAAGCCGGTGATCATGCTGCAGTACGTCGGAGAAAATCACGGACTGGCAAAGGCCGCGAACCAGAAGGATTACACGGTACGAATGCGGGAGTTTTTCGACCACTACCTCATGGGCAAGCCGGCTCCAAAGTGGCTGACGGACGGCATCCCATACCTGAAAATGAAGGATGACCTCAAGGAGCGCGTCAAGGTCTGGAAACCCGAGGTGAAGAAGGAAGAGAAGAAATAGGAAATCCGGACAGCCGGTTACGGCGGAGAAAAATCACATAAATGTAAGCCAGCGCTCATGGCGCCGAAACAGTGAGCACGGGCATCAGCCCGTGCGCTTTAAGATTCCTTGCTTTTCCCGGACCGAGACTCAACTCGATCTAAAACGCGCGGGCTGAAGCCCGCGCTCACTGCCATGCTCTACTTTGCCCGCCGCCTGGCGAAAGTGTGTTCGATCACCCACTGTTCCCTGCGGGAGTTTCGGGTGGTCTTCATTGTCAGCTGGTCACCGGCCTTTGAAAGTGACAGCTCGCGTTTGAAGGTGAATTCGATTTTGAGCGAAGCGTACTGTTCGACGCCTTCAACCACGATCCTGGATCCGCGCAGCCGCGCCTTGGCTTTCAGCACGCCCTTGCCGTCGTCGGTCTGGTTGCGATTCTCGACGCCGTCCAGAGTGAAGAGTTGTTTCATGCTGTTTGTCCGGTCGCCCCAGCTCTGGCGAGTCTCGATTTCCAGGCCCGTCCCGTTCTGTCCGATGACCAGGATCATCTCCTTTGCATCCGCTTCTTCGAATCCCGCTCCGGCCTCGAAGGTGGATTTGTAGCGCACCCAGGTGCCCGCAAAGCCCTCGGCACTTTCAGAGGCTGCGGCGGTGAATCCACAGGCCAGCAGGGTAATTCCAATAAGCCAATCACGCCTCGACTCCATTCTCCACCACCTCATGCGCTCATTCTCGTGTGGGCGCCTGCCAGCGTCCGTCGACAAGGCGCCAGATCCCGGCCGGATTTTTCTCCTCGAGTTCCTCGGGCAGCATGTCATCAGAAAAACTCTGATAGCAAACGGGCCGTGCGAACCTCTGGATGGCCCGGGTGCCTACTGATGTCGAGCGTCCATCCGAAGTGGCCGGAAACGGCCCTCCGTGCACCATCGCGTGGCAAACCTCCACTCCGGTGGGATAACCGTCGCGGATCAGCCGGCCGGCCTTCGTTTCCAGGAGTGCCAGGAGGTCCCGGTAATCAAGCATTTCAGCATTTGTCCCATGAACTGTCGCCGTCAGCTGGCCTTCCATCGCGCCCGCCAGCGCCAGCAACTCCCCGTGCCCTTCATACTGGATCGCCAGAGTCGACGGACCGAAGACTTCCTCCATCAGGGCCGGATGGGCCAGAAACGTTGAGGCGGAGGTGAGGAACAGTGCCGGCGCCGCTTTCCCGGTCTCCGTGCGTGCGGTGAGCCCGGCCAGCTGAGTTACGCCTCCAATGCCGGCGAATTTCTCCACACCGGAGCGGTAAGCGGAACAAATCCCCGCGGTGAGCATGGCGGCGGGCGGTGTCGAGGCAAGGCGTTGTCCCAGATCCTGCAACAGCGCCAGCGCGGCCGTCCCTGCCTCCACCACAATGAGGCCGGGATTGGTGCAGAATTGACCGGCGCCCTGCGTAACAGAGGCATGAAGGCCGGCGGCGATCTCGGCCCTCCTCAGGAGCATCGCCTGAGGAAGGACAAATACCGGATTGATGCTGCTCATTTCGGCATACACGGGAATCGGACTGTGCCGGTTCGCCGCCGCTTCCATGAGGGACCTTCCGCCTCTCCGGGAACCGGTAAACCCGACCGCGCGGATTGCCGGATGCCGGACGAGCGCCTGCCCTACGTCATACCCTTCATCGAACAGCAGGGAGAAGACTCCCTCCGGCAGTTCGCACGCCTGGACGGCTGTCTGCACCGCCAGCGCAGAAAATTCGGATGTGCCGGGGTGCGCCGGATGAGCCTTGACCACAACCGGACATCCGGCGGCCAGCGCCGAGGCGGTATCCCCGCCGGCCACTGAAAAAGCCAGAGGGAAGTTGCTGGACCCGAACACGGCTACCGGGCCCAGCGGCCGGAGCATGGAACGTACGTCGGGTTTTGGCTGGGGCTGGCGTTGCGGCTCCGCATGATCGATGCGGGCGTCCACCCAAAATCCTTCCTCGACCAGTCCTGCAAACATGCGAAGCTGGTGGCAGGTCCGGCCCATTTCGCCCTGCAGACGTGGCGCGGGGAGCGCCGTTTCGAGCTGCGCCCGGGCGATGATCGGCTCCGCGCCGGCCTCCAGACAGGCGGCAATCCGGCGCAGGAATTCACCCTTGCGCCTGCCGGAGATGCGACCGTATACCTTGAATGCGTCGGCGGCAAGCCGGCATGCCCGGTCTGCATCCTGGAGAGAGGCCGAATGGTATTCCGGGTCGAGCGACTCCCCCGTAGCGGGATTTTTTCCGCGAAAACCCGCACCCTGGTGCTCTGCGCGACCGGATCCGATAATGGATTTGCCTGCAAGATTCATATCTTCACCCCGCCGGCGGGCGGTAACGCCGGTCGGCGCGCCAGAGCCCCCCGTATCACCGCCAAGGCCCCCTCCAGTTCCTGCCCTTCAAGTTCCAGCCGCGGAGGACGTACCCGTGCGTTCCCCATACCGACTTCGGCCTGCGCCAGCTTGATCAGCTGAACGAACTTCGGGACCGTATCGAGACGCAGCAGCGGCAGGAACCATCGGTAGAGCTCGAAGGCCCCGGCATGCTGGCCCTGAAGGGCGTATTGGAACAATGCCGCGGACTCGCGCGGCAGGGCGTTGGCCAATCCTGCGATCCATCCTACGGCGCCGGACTGGATGCCTTCCACGATCAGATCGTCCACGCCGACGAAGAGCGCGAGCCGGTCCGCTGCCAGTGCGCGCAATGCGGTGATGCGTCGCACGTCGGCACTTGACTCCTTCACGGCGTGCAGGTTGGGATTCTCGGCGGCAAGTTCGACAACCTGTTCCGGCAGAAAATCCGTGCGGTACGCGATCGGATTGTTGTAGAGCATGCACGAGACCGGCGTGGCGCGCAGCACGGCCTGCACATGCGCTTTCATCTCGCGCCAGTCGGTGGAATAGACGTAGGGGGGCAGGATCATCAATCCCTGACAGCCGGCTGCCACAGCCTGCTCGGCGAGCCGCACGGCATCGGCAGTGCTCAGGGCGGAAATGGCGGCGACGACGGGCGCAGCCCCCCCCAGAGCGCCGACGCAGGTGCGCAGGATTTCAATCTTTTCCTCCGTGCGCAACGTCGCACCTTCACTCAGAGAGCCCAGGGCGACGATGCCGGAGCAACCTTCCCGCACCAGCCACTGCACGTGATGTGCGACAAACTCATGATCAACGCTCAGATCATCTTTGAAAGCCGTGGTGATTGCCGGGAGAATGCCATGCCATTTCATAAGTCCGTAATCTCCTGTTGTCGATTGCATGTGACGAGCATCAGTTATACCGGCTCGGAGAGAGCTGTTCAATCGCAAGTGACGGTTCCTCGCCTGACAGCATCTCCGCCATGAGCTTGCCCGTGACCGGGCCCAGGCTCACCCCCATCATGGCGTGGCCCGAAGCCACGGAGAGGTTGGCGAACCGGCCGAATCGTCCGACGTATGGCAGACCATCGGGGGAGCAGGGCCGCAAGCCGCACCAGGGCTGAATCCGGAGAAAATCTGCGGGCTGGTATTCCGGAAAATATTGAGGCACGGACTTGATGATGCCCTGCACGCGCCGGCGGTGGATTTCCTGGTTCAGTCCAGAGATTTCCATGGTGCCGGCGAACCGCAGTGTGCTCCCCATGGGCGTCACCGCCACCCGAGCCTCGGACAGGATGGCGCACACCGATGGGAGCCGGCGGGGCTGCGGCAATGTCAGGCTGTACCCCTTGCCGGCCTGCATGGGGAGGCGCAGACCCAGGCTGCGCACCAGTGCCGGAGACCAGGCTCCGCCGCAGACCACGTACTCATCGGCGTCGAAATCACCGCCCGTCGTGCGGACCGCATGAATCAGGTTGCCGCCGGTGCGCCAGCCGGTGACTACCGTGTTCCAGGCAAACTGGACGCCTGCCTCTGTCAGCCTCCGCGTCAGGCTCGCCATGAGCGCTGCGGGAACCAGATGACAGTCGTCGGGGAAATATACCGCTCCGGCGACATCCATGCGCAGGTTCGGCTCCAGTGAGGAAATCGCGGAGGGCGTGAGAATTTCCGACGGGACACCGAGACGGCGACCCAGCTCGGCAACATGAGCTTCTTCGTCGAATGCACGCCGCGTCTTGCATAACATCAGCAGGCCGCGCTTCACGAGGCCGAATTCGTTGCCGGTCTCGTCCGCCAGTTCTTCGAAGCAGGCGCGGCTTGCCACGTGCAGGTCGCGCAACAGTGGCGCGGACCGGTTCACATGACGGGCCGTGGCAGCCCGCGTGAATTTCCATCCCCAGTCGAGCAAACCCCAGCTCAGCCGCGGCTTGATGTAAAAAGGGCTTTCGGGGTTCCACATCCACTTCAATCCGAGCCGGACCATGCCCGGCGCCGCCAGAGGCACGAAGTGACTGGGCACAACCATGCCGCCGTTGCCGAACGAACAGCCGTCGCGGCTGGCGGGGCCGCGCTCGAGCAGGGTGACGCGGTGACCGCGCTGCGCGGCGAAGTGTGCCGTGCACAATCCGATGATGCCGCCGCCGACGATGAGGACATGCAAGCTCATGATGACCGTATCCCCCAACAGAATGGGTCTCGTTCGTCGAGAATGAATGCGGCATCCGAGTTCACGAAGGCAGTGCCGCGGATGGTCGGGTAAATCAGGCCGCCAATCCTCTGCACCCAGCCTTCGAAGATGCTGCCGACGATCCCCTCCTGCCGCCAGATCCGGCCTTCGGCCAGCTTGCCGTCTTCGTAAAGACAGGCCATTTTTGCACTCGTGCCTGTGCCGCAGGGAGACCGGTCGTACGCCCTCCCGGGACAGAGCACAAAATTGCGGCTGTCGGCGTCGGCGGACTCCGGGGGACCGAAGAGCTCGACATGATCGATTTCCCCGTTGTCCCGACCGGTGACGCCTTCTCTCGCCAGTGCCTGCCGGATGCACCACGCAAACCGGGTGAGCGGTTCGACACAGCTCAGACGCAGTTCCTGGCCGTGATCGTTCACGAGGAAGAACCAGTTCCCGCCCCACGCGACGTCGCCCGTTACTCTGCCGAATCCCGGGACTTCGACGGTCACGTCGCGCCGATGCCTGTAGCTGGGCACATTAGCGACCGAGATTTCGCCCGAAGGGTGCAGTTCGGCGGTCACCACGCCGACGGGAGTTTCGATGCGATGGGGCCCCGGCGCCAGCCTGTCCAGATAGGAAAGCGTGGCAACCAGGCCGATCGTGCCGTGGCCGCACATGCCGAGGTAGCCCACATTGTTGAAGAATATCACCCCGGCAGTGCAGGAGGGATCGCTCGGCGGACACAAAAGCGCACCCACCACCGGGTCCGAGCCGCGCGGAAGGTCCGGCCCGCCTTCGACAATGACCCGCGTGGGCTCCCCGCCGGTATGCGAGTCGATGACGCGAAGCGATCGTACGCCTGCCCTCTCGTTCATCGGACACCTCAAATGCCGCCGGTCATCTGCATCCTGCCAGATATTTCTATATCGAGACACCGGCAGGGACAAGGACAATCCACACTCGCCTCGCGACCTGCGTATGCGCGGGCTTCGATCTTAGACTAGCGAGCGGCAAAGCAGGGTCCCGCAGCTCACACTCCGGATCTGCGTTCACAAACGCGCTGTTCCGCTCGCCGAACTCATCTTCGATGCATTGCCTCGGATTTCGCCGCGTCGCTCAAATCCACCCAGGTTGGAGCAGGCTTGAGAGAAACCACAAAGGCGCCCGCATTCCCTCCGGTGCAAGAACAGATTACCTCGACTCGCCCCTGCAGTGAAAGAATGGAAACCATGCGTGGGGAAACTTCAACATCCCGGACACCATAGCTGCGATTCCGGGATCCCGGGGCGGGACCGCGCGCACAGCTTCCGGTTCGCGCTCAAATACGAATTTGGATCTGGAGTCAAGTCTGCGGGATTGGAGGGGAACCGTGCCTGGGGGTCTCGCGGCGCCCGCGTGCCGCTACGCGCTTGACTCCGGTTGCAGGGCAGCGATAGCATACCCGCGATGAAAAAAACGATTTCACGTCGCGAGGTGTTGCAACAAATCGGTACCGCCGGCGCGGGCGTGCTCCTGGCACGAGGCGTTATCCGGGGCCAATCCACCGACATTGTGATCGCCGGCAGGCCGGTGGAGATCGTGATTTCGACTTTGAGCGCGTCGACGGTGCGTATCACGGTGATGCCGGTTGCGGGCGGGCGCGCCACCGCAGTCCCGGTCGATGGCGCGCTGGTGGCCGGCGCCGAAGGGCGGGCCGTGGCCACCGTCCGGCAACGCGGGAGGTTCAAGCCGGTACGCGCGGGTAATTTCGTAGTCCGGTATAAGGCGGAACCGCCGACAATCGAGGTCGAAACGAGAGCCGGCAAGCCGGTGCAGCGGCTGACGCTCGACAGCAAATCAGCAGGGATGTCGTTCCTTCTGAGCAAAGGCCCCCTCCTCGGGCTCGGGCCCGGCGGGCCGCAATTTGATCGCAAAGGCACCACCGATCGCATGCGCAGCGGGCAAGGCGGCTACCAGCTCAGCACGAACGGCGGCCGCGTTCCGGTCCAGTGGCTCGTCGGTACGGATGGATGGGGGATGTACATACACCACCCGCTGGGCACGTTCGACTTCAGTGGCACAGAAGGGAAATTCGCCGCGCCCGGTGACGGACTGCCGCTGGACGTGTTTCTCGTTTCCTCTTCAAACCCGGCGGAGATCATGCGGGAGTATGCGCGCATCACCGGATTTGCAGAAATGCCCGCGCTCTGGACCCTGGGCTACATGCAGTCCTCGCGCACGCTCGCCGGCCCGGAGGAGATCCTCGGAGTCGCGCGTATGATGCGCGAAAAAAAGCTGCCGTGCGACGCGCTGATCTATCTTGGCACGGAATTCTGCCCGTCGGGATGGAACACCCGCAATGGCGAATTCACGTGGCACAGCGGCAATTTCCCCGACCCCAAGGGGATGATCGACATGCTGCATGCGCAGCAGTTCAAGGTGGTGCTGCACATTGTGATCGAAGGAAGCCGCCTCACCGGGAACGTCCACGACCCGTGCGATCCGAAAAATGCGGTCCCGAGCGGCCGGACCGCGGAAAACCGATGGCCTCAGGACCGGAACGTACCCTGCTACTGGCCCTACCACAAGCCGCTGTTCGACCTCGGCGTTGACGGATGGTGGCCGGACCAGGGGGACGGGTATGACGCGCCTTCGCGCCTCAACCGCAACCGCATGTATTGGGAGGGCTCGCAGCTTTGGCGGCCCAACGAGCGCCCATTTGCCCTGCACCGCAACGGCTATGCCGGGATGCAGCGCTACGCCGCGTTTCTCTGGTCGGGCGACGTGCAGTCGCGCTGGGACACGCTGCGCACGCATGTGCCCGTCGCGGTCAACACCGGGCTTTCCGGCATTCCTTACTGGGGAACCGACATCGGCGGGTTTGTGCCGACTGCAGAATACACGGGCGAGCTGCACGTGCGCTGGTTCCAGTTCGGCGCGTTCTGCACCTCGTTCCGCGCGCACGGCCGGCGCTGGCACCTTCGCCTCCCCTGGGGCTGGAACGGCGGCGACGGCGGTCCCGTTGACGAGTCTCCCAAATTTCAGCCTGACCCGAAGGAGCTGAACAACCCTCAGGTGGAACCGATCCTCAAGAAATACCTCGAGCTTCGTTACCGCTTGCTCCCGTACACTTATACGGCGGTGCGCGAGTGTTGCGACTCAGGGCTGCCGATCATGCGCTCACTCTGGCTGCACTATCCCGAAGATCCGGCAGCCGTCGCCCGCGGGGACGAGTACCTTTGGGGGCGCGACATTCTCGTGGCGCCGGTAGTCGAGAAGGGGGCTGCCAACCGGCGCCTCTATCTGCCGCGCGGCGCCTGGTTCGACTTCTGGACCGAAGAGCGCGCAGACGGCGGAAAGGAAATCGATCGGAAAGTCGACCTCGAGACCATGCCGCTGTACGTGCGCGCCGGCGCCCTCCTGCCGCTGGGTCCGGTCAAGCAATACGCCGGGGAAATGGTCGACGCGCCCCTTTCCCTCGTGGTGTATCCCGGCGCTGATGGAGCCGCCTCCGTTTACGAAGACGACGGCAGGACGTTCGAATACCGGAAGGGTGCCTGGATGCGAATGGAGATGTCCTGGCGCAACGCGGAACGCCGCCTGAGGCTGCGCCTGGCGAGCGGCTCGCGGATGATGCCTCCTGAACGACGCAAAATCGAAGTACGCGTCGCCGGCGAGCGGGCCACACACTCAGTCGTGTTCGAAGGCAAGCCGTTGGATGTCAAGGTGTAGCGCACACATTCCGATCCTCCGCTTGTCTTGCGATCAGGCAGCGGCCGGCACCTTCAGCCTGCCGGATATCCACAACGATCCCTTCGACCGCATCATTATCGCCACCGCCTGCCTGAACCACATGACAATCCTATCCGGCGATCGGATCGTTGGGCAGTATCCCGAAGTGCGCGTCATGTGGTAAACGGCGATATCGGGAACAGACCACGGCAAGAGTCGGAAGTGTCAGTGTGCATGGCGGGGGGCGGGCCGTGTGCCCGCCCCCGCATGTATTCCGTATGGAGTTACCGGTACAGGATGTAATTCTGCTGCGGCAGCGTCCTCACCTGAAAACTCTGGACCGGCCCGACGTGGGTGACGGTGTCCCCCTTTTTCAGGCCGAGTTGGGCTGAATACCGGCCCGCAGCCACCTGCGCACCGCCGCGGCCGCCCCGGCCGCCCTGGGCGAAGGCAGTAGCACCACCCTGCCCGCCGCGAGCCTGCGGGACAGCGGCGCCACCCTGCCCGCCGCGGCCCTGCTGGGCATCAGCGCCACCCTGCCCGCCGCGGCCCTGCTGGGCATCGGCCTGTGGCGGCGCGGGCGGATCTGCCCGCAGATCCCACTCGACGCGCTTCAAGCCGGCAGTTTTGTTGAGGGTTACCTGCCGCACCTGGTTCCCCTGAGTATTCCGTATCGTAAGCACGAGATCGGTGCCCTCTGGCAGGGCTTCCCGAACATGAAAAGTGAAGACTGCACCGTTCGGCGGATTCCGAGTTGTGTAGTTGCCGCCCAGGGTTGCTACCCCGGCCGCGCCGGCGTTGGCTACTCCCCAGGGTTGGAACTGGTAGACATGACGCAGCGGGAAGAGCCGCACATCTTCGGCCAACGTCTGGGCGCTCACCTCGCGCAACGGGCTGTAGTCGTCGAGGATCCAGAATCCGTTGCCGAAGGTCGCCATGACCACGTCGTTTTCGCGCCGCTGGAGCTCAAGGTCGCGCACCTGCGTCGGCGGCATGCCGCCGCGCAGCTGCGTCCAGTGGCTACCCCCGTCAACGGTGAAGAACAATCCGAATTCGGTGCCTGCGAACAGCAGGCCGGGCTTCACATGGTCCTGGGCGATCGCCCACACATCATGGAGCGGCGGCAGGTCACCCGAGATGTTCTTCCAGGTGCGGCCGCGATCGTCGCTCCGGACGATATATGGATTGTAATCGCCTACCTGCCAGTTGTTGAGCGTGACGAAGATGACGTCCGCATCGCGTGGCGAGGCGGCGACATCGGAAACGTAGGTCCACTTGGGCACCCCGGGAAAATCCTCGACCTTGCGCCAGTTCGCGCCGTCGTCTTCGGTGATCTGCACCAGGCCGTCATCGGTTCCGACGATGACCATGCCCTCGAGCAACGGTGATTCATCAATGGAGACGATGTTGCTGAGCGGCGTCGTCGACTCATGGTACGCGATCGAATCCTCGGGCCAGACCTTGCCCATGATGGGCAGCTTGCGATAGTCGAGGTTGCGGCTCAGATCCGGGCTGATGCGCATCCAGGTGTCGCCGCGGTCCTCAGAGCGGTACACGAAATTCGAAGCCCAATACAGCCGCGTGTTCGAATGAGCGCTCGTGATGTACGGCGCGTCCCAGTTCACCCGGTCGCCCGTTCCGCCTCGACCACCGCCACCCCGGGCGGCAGCCGCACCGGCTCCGCGGGCGGCGGCATCGGCTCCCCGCCCGGCGGTGTCGGCTCCCCGCCCGGCAGCGCCGGCGCTCGCGCTCTCGGGGGTGGGCGGCGGGGTCAGGTTCAGGGTGTTGCCGGCGCCGGGACGAATACTGGTCCCTCTGCCCGTGCGCCGGTCGAACCGGGAGAGCCCGCCGCTTTGTGAGGTCGCGTAAATGATGTTTGGATCTCCTCGATC
>JAFNAG010000460.1 GCA_017860135.1 Acidobacteriota bacterium
CTGGCTGCGCGGCAGTCCCATGGTTCACTCCTTTCAACTTTTCTAACTGTGAACTCATGAAAAGTGCCAAGAAAAAGCTTGAAAAAAATGGGTGTCCAGATCTTTCTCCAGATCTTTCTGACCGGAACTGGCAGACAGGTGGAAGGCTAGGCGCGTGAATGGGGGAAAGAGCGATCCGGCGGTGGATTACAGACTTGCTCAAGCCACGACGCAGCGCCGTTCCTGGATGTGGGCCGTAAACTCGTCGTAGAACCTGCGGATGTAGCTCTCGACTGGCATCGCACAGGCATCGGAGAGAGGGCAGATGGTGCGCCCTTTCAGGCCGGTGCAAATGTCGAGCATCGTCTCCAGCTCGCCCGCCCTCCCCTCGCCGTTCTCGAGGCGGGTCAGGATCTGGTAGAGCCATTCCGTACCTTCGCGGCACTGGGTGCACTGGCCGCAAGACTCTTCCGCGTAGAACCTCGTGATGCGCCGCAACGCCTTGACCATGCAGGTTGTCTCATCCATCACAATGACTCCGGCCGATCCCAGCATGCTGCCTGCCTTGGCCACGGAGTCAAAATCGAGACGCACGTCGACCTGGTCGGCGGTCAGGACGGGAACGGAGGACCCGCCGGGGACGATCGCCTTCAGCCCGCGCCCGTTCTTGATGCCGCCACAGTGGTCGTAGATCAGTTCGCGCAGGGTGATTCCCATCGGGAACTCGTACACGCCCGGCTTCTCCACATGTCCGCTGACGCCGAACAGGCGGGTGCCCGTGTTGCGCTCCGAACCGATGGCGGCAAACCACTCGGCGCCGTTATTGACGATGTGCGGGATGTTGGCCAGCGTCTCGACGTTGTTGATGATGGTCGGGCACTGGTAGAGCCCGATCACCGCCGGGAACGGGGGTTTGAGCCTGGGATGCCCGCGCTTCCCCTCGATCGATTCGAGCAGCGCCGTCTCCTCACCGCAGATATAAGCCCCGGCTCCCCGGTGCAGGATGATCTCCAGATCGAAACCGGATCCCAGGATATTCCTGCCCAGGTATCCCTTCGCACAGGCCTCCTCGAGCGCCTTGCCGACGACCCTGGCACCGTGGAAAAACTCGCCGCGAAGGAAAATAAACGCCTGGCGGCAACCCAGCGCATAGGCGGAAATAATCGTTCCTTCGATCAGCTGGTGCGGGTCCTTTTCGATGATCAACCGGTCCTTGAATGTGCCGGGTTCGCTCTCGTCGCCGTTCACGCACAGATAGACGGGCTTTCCCGTGTTCTTGGGGACAAAGCCCCATTTCATGCCGGTCGGGAAGCCGGCCCCGCCGCGGCCGCGGAGGCCGGATTTTTTCACCATATCAGTTATTTCCGCGGGGGAGTGCTCGCGCAGCGCTTTTTGCAGTCCCCGGTAGCCACCCAGAGATTCGTATACCTCTATGTTCGTGAGATTTGGAACGCCGATGTTTCGAGTCAGGATCTTGATGGACATCGAAGATAAAATCCCTTTCGCAAAATCCAAACGTCCAATACTACCACACAGGAAAAAGGGTGTCACAAAAACAGATCCTGATGCAGGCACGAGAGAACGGATCATCCGGACGGCCCGTCGGCACTGCGGACGGATGCTTTTCAGGCATCCCATGGCATCCGCTCCCTGATGGTCGCGGCACTGAAATGCGTTGTAGTCCTGGACAGGTCTGCCCTGCATTTCCAGGACGCTTTGAGTTCCAGGGCGGGCCCTAAACTGCGCACTCCACCCACATATTCGTGTACAATAAAGCATAGGCCGCCAAAAGGCCGGAACGGGCTCGCATGAGACAGGCCGAGACATCCGAGGAAATCGATGCCGTGTACCGGCGCTGCCAGGACCGCTATCCGACGATCCGGTTGGCGCCCGGGACGTTCCGGATGCGGGTGGAGCAGATCCTCACCGCCGCTCATGAGAGCCATCCGCAGGGCTTGGACGGCAGCGGAGATTCGAGCCTTTTCACTGCGTGTGCAGACTGCCGCGCTCTGTTCCGGGAACTCCACCACGAGGATCTGTTTCTGGCACTGGCCTGCGCCCTGGGCGACGGCATCGCCTGGGAGCTGTTTGCCTCGGAATATCTCGCGCTGATCAAGCGTTTTGCCCTGAATGCCAGCCGGAGTTACGACGCCAGCGAGGATCTGGCGCAGGATATCGTCACCCTGCTCCTCGGAGGAAACGCCGTGCCGGCTCCGGCTCCACCAGGGGAGAACGGCACCACGGATGGCCATGCCGGCGGTGCGGGGGCTGCATCGAAGGGCAAACTTCTGACCTACAACGGGCGCGGCTCGCTTGCCGGATGGCTTCGTGCCGCCGTGGCGCACGCCGCCGTCGACCGCTTCCGCCGCTCGCGGAGGGAAGTCTCTCTCGATGAGATGATGCAGGAGGGATGCTTTCCGGCGTCCGGGTGCGCTGCCGCGGAGAGTGCTGTGGATGATGGGCCCGATGCACGCTGGGGAGCCGTATTCTCACGCGCCCTGGAGGAGGAAATCACCCGGTTATGCCCGCGCGACCGCCTCCTCCTGCATTTGTATTATCTCCAGGAGGTTTCCCTCAAAGGAATCGGCCGCCAGTTCGGGGTCCACGAGGCGACGGCATCGCGATGGCTGGAGCGCGTGCGCCGTGACTTGCGTAGGCGGGTGGAGCAGCAACTGCGCAAGACTCACGGATTCCGGTCGCGCGATATGAAGGCGTTATGGCACTGGGTCTCGGCGGCAGAGGAAACAGCGCTCGAATCCGCGCTGAAAACCTCCCCGGAAAGAGCACAGTCGCTAAACAAGGTGCAAGGCGGGACCCTGTGACCGTCATCTATAAGGGGTGAGCCATGGATCATCAGTTTGTAGAAGGAGCGATACGGCGAATCCTCCACCGGCGGAGCGACGGCTCGACCGGTGCCTGCCCTGATGAGAACCTGTTTGCCGCCTACCTCGAAAACCGGTTGGCTCCTCCTGAGACCGCTCGATTTGAGGAACACGCTTCCAACTGTTCTGTCTGCCAGGAGGTGCTTGGCCTTTCGCTGCGCCTGGCGCAGCAGGAGACCCGTGCGGCCGTAGCTGCGGCCTCCGAATCCGGCGCGTCACTTTTCCGCTCATCCCGATTGCGGCTTGTGCTGGGTGCGGCCTTTGCCCTCACTGCAGGCGTGATTCTGTTCCAATCCGCCAGGGATTCATCGCTTCTTCCGACCAAACCTCAGGTTGCACAACGGGAAAGCAAACCCGGAATATCGGGAGGCCCCCAGGCCCAGCTGAAGTCGCTTGAGGCGGCAACTGCAGCCTCAGACTCCATCTCCAAACTGGGAACCGCTGTTGCCGGACAGAAGGATGCGCCGGAGGCGGCGGGGATGGAATTTCGGGCCCGCGTGAATCCTGCGAAACCCGCTGCCGAGGCGTTGCCTGCCGCGCCGGCGGCTGCGAATGTCCCGGAAACCGTTCCTGTCCAGACATTTGCGAAGGCCGATGCGGCCAAAGCCGCTGGAACCGATCTGCCGGAGGAGTTGCCCCCGGCGCGAAAGGTCACGGTGCAGCCCGCGGAAATGAATACGGCTGCAGCTCAGGCTAATGAGAACAGGAACAGGGCCATGGCAGTCCCCCGCCAGGATGCGGCCCAGCTGCAGAATCAGGCCGTGCAACAGGCGACCATGCAGGCGCCTGTTGGAGCGGCCCAAAGCCGGGCAGAGGGAGCTGCTCCCATGGACCCGACCGACCAGGCGCTCCTTGAGGCGCGCGCGGCCGCGTCCAGGGGCCAGGCCAGCGAGCTCAAAGACGAGAAAGCGGCCGAGCGTCAGAAAAAGGTCGCAGGTCGTTTGTTTTACCGCACTTCAGGCTACTGGGTGGACGGCGAGTGCCTCTTGCGCCCCAATGCGCCGAGGCGTGACATACGGAAAGATTCCAAGGAATATTCCGACATGATTGCAAAGGAACCGGCGCTGGTTGAGCTCAAAGGTGAAGTGCCTGTCCTGGTGTACTGGAACGGAGCCAATTGCCTGGATCAGGGAGAATTGCAGACGGAAAAAGCGGGATCTGACGGGTTTCCATTACCGGCAATAGCCCCTGTTGCGATTCGCCGGCGCATTCCGCCTCTCGGGGCGCTGTAAATCACGCGCCGGTGGCGGATTCCTGCACAAAGCGCGCGACACGAACCTGTGCCGGCCGCAGAAGGCTGTTCCCCATCCGATACCCTCGCACCAGTTCTTCGACCACAATGCCGTCCCTCTCCTCCTCGGGTACAGCAACCACACCGACTGCCTGGCACAGGTTGGGATCAAACGGCTGGTTTTCCACCTCAATCGGTTCGACTGCGTGGGCCCGCAGCCCGGAACGGAACAAGTCCGCGGTCATTTTCAATCCTTCCATCAGACTGTGCTTCTGGCCGCCGGCCTCAGCGGCCCGTATCGCCCGCTCCAGATTGTCGAGGACATCGAGGAAGGGCAACAGAAGCTCCTGCCTGTCCCTCGCGAGCCTGCGCTCGTATTCAGACTCGAGCCGTGCTCGAGTTCGTGCAGTTTCCTGGTCCAGCTGTTTCACCTTTTCGCTGAAGCGCCTTTCGGTCTCCGCCACGCGGGCCATGAGCTCTTCCACGTATGTCGGGAAACGCGGTTTTTCCTCCACCACGCCAGCCGGTGTGGTCTCG
>JAFNAG010000149.1 GCA_017860135.1 Acidobacteriota bacterium
CCATCTTGGAAAGCTCGCCAGAAACAGGTCCGAGCGGGTTCTGCTCGATCTCGGCCACAAAACGACCAGGATGGTGGAAAGTCTTTCTGAACGCTAGCGTGACCCGGTAAACAGGCCGCGTGCCTGCCGGCACGAACAAAACGCGAAACGCACGCCGGCAGCGATCGGGCAGCGAGGAGCCGCGGTCGCGGCTCCTCGTCATTGCAGGAACAGCCTCTCATGCGTCTGTGGCGCACCCTGCGACGCATGAAAACCGCGGTGCTGCTTCCGCTGTCGGTATCGGAATCGGGGTCGCAGTCGCGATCGCTTTCGGTGTTTGTGGCAAGGCATGACCTGAGCGGGTCAATCACGATCCGACGGGCTTTTGTCTTAGTTCTATTTTCGGAACAGAGAGCACACGCAGCGCCTGCAGACCGGGTCTCGAGAGACGTCAAGAGTCCGGCGAAACTCGACGGCCAGCGGACCGTTGATCACCTCCGCCAGGGTCTGTCGTCTCGTATTGCCGATGGCCCTGTGGAAGAAACACGGCCGCACGGTTCCGTCTGCTTCGACAACGGCGGACACCCAAGGTGCATTGCAGCGAGGGGAGACCGGATCAGCCTGACCCAGGTGCGCCCGGAAATGCAACCCGATGCGGCGCAGTTTCTCCGGAGTCTCCAGGACGAATCCGGCGTACCCGGGCAGATCTTCGATCAACCGCTCTATCTCTTCCGCCAGTTCGCCCGCTTCCCTCTCATCCAGTGAAACCTCCGACTGGCGCGCGGCAGACCATCCTGCCGGGCGATTGAACGCCGTCGAGGTCACGTCGGCGGCGAGAAACGAAATGGATTGCACTCCCACGTCCCTGGCCGCTTCCGCAGTCTTACGCAGGAGCGCATGGTTCCGGCGTTGAACGGTGCACCGCGCGCCCACCGGAAAGCCGGATCTTTCGGCGTACAGAGCTTTGATTCCGCCAGCCAGTCTCTGAAATGCACCGGGCACACGCCGGATCTGGTCATGCACCTGGGGCGGTCCGTCCAGCGACACGATCACGGCATCGGTGCGCCGGGCAACCGAAGGCGCATTCTCTTCGAGGAGCAGCCCGGCTGTCAGGACCGTCGTGGAGATGCCCCGCTTCCTGACGTGATCGCTGAGAGCGAAAAGATCGGAATGCATCAGGGGCTCACCGCCGGAAAAAACGACCTGCCTCACCCCGAGCGTTTCAATATCACTTGTCTGCCTCTCGAGATCTTCGATCCCGAGTTCCCGAGTTCCGCCGGCCCGCCAGATATCGCACATGACGCAGCGGCAATTGCAGTGACTGTGAGGATTGAGGATAAGAATCGGGAGAGAGCGGATGAAACTCGCGTCGTTCATGAGGCCCCCAGAATGGCCTTCATGGTCGGGCTCAAGCAGTGCCAGGCGCCTTCGACCTCGCGCCGGAGCCTCGGGAGGTCGGCGGCAACGAAGACTCGCTGCGGCATCCGTTCGTATGCCATGGTGCCGTGCATCGATCGGCGGACCCCGCCCGGAAGCTGGTCGATCAAAGCGGCTGAACAAAGCTTCACCTTGCCACCTACCATCACCAGGGCGATGTCATCCGGGCGAAGCCCGAGCAGTGTGGTCGCGGGAGATCGGCCTCGGTCGCGTACTGCCAGGATATCCGCAACCGCTCCGTGTGACAGGTCGCCTTCGCCCAACCGAAGCCGCATGACTTCAGCTGCCTCGTGAGTGACCATCCGATAGAGACGAGAGATCGGTACCCGAAGCGTCCTGCGGGCCAGCCTGAGTTCATCAAGAAGGCAACCCTGTCTGCTCAACGCCGAATCAGTTCCGAGGGCAATGCGGATGTCGTTTTTGAGCACTCCGGCCTTCAGAGTTTGCCCCAATATGAATGCATTCGAGCTCGGGCACCAGACCAGGGAGGCAGCCCTCTCCTGCACCAGCCTCACCTCCTGCTGCCCCAGCGCAACTCCGTGCACCAGTACCGTGCGACTGGCCAGCACTCCCATGGCATCAAGCCGATAGATCTCCTCCTTGCCGCGGCCGTCGACGGCTTCTCCCACATGCAGGATGAAGGGTCTGGAGACTGGCGTCCTCTTGAAGCGACTCACCAGATCCGGGCTGAACTCGAGTGAATGTGCCCAGCCGTACGCCCGGGGGACGCGGACGGGAAAGTCGCCGCGGAATTCCGCGGCATAGTAACGGTTGTGGTGGCAGACCGTGGTCACACCGCTGAGGAGATTACTGACAGCGCCCCAGGCCAGGCGGGTCGAAAGTGGAACCTGCAGGAGTTCTCTCACAGGCGATCGATCGGGATGATATATGTCCTGAGCCCACGCCGCTGAATCGCGATAGGGCCCGTGACCCAGGCGGGGGAAAATACTGAATTCGAGGTGATCGTGGGCGTTGATGAGCCCCGGCAGAATAAGACAGCCGTCCAGGTCCAACGAGGCGGCGCAATGCCGGCGTGGTTTGCGAGGGGTCAGGGAGGCGATCCTGCCTTCCCGAACCTCGAGATCAAGAGCCGCAGCCTTCTGCGGCCCGAGCGCCACGCGCGCTCCCGACAGCGTCCACGAATTCATAGTCCAGCGCCCGTGCGAGCCGTATCTCGGCATCCATCCTCAATTGCGTTCCCATTCAATGATGAGTACCGCCCGGACCGCAAGAAGTTGCTCCAGGAGGTCCTCCTTGCCCGCTCTTATTATCATTTGCCGCTCCGGCTGGCCAAAACGGGGCTCCAACACCTGCCTCAATCTCATGCCGGTCCTTTCACCCGCGGCAAGCAGTTGAGTGAGGGTGTGACGATGGCATTCGACCTCGAAGACGTCTGATCCGTTCCGGAAGGAGCGCCGCCAGCCCGCCTCGTGCGCGTCCGGATGGAAATCGCTGACCAGGACTGACCCTCCGTTCCGGGTTACACGGCAAAGTTCTGCGAGGACCTGATCCGGGGACTCAGCGTATCCAAGGCAAAAGGAGCAGATCACCATGTCGGCCGACTGGTCACGTAGCGGAAGCCTCCCGGCGTCTGCCTGGGCCAGGTGATCAGCAAGGCGAGGCTTCCCCGCGGCCACGAGGAGCATCTCATGGCAGAGGTCAAGCCCGATGGTCCTGGCACCCCGCAACGCGGCCTCGATCATCCACCGTCCCGTGCCGCAAGCCACATCGAGAAACGTCTTTCCCGGAATGCCCTCCAGTATGCGGGAAAGTGTCCTGAATTCCAGCGCGAGCAGCGGGTTCGGCTCCAGGTCGTAGGTTCGGGACCAGAGGCGATATCCCTCAACGACGGGGAGGCGGACTGGTACGCGCCCGTTAACGAAGGCAGGCTTGGACGATACGCTCACAGGCTCTCCACTTTTGGCTTTCTCAAATGGACGGTCTTCTGAGCCCACTTGAGCTCCAGGGGAAGGGCATAAACACCAAGCCGGTAACGCCAGCTGCTGAGCATCCGCAGCAGGCTGCGCCCCCAGCGGGGCAGCCGGATATCCTGAATCGTCGGCCAGCGCGAATTGACCACCAGCTCGAAGTCGTTGATCCGACGCCTGGTCCGGCTCTGCAACCAGGGAAGCCGTGGATTCTTCCGGATGGTGAAGTCGTACCAGCGTGGCTTGGCCCACTCCTCGGGGGTCACGGGAAACCTGATCTTTCCATCAACGTCGCCGTACATGGTCTCGCGCTGTGGTGTCGGAACATAGTGTTGGACTATTATCTCCGCATCGGGATTGACCGACTTGAGCCTTCGGATGAAGGCAATGCTCTCGCGCGCATCGCGTTCCGGGTCATTCGGATTCCCGAGAAGAAAGGAGAACTCAGGCACGATGCCGATGCGCCGGATCCGTTCGGCAAGCGCGAGGGTCTGCCGGGACTCAACCTGTTTGCTCATCTGCGTGAGCACCCAATCCGACCCGGATTCGGCGCCAAAGTAGATCATCCTCGCGCCAGCCCGTTTGAGGGCATACAACGTCGTATCGGAGTAAGCGAGCACCGTATCGATGCGGGCCTCGCACCACCACCGGATCCCGAGCGGCGTCACGCGCTCCGCCAGCTCCCGTGCACGGTCTTCCTGCAGAAAGAAGTTATTATCGAAGAACTGGATCGCGTTAACCGCATACCGGTCCTTGAGATGTCTCAGGATCGCCACTGTGCGTTCCGGGGATTCCGCCTTCTGGCGGCTGCCGTAGGCTGAAGCGACGCCGCAGAAATTGCATCGGAATGCGCAGCCGATGCTCGCCTGGTGCACAGCTGTGCGCGAGCCGAGAAAGGTCGGAAGAATGTACCTTGAAGCATCCAGCCGGTGGTACGGATACCAGGGGAAATCGTCGGGGCCGCGCAGCACACGATCCGGATTGTGTAGGTGCCTTCCCGCATCGTCCTTGAAGGACAGGCCGCGAATACGGGAGAAGTCCCTGTCGCCCCGCAGGGCGGCGATGAGTTCCGTGAGGGTTTCCTCGCCCTGGCCCCTGGCCACGAAATCCACATAGCCCGCGTTCAGCGCGGTGTCCGGGTAAAGCGAGGGAAAGTAGCCGCCCCATGCGATCGGCGCGGACGGCCATTTCTCCCGAAAAGACCGGCACAGCGGTATGGCCGCGACCATCTGGGGGCCGGGCATCACCGAGACCGCGAGGAGTTCGGCAGGTGTCCCCTGCTGCAAGCTCTGCAGCGTCCCCCCGGCATCGACATCCACGTTGCCGTCGACGATCTCGTATGTCTCTTTGCCGTCAATTACCGCCGCGAGGGCAAGCACGGAAAGGGGGAAGCGCCTGCTGCGAGGGCTCGCGGCACGGGGATGAAGGAAAATGATCATCAGGGCCTGCTCCCCACTAGAATGCAGAACCGGGAAGGAGGGCGTTGCCTTAGCAGCCAGGCCTTCCAGGGACGTGCACGCCATTTCAGGCCGTACCAGGGATGGTAGACAGTCCACACGAGCCGCAGTTTCCCGGCCAGTTCCTCGAGCTGGGAATCGCAGAGGTATTCCAGGCTCGGAATGCTGTCGGATCGAAACCCGTACTGCGCCTGAAACTGGCGGTGGCGCTCCTCCCGCATTCGCTCCCCGTGCTCCCTGCTCCTGTAGATCGGAGAATCGAGGATGACGACTTTGCCCGCAGGACTCAGGCACCTCATCGCCTCCGTAAGCGACTTCAGGTAATCGGTCGAGTAGTGAAAAGAGGAGTTAAAGACCGCCAGGTCGAATTGTGCATCGGCAAAGGGCAGGCTCTCAAATTCCGCCTCAACCAGCGGGAACAGCATGGTCAGCTCGGGCCAGTAGTTGCGCGCGGCGGCCAGACCGTCCAGCGGATCTACAGATATGTCCACCGCCACCGGACGGTGCCCTCGTTTCTCGAGCCGATAGGATAGCCACCCGGCTCCGGCCCCGAGATCCAACACGTCCAGGCTGCGGCCGCACTCGAATCCGGGCAGGACATGCTTCTCGAAGAACCGGTAGGTCTTTCCGCGAATGGCCCACTGGTCCGGGTGCCGGCCGGTCAAATCCCGGAACGGGAGCGCAAGATAATACGCTGGATCCTCAGATCCGCGACCCTCGGCATTTCGTATGGTCGAATACTCCAGGAGAAAGCGGGCGTACGCTTCACGCCGGTGGATCGGAAGCGCTTTCAGTATCCCGTCCTCGAACTCGAAGCGAAAACCGCAGGACGAGCACACTGATCCTCTCCCGTCGGAGCCGCCGCAGGATGGGCACTTCAGTCGTATTCCACCGGGGAAGAGCGTGTTCTCGAGCATCGGTCACTTCCTGACGAAGACGGCCAGTCGATGGTCTCCGGTTCCCCGCACGAGCGGCCACCCGCCAATGCGCTCGTCGAGAGAGGCGAGGGCGTCCAGCGTTTGCTGCCTTGTCCTCGCCCAGGGTTCAAGGTACGAAGGCGGAACCAGGACGCCTATGCTGCGAAATGACACCAGGTCGAAATCCCCGCCCAGAGCTGTCGCAAGCTGAGTGACGGACGGGTAGCGGACCCGGAAGGCCGGACCGCCGGAAGCCAGGACGGCTTCGATCCCTGTTTTCCCGGCCCGCAGGCGACGGAAAGCCCTGCCTGGCCGCCCGCGCAGAAGGTGATAGACCGTTTCGCACAGGCAAAACCTGCCCATGAAACAGAGAGCCAGCCTGCCGCCGGGGCGCACCAGTGCGGCGAGGCTCCGTGCCACCAGCCTGAGGTCCGTCAGGCAGTTGATTGCACCGAAGTCGGAGAAGGCACCGTCAAACAATCCGATCCGCGGCATGTCTCCGGCCTGTTCCAGCGCACAGACTTCAAACGTCACACGGTCAGCCAGACCATCCCTTTCTGCGCGCTGGCGTGCCGTGCGCACCATGCCCGGCGATACATCAATCGCGTGCACCCGTACTCCGATGCGGGCGAGGAAGGCGGCATCAACGCCTGTTCCGCAACCCAGATCTAAAATGCGTTCCCCTCCGTGAAACATCGACTCTAGACGACGCCACACCTGACGCCTTTGGAGCCGGCCGACGGTCGTCCCGGTCCAGACTGAGTCATAGTCAGGCGCGAGAGCGTCGAACGCACCCGCAACCGCCGTGGCTTGGCCTGAGGTCATCGTCGGCATTGAATTCACATCTCCGATTGCGAAGCAGCCGCGTAGAGCCCGCGTCTCGCTTCTTCGATCCGGCTGTTCAAGTCCTTTGCAGTCGCGGAGTCGAACGGCAGGCCATCCCGTATCTTGTGCAGGGCGACTTCGCTCTTGAGCAGGCAATCCGCGAACTTGTAGAACTCGCGGGATGGCCGGCCACGGATGATAGCATCGCGGTCAGTGCCGCAGGACCAGTCCGAAGAACGAACCAGCAGGGCCGCGACGTCATCGTAGTAAGGGGTCCCCTTGATCGGATACGCAACCGTCGTCAGGAGTGTGTCGGGAAGCGACGCCTTCGCATGCTCGATCGTGGCTTCGATATCCGCGATTTCCTCGCCCAGGTAGCCCCAGATGATAAACATGCCGGTTTCAATTCCCCGCTCGCGGCAGAGCCGGATCGACTCACGTACCTGCTCCAGCCTGACGCCTCTCTCCATCGCATCGAGCACCCGCTGTGATCCGCTTTCAGAGCCGATCCAAACGCGCATACAGCCGAGATCAGCCAGTGCATCCGCCATGTGGACATCGAGCCGATCCGCACGCGTGGTACATTCGAAGGGGATCCGGATTCCCCGCCGCCTCATCTCACGGGCGTAGTCGAGTATCCAAACATGGTGGATGGTAAACACGTCGTCTGCCATCCAAAGCATTTCCGGCTGATAGCGACGCATCACCCACTCCACCTCGTCCGCCACGCCCTGCGGGGAACGTCTTCGACAGGTTCTGCCGAAGGTCGAATGGCTGCACCAGCGGCAGCGGAAGGGACAGCCCCGCGCCGTGATGATCGAGAGCGAGCCTGCACCATGGCGATCACGCCAGGCCCTCAGGTAGCGTTCCATGTCAATGCGTTCGCGATCCGGCAAGGGCTCGGCATCCAGGTCAGGAAACAGGCTGCGTGAAGGCGTCCGAAACGGCGATCCATCTTCGCCCGGAAGGATCAGCCCGTTGATCCGGTCGAGCAGGCCCGTCCCGCCCGCCCGGAAAGCCGCGAGGACTTCCTCGAGCGTAATCTCCCCCTCCCCTTCCACGATCGCATGAGCTCCCGCCGCGAGGTATTCAGCCGGGTAGGCCGCCGGTTCCGGACCCCCCAAGACTACTGTCCAGCCGTTCGATCGGGCGACCGCGACGATCTCCAGCGCGCTCCGGCGGGTGGTGAGGTTAATGTAAATTCCCAGCACTGACGGCGGCCCGCTTTGGAGAATAGCGAAGAGCTCCTCGCGCGACCCGAAAGTGGCGTCGTAAACCTCCACAGCGAATCCCTTACTCCTGAGGTACGACGACAGATAGAGGATTCCCAGAGGAGCGTACGGCTTCATCACGACGAGCTCTTTCGGGTCGTCGGTCAGGAAAAAACCGTGGGTCAGGAGCAGATCCATGCAATTCAGCCAATGACATGCGCACCGGCTTCCGCCAGCTCTTCCACCCGGGACCAGAGGTCACGCAGGCGCAGATGAGATGAAACACTGTCTACCCCGTTGCGCATGCCGACTTCCAGGTGAAGCGCATCGTGAAGCGCGGCGTAGAACTCCGTTGCGTACGTCCCGTGAAACATCATGGCCATGTCTTCACTGTCCAGCCAGTTCTGTTTTGCCCCCAGCTCTGCCGCGACTCTGTCATAGAACTTCGTTCCGGGCAGCGGATACGCCACCGAAATGCCGATGTCGTCCGGTGCGGTCTCCCGGACCATGTGGATCGTGCTCTGGATGTCCTGCCAGGTTTCCCCCGGATATCCGAATTGCAGGAAAAACCCGGCGCGGATGCCCTGGCGTTTCAGATTTTGACGGGCCTCGAATATCTCATCCACCCTGATGTCCTTGTCCATAGCATCCAGAATCCGCTGAGAGCCGGATTCCGCTCCCATCCACATCTCCGCGCACCCGGCGCGCTTCAGCGCCGCGACGGTTCCCGGAGTCATCAGGTCGCAACGAGACTGCGCCTTGAACGGGACTTCAGCTTGCAGCCCTGCAACGGCCTCGGAGAACTGCTCTGTCCATGAAGCTGAGAGGGAAAAAACATCGTCGGCAAACCAAAGATGGTCCGGGGCGAATCTGCTCTTCAGAAGAAGCATTTCCTCGGCCACGCGCCGAGGCGGATAGAGACGGTAAGTCTGGCCGTGAATCGGTTTCGAACACCAGTTGCACCTATAGGGACAGCCACGGCTCGAAACGAGGTTCACAGAGAAAACGCCGTGAGCTTTCAGCCAGACGTCCCTGTAGGCGGGGATGTCAATCAGATCCCACGCCGCCATCGGAAAAGTGTTCAGATCGCGGGGCGACTCAACGGGAAGACTGCAGCGTACGCCGCCAACCGGATCTCTGCAGGCAAGTCCGGCAACCGACGAGGCGGCGCCGTGCTCATCGTCCAGAAGGCACCGCGCAGCACTGAGCAGCGTGCCTTCGACCTCACCGACTATCACAAAATCGAGTCCCCGCGCCAGATAGGCAGCGGGGTGATCCGAGGCATCCGGGCTGCTTATGATGACCGGAATGCCCCGCTCCCCGGCCATCCTGGCCATGGCCAGGGCAAGCTCGCGATTCCGCTCGAGACACATCTTGGCGAGGAAATTGTAACTGTCGTCGCATATTGCCACCAGACGCGGACGGTGCGCATCCAGCGCGGCACGAAATCCCTCCCGCGGCGAAGTCAGAGTGGGATCGAAGAGCGCGACGTCAAAACCTTCCTGACGGAGGAACCCGGCTGCCACTATGGTTTGCAGTGGCGGGTAGGGCTGCATCTTCCGCACCTGCTTTCGGTCATGGTAGAGGTGGTTGCCGTGTGTAAGAAGAATGTCAGCCATGCCAGCCGTTCTCCGCAGGACTGTTCTGCAGGGGTCGCCCGGTAAGAAGGGAGCGCCCGCCTGTCGCCCAACCTCCGGCCTTAAGCAGCCAAAGCTCGATCGGCCACCCGAAGCGGCCGTGCCTCAGACGCCAGGAGATCGGTTTCCGCAATCCCCGCAGCGCCGTGCGGGCAGATCGAGACAAGGAGCGGCTGCGGCATACGTGAGCGATCTTGTCGTGCAGCATGAAAAAAGAAATGCTGCGTTTGACGTCTCGACAGGCCGAACCGGCCAACCAGGGCAATTCCAGCGTACCGAGAGAAAACGCGCTCCAATCCTTCAAAGAGGCTGGCTCCTTCAATCCCCGACGCTTCAACTCCGGCCAAATCGGGAGTCCGGGATAGGGAGTGAAAATGTTGGGGGAAAAGGTCACGTTGTCGTATCGATGGGCAACCGCGCCCATAACTTCGAACGTCAGGTTTCGATCCGCCTCTGTCTCGCCGGGAAATCCGCAAATCAGGTTGAAGGTGGCCCGGATGCCCGCTTGCATGCACTTGCGGGCGGTCTCGAACATATCAGGAACCCGCTGGTGGTGCTTGTTCATCAGCGCCAGTACTCCTGTCGAAGCCGACTCCACACCGAACCCGATGTGTATGACACCGCTCCGGCCAAGAAGGCGCACCTGTTCATCGCTCAGCCTGCAGAGCAAGTCGGTGGACGTCTGGAACGTCCATTTGAATTCGGCCTTTGAATCGAGAAAGCCCCGGGCGACTTCCATGGCGCGCCTGGTGTCCACGAGAAAATTTGAATCCAGCAACGCTACTTCGCTCAGGCCGTATTGGGACGCAAGGCTCGTGACTTCCTTGACCACTCGCTGACTATTGATTGAATTGAATCGCCGGCCGTAATACACGGTATCGGTGCAATAGCTGCAGGCGTAAGGGCATCCGACGCTGCTCGCATAAGGGAGCCTTCTCCCACCGCCTGTCCGTTCGTATGCGTCAAAATCAACAAGATCGTAAGCCGGCAGGGGAAGATCGCTGAGCCGGACCATCGGTCGGGCGGGATTGTGGCGGATGTTGCCGCCAGTCCTGTACGAGCAGCCTTCCAGCGCGTCGAAGCTCCGCCCGCTCTCGATCCGCTGCACAACCTCGAGAAACGTAAACTCCCCCTGGTTCCGAACCACGACATCGACATAACTCTCGCGCAGAGTCTGCTCGGGCAGCAGGCTCGGATGCCATCCGCCGAAG
>JAFNAG010000461.1 GCA_017860135.1 Acidobacteriota bacterium
TACTAGCGGAAATAGAAAGACGAGACCTGGAGGAACAGCATGTTCATGAATCGCATGAAGCTCAGCGCGGTCTTGGCCGCGACACTGATTGCAGTGAGCCTCATCCCTGTCACGGCATCAGCGCAAGCACCACGCAGTCCGGTCGCTCCCAGGCGGGAACTGGTGGAGTCGGTTGTTCGGGAGGCTTACGACAAGTTCAAGGGCGAGACGAGCGGGAAGAACGCCGATTACATCCCCTACCTGGCCCAGGTGGACTCGAAACTGTTTGGCGTCGCCATCGTCACAGCAGATAACCAAGTATTCACGCTGGGCGATGTCAACTATTCCTTTTCCATCCAGTCGATATCCAAGGTTTTTACGCTGGCCTTGGCCATGGAAGAACTGGGTCCGGACAAGGTGTTTCAGCGCATCGGGTCCGAGCCGACGGGCCGGCCTTTCAATTCAGTGGCGGCAGTCGTGGATATGCCGACCCACACGGGCAACCCGCTCGTAAACGCCGGAGCGGTCGCCACGACGAGTCTGATTTCCGGCAAAGACGCGAATGAAAGATGGGGCAGGATTCTGGCCTTCTATAGCAAGGCCGCAGGAGAGACCCTGACGCTGATTGAAGACGTCTACGCGTCAGAGGCAGCCACCAACGCGGGCAACAAGGCCCTGTCGATGTTGCTGGCCAAGTACGAACGTATCTATGCCGATCCCTTCGAGTCGGTCGACATCTATACCAAACAGTGTTCGGTCGGGGTCAATGCCTCCCAACTCGCCCGCATGGGCGCTACTTTGGCCAACAACGGAATGAATCCCGCCTCGCGCGAACAGGTGATCAAACGCGAGCACATCCCTTACATCCTGGCCACGATGACCATGGCAGGGCTCTATGACTCATCCGGATACTGGGCGTGGCACGTCGGTCTGCCTGCCAAGAGCGGCGTTGGTGGCGGCATTGTTGCCGTTGTCCCCGGCAAGGGTGCCATTGCCGTCTTCGCACCGCCGCTGGACGAAGCCGGCAACAGCGTAAAGGCGCAAAAGGTAATCCAATTTGTCGCGAATAAACTGGACTTTAATCTCTACTCGCCGGCATCGGTGGGATTGAAGTGATTGTGCCTTGCTGGGCAATGCCAGTAGAGGACGCCTGCAGCCATCGTCAAGAGGGACCCATGAAGACGGCCACTTCCCATCGGTGCTGGGGCCGGCGGTCCGGCCCAATAGATCTGTTCCGCGGAGCTACTCCATGAACAGTCGCAGGTTTCGCCTCTCTATCTTCCGTATCGGCTGGGCTGTTCTCGCCGCAGGCATATCTTGCGGGTGGTTCATCACGGCAAATGCCCGGTCTCAATCCGCTGCCGTGGTGTCGAACGAGCACCTCATCCACGACGCTCATTTCCACATTACGAATTACATCCAAGAAGGCACGGATATCCGCGACTTCCTGAAGATCATGGGCACAAGGGTAGGACGCGCGGTACTTTTCGGCCTCCCTCTGCAGCAGGAGTGGTCGTACGAGAACTCCGGAGACTTTGCGCCGACCTATTACCTCCAAACGGACGCGCCTCTTTACTACTACTCCTTCACCGATGCCTACATAGCGATGGCTTACCGGTCACTTTCGAAGGAGCAGCAGGGGCGTTTCGATCCGATGATCACCGGCTTCAACCCGGCTGACATGTATGCGGCGGACCACGTTCGCAGGGTCCTGGAGACCTTTCCGGGCGTGTTCTCCGGCATCGGCGAATTCACGATTCATAAGGAGTTCGTCTCCGCCAAGATCGCTGGGGGGCCGGCCAGTCTCCAGAATCGTGCTCTCAGCCGACTCCTCGATTTTGCCGGGGAGGTTGGATTGGTCGTCTTGATCCACAGTGACGTCGATGTGCCGTTCGCCAAGTTCGGGAGCGAGCCGGTATATCTGGCCCAGATGAAGGCGTTGCTGAAGCGGCATCCCAAAACTACGATCATTTGGGCCCATCTGGGGCTTGGCCGTGTGGTTCGTCCCGTCAAGGATCAGGCGGCAATTGTAGACGGGATCCTCAAGGATCCAGACTTCAACCACGTGTATTTCGATATCTCCTGGGACGAGGTCGCCAAGTATCTGGGAGCCGCACCTGATTCGACTCGCCTGATGGCGGAGACTATAAATCGCTACCCGGCGCGATTCCTGTTTGGCACGGACGAAGTCGCGCCAGACAGCCAGGAAAAATACCTTCGGATTTATGAGCTGTACCGCCCTCTGTGGAGCCTGCTCGACAAGGAAACCAGTGAGAGAGTGCGCAAGGGCAACTACGAACGGATCTTTGATGAGGGCAGGCGCAGAGCGCGAGCCTGGGAAACAGGGCATGTGAGGAAGCCGCGGGATTGAAACTTATGGAGGCACTATGAAAAGAATCGTGATCACCTTCGCAGCCTTGACCTGTTTGATTCTCGTTTCTGCTGCAGGCGGTCAGGAAAAGACCAGAATTGAAAAGGACCTTCTCGGCGAGAAGCAGATTCCGGCCGACGCATACTATGGAGTGCAAACCGCAAGGGCGCTCGAGAATTTTCAGATCTCGGGCGTCCTGATCAACCACTATGCCGGGTTTGTCGACGCTTGGGCGATCGTCAAACTCGCGGCGGCGCGGGCCAACGCGGACGTGGGCGCCATGAAGCCGGAAGTCCTGCAAGCCATCGAGAAGGCCTGCCAGGCCGTGCGCGACGGCAAGTACCACGACCAGTTCCTGGTCGACTGGTATCAGGGGGGCGCCGGCACCTCGACGAACATGAATGCCAACGAGGTGCTCGCCAACATTGCGCTGGAGCTGTCGGGCCACAAGAAGGGGGAGTACCAGTTCGTCGACCCGCATGATCACCTGAACATGTCCCAGTCCACCAACGATACCTACCCCACCGCCATCAAGGTGGCGTTCCTGCTCCGCAACGACAGGCTGATCGCGGAGATGAAAAACCTCGTCGCCTCCTTCCGGCTGAAAGGGGACGCGTTCCTCGAGATCGTGAAGATGGGCCGGACCGAAATGCAGGACGCCGTGCCCATGACCGTCGGCCAGGAGTTCCACGCATTTGCCGCGGGGCTCGAGAGCGAAATCCAGCTGCTCCAGGACACCGAGAAGTACTTGTATCCGGTCAACATGGGCGCCACTGCCATCGGGACCGGGATCAACGTGCCCAAGGGCTACCCGGAGAAGTGCGCGGAGCACTTGGCCAAGCTGACGGGCAAGGCGATCGTGCCGGCGTCAGACATGCTCACGGCGACATGGGACCAGCAGGGATTCGTCGCCTATTCCTCGGCCCTCAAGAGCCTCGCCGTGAAGCTGTCGAAGATCTCGAGCGACCTGATCCTCCTGACCTCCGGTCCGCGGGCGGGGTTGTTCGAGATCAACCTGCCGGCGCTGCAACCCGGCTCCTCCATCATGCCGGGCAAAGTCAACCCGGTCATGCCGGAGCTGATGAACATCGTCGCCTTCCGCGTGATGGGAAACGACATGAGCGTCAGCCTGGCCGCCCATCACGGGCAGCTCCAGCTCAATGCCTATGAGCCGCTCGCGGGCCTGGCGGTCATCGAATCCCAGAACATAATCTTTCGGACCTCCTATGCCTTCCGGACCAAGTGCATAGACGGCATCACGGTGAATGAAAAAACCCTGCAGCGCTACATGGAGACTACCGTCGGCATCGTCACCGCGCTCAATCCCGTTCTGGGCTACGAGAAGGCAACCGAGCTGGCGGCTGAAGCTTACAAGACCAACAAGGGCATCCTGGAAATCATCCGGGAGCAACGCATTCTGACGGACCAGCAGATCAAGGAATTGCTCGACCCGGTGAAGCTCACCGGCCTGGATAAGACAAAGTACCTGAAAAAGCTGTAATCCATTTGTGAAGAGAGGGCATGCGATGAAACTGAAACGCGAAATCCGATTGACGTCTTTGGTGCTCCTACTTGCTGTCTGCGGGCAGATCGCTCCGGCCCAGCAGAAAAAGCTGCCCAACATCATGATC
>JAFNAG010000150.1 GCA_017860135.1 Acidobacteriota bacterium
CCTGTCGGATCTTGAATGGACGCAACTCGGATTGCATGGTGATCCCTCCACAGAACGATCTGATACTACACCACGGACCGGCAGACATCCGAGGTGGTCTGTCAATTATTTTCCGCCACTTCGCAGTCATGAGTTAATCCAGATGTCTTCGTGTCCGTCGCGCATGGGTAATTGCTTAGTCAGCCCGAAGAAAACTGCCACATATTCCACGAATTACAACGAAGGCCGCATCGTATGGCTCGCATCAAGGGAGATAATTCTTCGTGAAATTCGTGGCTTTATTCGCAGACCTGTATCTGTTCCGAGCCGGCTCAACAATTACGCGCATGGAGATTGCGAATCGGGCTGCAAATGGAATATCGTGATGTCCCACGGGTTCCTTGGGGACCCTGGATCGATCCGCTCGCTTTGCGGGAGTTAGCTGGTTTATGGCGATGAATATCGGACGCCTGCCGATATCATTCCTGCTGTTTTTCCTTCTCTGGCCGCCTCTGCCCGGCCTCGCCTCTGCGGGAACCGGCGTCCATACGGGGATCGTGCGGGACCCAAGCGGATTGCCGGTCCAGGGAGCCCTTGTCGACCTGCTGCGGTCCCCGGGAGTGCATGTCCTCCGGGTGTCGAGCGAAGCCGGAACGATATCGCCGCTTTTTTTAATGGGGGACGCCTGAGCCCTTACATCATCGGCGGCGCCAAAAACAACAGCGTGGTGAACCCGATTTTCAAGTGCCCGAAAACTCTCGAGTAAACTGCTGCGCAGGAAGGCGCGGCCCTTGCCCACCCGCAAACGGGAATGCGGGGCGTGCAGGTTTTCAGGTCAATCCTTGACCTATGTCACCGTCACCACCGCGAGATACGGAAGATGAGTATGCGCCATGCCGAAAAATTTAATGTTTATGTCGGGATCGATGAATTTTCTAATGGAGTACCTGAGGAAATTTCGACGCTGATCGTCTTCGCCCAGGGCAACAAACGGTCGCAGGTTCCACAGAAACGCGCCTCCCTGGGTGATGTCATGACCGCTCGCGGCGCCATCGCGGTTATACTCATCCCCCTCATGGCCGTGCTCCAGAAGCACTTGATTTTCATACAGGTTCATCATCCGCCGCGGCAATCCCAGGGAGTTGCTGAGAGGACGGAGGTAGTTGTCATGGTTGCCGACAAGCCAGGTGCAATTGCGGAATTCCGCCGAGTCGTACAACCATTGGCAAAGGCCGACTTCACTGCTCCCCACCCGCACGGCAGTGTTTTCATGGACCTTGCGCACCCAGTCGCGAATGACATCCTGTGAAGCCCGTGTTTGGCAGTGACTGGTGCGATATGTGTCACAGTTGTCCCGGGATCCCCCATCCCGCAGGCAGGTTAGATTCGCGATGCGAACCTGCCTCTCGTTCGAATCCGTCGCCTCGAACAACCTCTTCAGGCCGACCCAGAGCTCATACATATCGCCGAGTTGCACGAAATGAACCGGCACATGGTCGGCGAGGGAATCGGCTGACTGTTGCCAGTTCAACGCCAGGCTGAGGAATCGTTGGAGATCCTGTGCGGCGGCGTTTGACGAGGGATCGGTGAATATGTCGTTCTCCAGGTAAGTCTCATACCAGGCGTCAATAAAAAGAAGCTCAAAGCGCTCCAGTCCTGGCGCACCGGAAAGCACACCCGCGTTGGCAATTCCCCGCAAACTGAAATAATCCTGCCAGGCTTCCGGATCAAGACTATCCATGTAGGGGTGATCCACCCTGCAGGCCACTTCCGGCAATCCGCTGCTCCGGTTCGTCCAGGTGTTGCACAGGTGGTTGACGAGGGGGAGGTGCAGGTCTCCAAGCAGGAGATAGAGCTTTCCCGCCGTGTCAACGGTGATGAAACGGGCTCCGTCAACGATGCGGCTCCGGCACGCGTTCAGAAAACTCCGTATCACCCCGTCCACGGAACCATAGGTTGCCTGGCCGGGAAGGTCACGTACTCGTCCCGACTGTGCGGCATAGGCACAGAGGAGGACATAGGACTCGTCCCCGTTGCCATACACAACACCGAAATACCTGTCGCTCCCTCCCCAGCGCCCGACGTCGAGGTAGACAAAATCATCCCCCTGGGAGACGACGTTATGATGTTCCAGTGTCACCGCTGCGCTTCCGGTTTGATCCATGATACGCAAACTCACATCGCTGCCATCGACATGTGCCAAGACGCGTCGCATCGGTCACTCCCGTCCCTTAGGAACCATAAACTTCCCGCAGTCTGTTGCGGGTCGCATCGTCGAGCTCGCCTGTTGCTGTCATGCCATGTTTCCTTTGAAACATGCGTATCGCCTCCGAGGCTGCCTCGCCGATCTCATCACTCTCTTCCCCGCACGCAAATCCCAGGTTATTCAGACGTTGCTGGATTCCGCGAGATTCGGATATGGGATCGAGATGGCCAACGCGGAATTCATACTTTTCTTGCCGGGGGCCCTCTCCCAAAAATACAGTGGCTTGCTCCGCATCAACCGGAATCCTCGCTTCCAGCCATCCGTCCCTGTCCAGACTTCCTCGAATTGTCCGGCTGCCGCTCCGAAGCACGTAGGGTTCGCCGGATCTGGGGTCATCCTTCCTCATGAACCTGACTCGCAGAAAGGCGCTCTGGTTGGTGCAACAAAATGTGTGGCGCCGGTCTGTCGCACAGTTTTCCTCCCTGGATTCGATCTCCGGGATGGTAAGCTGATCTCCCGGAAAGAGAATTCCTTGCATGCGCCGGCGCTGCCTGAGTTCCCGGTTGTCGGCATGGTTGAGTATTTTATCGACCGGCACGCCGTACCGCCGGCTGAGACTGAGGATGGACTCTCCCTGACTGACCGAATGCAATGACATGGCTGGTTCTCCGCGCTTCCAGGACGGCTGCGACCGCTGACCCGCGAGCCGTCGCCTCAATTTACATGCGGCATTCCGATATGGTTTTTCCGGTGCGACTTTGCCTCCGGTACCCGTATCCACGGTCAAACAAATCGGGCTCCCGTGAGTTTACAATCTTCCACTTTGATCGTAAAGCAAATCGGGAATAACCGGTGACAGGCAGCTGTCTCCCTTGGGGGCACGAGCCTGTCACGGTGCTAATCGGCGGATTCGGGCACGTGGTTGGAAGGGCGCGCGTGCGCCGGTGTGCTGCGATGCCACCAGCGGGCAAACACCCGGCCCAGATCATCGAGGTACGTGTAGACCACGGGCACGACGAGCAGCGTTAGCAGCGTCGAGGTGATCAAGCCGCCGACGACGGCACGGGCCATGGGCGCCCGGAATTCGGCGCCGGAGCCCAGTTCGAACACGAGCGGCAGCATGCCGAAGATCATTGCCAGGGTCGTCATCAGGATCGGGCGGAGCCGGATCCTGGCGGCTTCGATGAGGGCATCCTTCCGGTCCACCCCCTCCCGCCGCTGCACGTTGGCGAAATCGATGAGCAGGATGGCGTTTTTCGTGACCAATCCCATCAGGAGGATCACCCCGATCATCGTCATCATGTTCAGAGTATCCTTCACCATGTACAACATGCCGGCCACGCCCAAAAGCGACAAGGGGAGGGAAAACATGATCGCAAAGGGCTGCATGAAGCTGCGGAACTGTGAAGCCAGAATGGCGTATATCAGGATAACCGCCAGGATCAGCGCCCGTGTCACATACCCGAAGCTTTCGGCCATCTCCTCCGCCTCACCCGTGTAAAGCACGCCGTAGCCAGCGGGGAGGTTGAGCGAGGGCACCTCCTGCTTGATCTGGTTGAGGACTTCGCCCAGGGAACGGCCTTGCGTGTTGGCTGAAATCCGGACCTCCCGCATCAAATCGAGTCGGCGGATGCTCGAGGGGGCCGAGCCTGAGTCGATCGAGGCGACCTGGGAGAGCGGTACGAGGGCCCGTCCGAACAGCCCCGGCAGATCCAGCTCCAGCAGGTCTCCGCTGCGGGTCCGCTGCGCTCCCTCGATCCGCAGCCGGACATCGTAGGTGTCGCCGTCGGGATCCTGGAACTGGGAGACGACCTGGCCGGCGATCAGACCGCGCACGGTTGTTGCCACGGTACCCAGGTCGAGGCCCAGATCTCCCGCCTTTTGCCGGTCCAGGTTGATGCGCAGCTCAGGCCGCGGGTCTTCCTCACTGGTATCCACATCCACTGCTCCCGGCACTGCCCGCACGATGTCCAGCAGGCGAGCCCCGGAGGCGCGAAGCCGGTCGAGGTCATCGCCGCGCAGACTCACCTGGATCGGAGATTCGTTGCCGCCCATGGATTCTTCGCCCACCGCGGTTCGCAAAGCCGGATACCGCTGCAGACGCTGCCGCACGCCAGCCATGATCGCCAGGTAATAACGCCGGTTTGGCGAGTCACGCAACCGCACATATATCAATCCCTGGTTGACCGACTGCCCGAAGGATCCACCCACGGTTGTGTACGTATAGTCCACGTCCGGATCCCGGCGGATCTCTGCGATGATCGTCCGCGAGATCTCCTCAGAACGCTCCAGGCTGATCCCGGGCTGCGCCTTGTACGTAACCATGAAGGAGCCCTGGTCCGCAGTCGGCATAAAGGCCGAGCCCAGTTTGCCGAACAGGGAGAAACTCGCCAGAACGGATGCGACGCCGACCGTAATCACCACCCAGCGGTGGGAAAGCGACCAGCCGAGCGCCGCCGCCAGCACGTCACGCAGCCGGTCGACCAGCTCATTCAGCCGGTTGAGCTGCCGTGCCATCCAGGTCCGCCGCACTTTCGGGTCCGCTGCAGGGTCGTACCAGCGCGAGGAGAGCATCGGGTCCAGCGTAAAACTGACGTACAGGGAAACCAGGACCGCAAAGCCCACGGTGATGCCGAACTGGTAGAAGAACCGCCCGATGATGCCCGACATGAAGGCAACCGGCACAAAGACCGCGATGATGCAGAAAGTCGTGGCCATGACAGCCAGGCCGATCTCGGCCGTGGCTTCGCGGGCCGCCGTGTAGTGATCTGCGCCGGCGTGCATGTGGCGCACGATGTTCTCGCGGACCACGATCGCGTCGTCGATCAGCAGCCCGATGGCCAGCGACAGGCCCATGAGTGTCAGGATGTTGAGCGTGAAGCCCAGGGCGGACATGACAATGAAAGTGCTGATGACCGACACCGGCAGGGCCAGCCCCGTGATTACCGTGCTCCGCCAGCTGTTGAGGAAAACGAACACGATAAACACCGTGAGTGCTCCGCCCACCAACAGCGTTGTCTGGACGTCCTCAACGGAATGCCGGATGAAAGTGGACCGGTCCGTGACCAGGCGCAGGCGGATATGGGAAGGCAATTCGGCGTTGAGCTGGTTGACAACGCTCTTGACGCCGTCGGCCACTTCGACGGTGTTCGCGCCCGATTGCTTTATGATGTCCATTGCCAGCGCCTGCCGGTCGTCGACGAGGGCGGAGCTGGTGCGCTCCTCGATGCCGTCGGAGATTCGTGCGATCTCGGTGAGAAATATGGGCCGGCCCTTCCGCACTGCCACGATCAGGTTCTTGAACTCCTCCACGGAGCCGAACCTCCCGGCCACGCGCACCAGCGGTTCGCTCTTGCCCTGCTCCAGTTTCCCCGCGGGGAGCTCGAGATTCTCCCTCTGGAGGGAGCCCGCCACTTCGGCGTAGGTCAGGCCGAAGGCCTTCAGCTTCTCCCGGTCGACGAACACCTGCACTTCGCGGCGGGCCAGCCCGACCAGGGTCACCTGACCCACGCCGGAAACGTTTTCCAGCCGCTTCTTGAGGACTTTTTCTGCAAGCGAAGATAGCGACTTGATGTCGACTGTGCTGCTCTCCACCGCCACCGAGATCACCGGGAAGGCGCCGATGTCAAGCCGCTGGATGACCGGCTCCTCCATGTCCCTCGGGAAGTCGGCGCGAATGGCGTTGATCTTTGCCTGCGCGTCCTGCTGCGCGGTCGTGATGCTGACGCCCAGCCTGAATTCCACCACGACCATGGAGAGGCCCTCGGTCGTGGTGGACGTGACATGACGCAGGCCGGGAATCGTATTGAGCGATTCCTCGATGCGCTTGGTGACCTCTCGCTCGACCGTTTCCGGGGATGCACCCGGGTACATCGTCCGGACCGTCAACACCGGCAGCTCCACGTTGGGCATCAGGTCCACACTCAACTCACGGTAGGAGTAAACGCCCAGAACCACCAGCGTGACGGCCAGCATTGTGGCCAGAACCGGCTGCCTGATGGACAAATCGCTCAGAAACATGGAAACCTACTTTCCCGCCTCCACGCGGACGCCTTCGGCCAGTTCGATCTTCTGTTCTGTGACCACCAGGTCACCCGGCTTGAGCCCTTGCACGATCTCCAGCCTCGAATCCGTTTCGCGGCCGACCCGGACGCCGCGACGCACAGCCTTGCCGTTCTCCACGACGAACACGAAGGGGCCCTCCTCGGCGCCCTCGCTGAGATAGACCGCAGTGGACGGGACGACGATCGTGCGCTGCCGGACGCCTGTCAGAATCTCGCCTTCCGCGAACATGCCCGCCTTGAGCCGGCCGTTGCTGTTGTCGACTCGGATGCGCAACTTGGCGCTTCGCGTCGCCGTGTCCACCGCCGGACCGATTTCTATGACCTGTCCCTGGAAGGTGACGCCCGGATAGCTGTTGACGCGAAACGTGACTCTCTGCCCGGAGCGGACCTGCCCGAGCTGCGCTGAAGGCACGGGGCTCTCGAGCTCCAGCTGCCTGTTGTCGACGACGGTGAACACGGTCGTCGACGACTCCACATATGCGCCCGGATTGACATATTTCTTCTCAATCGCCCCGGATACCGGAGACAGGATCACCGTGTCCCTCAGCCGCTTCTGCGCGACTTCGAGGACGGCACGGGCCTGGTCGAGTTGCGCCTGCGCCAGCAGCACCTGCGCCTGTGTATCCCGGTGGGATACTTCGGCGGCTCTGAGGTCCTTCTCGGTAATCCCGCCCGACTGGACGAGGTTCCGGGCGCGCTCCCACTCGGTCTGATTATGCGCCGCCAGCACACGAGTCCTCTCCAGGCCGGCTTCCGCCACCTGAACCGCGGTCTCGGCCTGCCGGACGGCGAGCTGGTAGTTTTCCTGGTTCACCCAGGCCACCTCCTCCCCCGCCTCCACGAAGTCCCCCTCCTCCTTGGGGAACCGCGTCAGGCGCCCGAGAGTTTCGGCCTTCACGTCCACGCGGGTGCTGGACACCAGGTCCCCCGTCACGGCGATCATCACCGCCAGATCTTCCGCCTGAACCTGGAGCACGCTGACGGACACGGGTGGAGCCTCGGCCGGCGCAGCGGCCTCGGTCTCCTTTTTCCTGCATCCCGCCGGCAGCAGAACCCACCCAGCCAGCAGCGCGATGAGCGCCGTACGATTCCATCTCATTGTCCTTACTCCCACGGGTTTCGTCCTTCTGCCCAGAGCAGGTTCGCGCGCGCAATCGTGTAAGCGTGGAGGCCGCGCAAAAGATTATTTCTGGCCTCGGAGAGCGCCGTCTGCGCATCCACGATGTCCAGAGTCGTGGCCGCTCCGTACTTGTAATTGTCCTGCATCATTTGCAGGACTCTCTCGGCCTGCCCGATATTTGCGCGGGCCGCCGCGATGGTCTCCATCGCCGCCTTCAGGTCGTCCGTGCCTTGCTGGAGGTCAAGGCGCACCTGCTGCTCGAATTTCTCACGCTCCAGGCGCACCGCGCGCTGATTCGCGCGGGCCTGGTACACCAGCCCGCTGCGTCTGTAGCCGTCGAAAATCGGCAGGGTAAAGGAAACGTCGAATCTCCAGCTGGCATAAAGCGAATTGAGGAGATTCTCCGGCTTGCGGGCTGAGATGCCGTAGGAGAAGTTCGTCTCCAGACGCATGCGGCTCTCCGCCCTGGCCAGGTCCACCTGGAGCTCGGCACTGCGCTCCGCATTCCTTAGCCTCGCCAGGTCGGGCCGCCGGAGCGAAGCCTCCCGCATCAGCGCATCCAGGTCCCACTCGTCCCACGCCTTCTCCTGAAAGTTGCCGACGACTTCCGTCGGGAAATCGATTGGACGGACCAGCAAGTAGTTCAGCAGAGCCCGCGTCTGGCGGATGGCATTGTCCGCCCGCACCAGTTCGGGCGCGCCATTGGACACCGCCACCTGGGAGCGCAGCACGTCGACCTCGGTAGCCACGCCGTTCTTCAGCCGTGTGAGCGCCATTTCCGCGTGCAGTTTCCGCTGTTCCTGGGTTTCCGCTACCACACCCTTGTAACGCTCGGCCCACATCAAGGCGTAGTAGGACCGGACGACGTCCCGCGCCAGATCCTGGCGTGTCCGGTTGATATCGATCTCGGCCCCTTCGGACTCGACCGAAGCCAACTTCAGCGCCGTGCCTATCTTCCCTGCGGTGTAGAGCGGCTGGCTGATATTCACCGAGTACAGGAACATGTTGCTGGCGACAGGCTGGATCGCTTCCCGCAGCTCTTCCGGGAAATTGTCGAACGCCGGGGAGTTCAGGAAGCTCGGGTCACGGGAGCGCATGCCGTTCGCATCGATGCTAATCTGCGGCAGCGCCTGGGACCGCACCTCCCGGATCAATCCCTTCAAGGAGTCCGCGGCGGCCTCCGCCATTGCCACATCGGGGAAACGCTCCAGGGCTATGGTCACGGCCTCCTCGAGCGTCAAGACAGCCTTCTCCGCCGGCGTTTGCGCCGCCGCCGGGAGGCAGAACAACACTCCCAGTAAAATATGAATCCTCATATCCTCTTACCCGCCCGGCCGGATGGATTGCCGCAACCGTCCACCACCAGATCCACCATTCGCCGCGCCAGATTCCGGTCCAGCTTCGGGCCGCCCGTCAGCACATACGACATCGCCCAGATCAGATGGACTCCCGTGAGCACCTGCGCCACTTCCTGCGCGCGGCCTTGCAGCTCGCCGCGGCGGATCCCCTCCGACACGACTCCGGCGATCAAGCTTACATATTCCAGCCCCAACCCCACACAGTCGATCCCCGGCTCGGCTTCTCCGGCAGGAAAGACCATGCGCAGGAACATCGTCGAGAGCTTCGGCTCGCGCATCGTCAGGGCAAAGCTGGCCGCCATCATGGCGACCAGCCTCTCGCGCACCGAGCCCTCGCGCTGCGACGCCAGCAGGAGCTGCTTGCGCGACTCGTTGCTTGCGTCCAGCGCCAGTTCGCTGTACAGCCGCTCCTTGCTTTCGAAGTGGTAATACAGGACGGGCTTGGTCACGCCGGCACGCCGGCAGATCTCGCGAGTGGTCGTGGCAGCGTAGCCCTTCTCGGCGAACAGGCCGATCGCCGCCTCCCGAATGCTGTCCCGCGCAGTCGATTTTGCAGTCGATTTCATACCGGGCGGTAAGTATAGAAGTGATGCTGCCGGACGTCAAGACCTTCGGCTGTCAAATCACACTACCTCGTGCAAAAGGTGCCAGGCTACCGTGTCCCTTTTCAGTCCAGGGGGAGAAACCATTTCTGGGGCGACTGGGCCAGGATTCCGCCAAAAAATTGTGCATCGAGGCTCTTCAGATCCCACGAACGCCACTTGACGGGCTGCAGGCAGATCGTAACATCATCTGTTGCCGCCAACCCAGGCCCGATGGGCGAATGCTGCAGAGCCTCCTCTGTCAGATAGCGCTGCAGGATCCTCTTGTTGATGGCTCTCGAAGCCTCCCCGCCAAGGATCTGCGCGGAGCCCGATACCGACACCCAGCATTCGGATCCGAGCGTGCGCCCGTCGACGACAAGCGAAGCATTCGGTCGGGCCGAGATATTCCGCGCTTTCCTGCTCGTGGAAGAGGTCCCGACAAGAAACTGCCCGTCCTCGAACAGGTACCACACAGGCGTGAGGTGAATCGAGCCGTCATCGTTATGCGTCGCAAGAACCGCATAGCGGCGCCCCTGCAGGAATGTTCCGATCCACTGAGGTGTGTCCGGCATCTTCTTACTCCTTTCAGAACTGGGAGGATAAAGCCGCGGGCCCTAACATCAGGCGCCTCCTGAAAGGCGATCACAAACATGAATAGACGTCCGGAAATCAGTTTACCTTAAAACTGAATTGCATGCGGCCTGGTCTTCGACGCGGTTCCCCCATGAGAAAATCCCTGCGGCTCCTGGTCGATGGGCATCGAACGGCCGCGGGACTCAGGGGATCAACCCATTGTGGCGAGCCGTGGTGGGGAGGGGAGGTCTGCCGCCGCTCAGTGGCGGAGCCTCCCTTGCATCAATGGCATTGCATTCGGGCGCACCCATAAACGGCCGGCCTCGATGGTCGGAGACGGCCTGCGGCCGGTGCCGGGGGCGCGGCCGGCCTCGCCCCTACTTGCCCTCGACCTTGCCGTAGACTGCCTGCAGGATCTTCTTGGTGGCCTCGTCCCGCACAAAGGCGACCACCGAAAGCTTG
>JAFNAG010000151.1 GCA_017860135.1 Acidobacteriota bacterium
GGCAGCGCCGACACAAAGCTTGGGCTCCCGGCATGGTGCCCTTTCCTGGTCCGTCCCGGCTCCAGCGAGAGGGTTAAAGGCAGAAATCCTGTTTCTGCACGATAGGGAGGAATTTCACATGCGCAGGACGGAACGTATTCACGGTTGGATGCCGGGGCGGAGGCTTGCCGCCCTCTTCACGTTCTTTTTGCTCGCGGTCATGGCCTGGTCCGCGCCGGTGGACTCTTCGCTACTGTCCGGCCTGCGCTGGAGGCATATCGGCCCGGCAATGTTCTCGAGCCGCGTTTCCGATGTTGCCGGCGTGCCTGGGCATCCCAACGTTCTCTACTGCGCGAACTCCACTGCCGGCTTGTGGAAATCGACCAACGGCGGCATAACCTTCGAGTCGGTGTTCAACAATGGGGGGACGCTTTCCGTGGGGGCGGTTGCCCTGTCGCCGGACAATCAGGACATCGTGTACGTCGGCACCGGCGAGGGAGCGCCGCGCAACAGCATTTCCTATGGCGACGGCATCTACAAATCGACGGATGGCGGCAGGACGTGGAAGAACGTCGGCCTCAAGGATTCGGAACGCTTCTCGCGCATCGTCGTGGATCCGAAAACCCCGAGCGTCGTGTTCGCGGCCGCGATGGGCCACGCCTTCGGGCCTAATACGGAACGCGGCGTGTACCGTTCCAGCGACGCCGGCGCAACCTGGAAACGGGTCCTCTACGTAAACGATCTGACCGGCGCCAGCGACGTCGCGGTCGATCCGCAGGATCCCAGGATCGTCTATGCCGGAATGTACGAGTACCTACGCAAACCCTGGCACTTCTCCAGCGGCGGCCCTGGCAGCGGGCTGTACCGCTCCTCCGACGGCGGCGAAACTTGGACGAAACTGACAGATCCTAAACTGAACAACGGGCTTCCCGGTGCGAAGCTTCTCGGTCGCATCGGCATGAGCATCTGCCTCAGCAATCCCAACGTTGTCTATGCGCTTATCGAAGCCCAGGAGCCGGGGACGCTCTGGCGCTCCTCCGACCGCGGCGTCCACTGGACCCTGGTGAATTCCAGCCGGAACATCAACAACCGGCCGTTCTACTACACACAGGTCCGCGTCGACCCCAGGGACGAGAACCGCCTTTACACCCTGGCGGGTTCGTTCAATCTCTCCACCGACGGCGGCAGGACGTTCCAGGGGATCCCCGGCGCCAGCATGTTCGGCGACCACCACGCTCTGTGGATCGATCCTGCCAATCCAAGGCGACTGTTATGCGGCACCGACGGCGGGTTTTTCATCTCGAACGACGGCGGCGCACGCTGGGATTTCCGAAACAACATGCCCGTGGCGCAGCCCTACCATGTCGGATACGACATGGCTGATCCATATAACATCATGGGCGGATTCCAGGACCATGAGATCTGGATCGGACCCAACGAGAAATGGAACCAGGTGGGCGTGCGCGAAGGCGACTGGCAGCGGCTGCGCAACATGGCCGACGGCATGTACGCCATGGCCGACCCGCGGGATCCGAACATCGTTTATTACAACGGCCACTTCGGCGACATCACCCGTCTCGACCGGCGCGACAACCAGGAACGCTTTATACAGCCGTATCCTCCGGGGCCGGCGGGTGGCGGCGCGGACGAGGAAAAGTACCGGTTCAACTGGAACTCGCCCATCCACATGTCGCCGACCAATCCCGATGTCATTTACTACGGCGGCAACGTCGTATTCAAGACCACCGACGGCGGGAGGAACTGGACCGTCATCAGCCCCGATCTGACGACCGACGACAAGGAAAAGCAGAGGTCGAGCGGCGGTCCGATTTCTGCGGACAACACCCGGGCCGAGTTTCACTGCACGGTTGTCTCTATTGCGGAAAGCCCGCGCGACGCCAAAGTTCTCTGGGCAGGGACCGACGACGGCAACGTGCAGATCACGCAGGACGGCGGCGCAAGGTGGACCAACGTGGCGAAAAACCTTCCCGGGAACCTCCCGTCGCCCTGGGTGAAGTCAATTCAGGCCTCGTGGACGGAACCGGGAACGGCGTATGTGGCGATCGATCAGCACTGGCAGGACGATTTCAGGCCGCACGCTTTCATGACGACGGATTATGGCCGGACCTGGAAGGACATCTCCACCGGTTTGAACGGCTATGCCCACATCGTCATGGAGGATCCGAAGGAACCCGGCCTGCTGTACGCGGGCACCGAACTGGGGATTTTTGCATCGTTCGACCGCGGCGCAACCTGGACCGATCTCCGGCTCGGCGAGCCGCGCATCTCCGTGGTGGACATCAAGGTTCACCCGCGCGAGAACGACTTGATCATCGCCAGCCACGCCGGTGGTTTTTACGTTCTCGACGACGTCACTCCGCTGCAGCAGCTCGCGCGGGCGACGAGCAGGAGGATTGCGCTCTTCCCGCCCGTGCGTGCCACGCGGTACGTCCAGGCCAGCGACACCAGCGTCCTGGGAAATGCCGTGTGGGTGGCGCGCAACAAGCCCTATGGCGCCATCATTTCCTACTACCTGGCGGGCTCCTCCTCAGGCCCGGTTCAACTCGCCATCCTCGATTCCAGGGGGAGCACTCTGCAGACGCTGTCCGGGACCGGAAATGCGGGAGTAAACCGCGTCGTTTGGGGCCTCCAGGGGCCCGGATGCCAGGCTTCGGGCGAGGCGCCGACGGCTGCCGCAGGACGCGGCGGGCGCGGTGGAGGAGGTCGGGGCGGCGGCAGTGGGCCGCGGGTCATGCCCGGCGAGTACCGGGTGCGGCTCACAGCCCTCGGCGAGACCGCCGAGCAACCGCTCACCGTGCGCATTGATCCACGGGTCAAGGCCTCGCCGGAAGACCTGAGCATTTACAGCCGCGAAGTGAACATAATGCAGGCCACACGGTGCCTCATCACCGAGGCGAACGGGAGGATCGGCGGCGTGGAGCCGCAGCTTGCCGCCCTGGAGGGGAAGCTGCCGAACGCTGAACTGCGGACGCTGGCCGCCGGCGTATCGAAGGAGCTGACGGCGCTCGGCGAGGAGCTCGGCGAGGTGTCATCCCGGTTGCGGTGGCTGGTGGACCAGGTCGGCAATCATCTCGGCCGGCCGACCCCGGCCCAGATCGAGTGGATCGGCATTTACGATCAACGTGTCCGTGATGCCGCAGCCAGGCTGGACGCCCTCTGGCAAGCCGACCTGGCCAGGCTCAACACTGCCCTTCAGGCCGCCGGCCTTGCCGTGATCCGGCGCAACTGAGAGTCGCCGGCTGCCAAAAGCGACAAACCTCATTTGTGCGGCCGGTTCGACGGTCGGCGCCGTTGACTCAGTACCGCGCTCACTCGAGCCGGGCTCCTTGCTCGGCCAGGAGCATCCGGAGCACTGACCGATGGCAGCGGGATTCGTCTTCGCAGTAGCATCCGACTGAGAAATCGGAGTTCTGGGACAGCGCGGCGAGGAGCGCGATAGTGTGGCGGGCTTCCGGAGCCGACATCTCGGCCCGGTATTTTCTGGCGAAAGCGGCCCACTGTGCCGGCGTGGCAGCCGACTGCCCCAGCTTTACCGTCTCGTTGCTTGGCGCCAGGATGGGGAACCAGACGTCATACCAGTTCTGCGCGGCGAACTCGGACTTGGGTACGCCGCGCGGCGGGCGACGGACTGTACCGATACGCAGGCCCTCACCCTGTCGCCGGGCACTTCCCAACCTGACGATACGGATAGCCATCTCTGTGTCCTCCATTGACCAAGCCGGTGATGGGCAGTAACCGCCGGAAGCGGCTGGCTGCTTGCCTTTGTCCGGCGGCGGCTGCGCCGCGGTCCTGAATCGGTTACAAATGCTCAGAGCCGATGCGCGCCCTCCATTTCGAAACCGGCAAGGAAGCCTGTTGTCGGTGCATCGGCAGGCAGCATGTCTCGGCAATCACCCTCTTCAAACTTATACCGGAATCATTGTATAAACAAAATAACTACCTCAGAGGCCCCAGACTCTTGATGAAATCGCACCGATCCCGATGAGAGCGATCAGGAAAATTGTTCCGAAGATCAGCCCCAGCCGCCAAAAGTCGGCGCGGCTCACATATCCACTGCCGAAGTAGACAGGAGCCGGACCGGTCGCATAGGGAGTGATCACACCCATGATCCCTAATGAGTAGCACAGCAGGAGCGCGAAATTCCGCTCCGGAATGCCCGGTATCGCAGCCCCGGCCGCCAGCATGATTGGAAGGAACGCCGTCGCATGGGCGGTCAGGCTGGCAAACATGTAGTGTGAGAAATAGAAGACCACAACCAGAATCAGCATTGCGGCGAGCGGCGAAAATCCCGCAAGCCGCTCCGCCGCCAGGCGCGCGAACCAGCCGACAAACCCTACTCTGCCCAGGCCGTCCGCCATCGCCACCAGGGTCGCGAACCAGACCAGGACATTCCACGCCTGCCGGTTCCCCAGAATGTCGTCCCAGGTCAACACACCGGCGATCACCATGCCGCAGGTCGCCAGTCCAGCCACTGCAGTCGCATCGATCTTGCCCGCAGCGAAGATCCATAGGCACAGTGCGGTAACAACCAGCGAGGCCAGCAGCATCTCCCGCCTGGAGACCTTTCCCAATTTCACCAGTTCCTTCCCCGCCCAGGATGGGACCTCGGGACTGGACTTGATCTCGGGTGGGTAGATCCTATACACGAGATAGGGAAGCGCCAGGATCAGAATGCCTCCTACCGGCAGGAAGCCGGCGCACCACTCGGACCAGGTAATGGATATTCCAGAAGTCTTGTTCACTAGCTCCAGGGCCAGAAGGTTGGGCGCCAGCGCTGTGAGGAACATCGAACTGGTGACACATGTGGCCGCGAATGCAGTCCACATCAAGTACGCGCCGATCCTGCGAGCCGTGTCGCCCGGGAAGGATGCGTAAATGCCGGGAAGACTGCGGATGACCGGGAAGATCGTCCCGCCGCTCCTGGCAGTATTGGATGGTGTAAACGGCGCCAGGATCAGATCCGCCAAGGTGATCGCATAACCGAGGCCGAGCGTTTTCCCGCCCAGGTTCCTGACGAGCAACAAACCAACGCGCTTTCCAAGGCCCGTTCTTTCATAGCCCAGTGCGAACATGAAGGCGCCAAAGATAAGCCAGACCGTGGCGTTCGAGAATCCCGACAGTGCCCAGCGAATGGATTCCGACGGCGTCGCACCTGCCAGGCCCAGCGCTGCGGCCAGAAAGACACCCACGAACCCGACCGCCGCGGCAGGCAACGGTTCCAGGATCAGCCCGGCGATGACCGCAGCAAAAACAGCGAAATAATGCCACGCATTCGGATTCAACCCCTGTGGCACTGGAATCACAGGAATCGTGATTCCGACCGCCAGGGGTATAGCTGCTTTCCAGACCACAGCTTTCATGAATGCGCTCCTACTCCCCGAATCCGCCCCATCTGCGGTTCGATCTTAGCATTGCCCCGCGTAAACAGAGGCGGGTTTTATCAGACCGGTGAGCGGCTGCCGAGTCCCTGATCCGACATGGGGTGCCCGGCGGCGACCAAAGCGAGCACCTCAGGCAAGGAATAGTACGCCGTGATCCCAACCGAGATTAAGGGAGACTTTCCCCGAAAACGTCGGCACATATTTTCGGCCTGACGCTTGTCAACGCACGCATCTCATTTATTTGCTTTAATTCGGGGAAAGCTCGGGATCGGCATTTCATTTGCATGCATAAAAGACAGTCCCTCGCCTTGGATTCGTGCGGCAAATTGCCTGGATGAGCCCAATTCAGGCAGAGCGGTATTTCCTCAAAACCGCGATTGGCTGGGGTACTGAGAGACAGCTTCATCATCCAATATCAGAGCGAGGCCCGGGTTCATATCTGAACCGTGTACGGCTACAACTCATGGAGGATGTATGCAGAAAGATCTGAAATGGAGCGATCACCTGTGGTCTATCATATTGTCGGGAGGAGAAGGCAAGCGCACCAGACCGTTCATCCGGCGCTGGCTCGGAATGCACAAGCCCAAACAGTACTGCGCATTTGCAGGCACCAGGTCAATGTTGCAGCACACGGTGGACCGGGCGGATGCCTTGACCTCCCCGGAGCGCAGGGTGATTGTGACCAAGGAAGCTCACGCGCGCCGCGGCTGGCTGCAACTCAGGGGAAAAAATCACGGGGAAATAGTCAGCCAACCCTCGGATTGCGGCACTGCGCCGGGAATTTTCCTGCCTCTGGCCTATGTGCGTGCAAAGGATCCGGATGCGACGGTGATCGTCTACCCTTCCGATCATTTCGTCTATCCCGAAGAGCACTTTGTGGCGGCGGTTCGCCAGGCAGCCAATGTTGTGGAGCAACTGCCCCATCATTTGATCCTGCTGGGTGCATCCCCGACCCAAGCGGAACCTGAGTATGGCTGGATCTGGTCAGACCGGACGCTGCATTGCGAGGGCGGATGCTGCGTCATGGCGGTAGAGCGATTCGTGGAGAAGCCGAACCCGGCCGAAGCACAGGCGGCACTCGAAGCCGGCGCGCTCTGGAACACCATGGTTTTCGCCGCCAAGGCGGAAACCCTGTGGAAACTCGGATGGCGTCATGTGCCGGAAGTCATGTGGCGATTTGAGCAGATCAAAGATGCGATCGGACTGGCCGTCGAAAAAGCCATGGTTGCATCCGTGTATCGAACCATGCCATTCCGCAACTTTTCCCATGATCTCCTCATGCGCGCTGCAAGTCAAATCGCCGCCATCAGGCTGACCGGGGTTGCCTGGAGCGATTGGGGAAAGCCCGAGAGGATCGCCGATACGCTCAAGCAGCTGGGTATCACGCCGGCTTTCCCTTCCAGGTGCATTGCCTGATCGAACACGCCTGGAAGGCATGGCTTTGGCATGCCGCGTACGGCGGGGCAAATCCGCGCCACCCCCGGTATCGGAATCGGTATCGGGGTTGCAATCGCTATCGGGATCGATGACGATATCATGTCGCAGCCGATGCCAATGCGGCGGCCCCAGATCTACCAGGAATTCGATGCCGATTGCGACCCCGATGCCGAGGGTTGTTCCGTTGGATTGAGCGCGTTTTGCCACTTCAATCAAACGCCGGAACAACGGGACTTTTAGGGGCACCCGGCCAAAGGCCTTGGCGCCAGCCCGTAATATTTCCTGCCGGCGCACGAGATTGATTATTCAGCCTTGCCTACCTCGACCATGATGGTGTGCTGCGCGTTGCCGAATGCGAGGGGGGTCCAGCGTTCCGAGGTCAGTACATTCACGCAGCCGCCGCGGTCGACGCCCTGCTCATCCGGGCGCCACCAGGCGCCCTGCGGCAGGGCCACAACGCCGGGCATGATTCTCCTGCTCACCCGGCACGGGATACGAACCTCACCCCGGTCGTTGAAGACGCGCACTTCCTCCGAGTTGCGGATTCCCCGGGCTTCCGCGTCGAGCGGGTTGATAAACAGCCGTTGCGGGAAAGCCTCCTCCAGCCAGTCAACACCGGCGAGCGTCGAGTGAATCCGGGCCAGTGTGTGGTGCCCGACCGCCTGCAGAGGATACTTCCTGGCTTCCGGCCCGAACGGGCTTTCCCATTCCTGGATGTATTTGGGAACCGGTGGAATCTCCTTCGGTTTGCCGAGCGCATGCAGCCGCTGGGAAAAGAACTCGATCTTGCCGGAGGGAGTGGCAAGGCGATTTTTGCCGGGATCCTTGCGAAAGCTCTCGAAAGCTACCGCGGGGCGGGTTACCGGGATTGTATGCACTCCCGCATTGCTCTTTTCGAATTCCGCCAGAGCGGGAAGTTTCGGGAACCTGCTTTTCCGGAACTCGCCCAGGCACCATTCCACCCAATCCCGCTCGCTCCGACCCTGCGTATAAGCCGCCCCGATCCCGAGCCGTTCGGCAATATCCGCACAGATTCTGTAATCGCTCCGGGTCTCGTGAGGAGGATCGACGATCTTGGGCATGAGGATTACTTCGTCCCCGTATTTCCAACCGTCTTCCACGCCCCAGGTCTCGAATTGCGTGCATGCGGGCAGCAGGATGTCGGCGAAACGTGCCGTCGGGGTCAGGAAATTGTCCTGCACAACAATGAACTCGACAAGGTGATCGTCCTGGAGCATCCTGGCGGTGCGGTTTACATTTGCGTGCTGATTGATCAGCGCATTCGATGCCACGGCGTAGATCAGCTTGATATTGTTATCCAGCCTCGCGGCGCCGCGCACACCCTCCCCGGGACCCATGTCCTTGCCGCGCAACACGGCCTCGGTCCACAGGAAGGTGGGAATGCTTGCCCGGACCGGATTGGCTCCGATCGGGAAGACGTTCCAGGCCGGGCCTCCGTCGGGGGCCTGCAGCCCCATGCCGCCGGCCCATCCTCCCGGAATCCCCACATTGCCGGTCAGGGCCGCGAGCACGCAACCGGCGCGGACCACCTGTTCGCCATAGGCCCGGCGCTGCATACCATAGCCCTGATACAGAACACCGGGCTTGGTCGTTGCGTACTCCTTTGCAATGCGCGCGATCTTGTCCCGCGGCACTCCGGTGACCGTCTCGGCCCATTCCGGAGTCTTGGGAAGCCTGTCCCGGGTCCCGAGGATATAGTCCTTATAGCTCTCGGCGTCCCTGGCCTCCGTCGGCATTTGCGTCTCGTCGAACCCGAGGCAATGCGTCTTTACAAACTCGGCGTCATAGAGCTTCTCCCGGATCATGACGTACGCCATCGCGGACATCATAGCCACATCGGTTCCCGGGCGGATCGGGATCCACTCGTCGGCCAGTGCCACTGCACTCAAGGTCATCCGTGGATCAATACAGACAATCCGTGCCCCTTTCTCCCGGGCTTTCTGCAGGAAAAATTCGGTGTTTGTGCCGTCGCGCATTTCGCACGGATTCCAGCTCCACATCAGTATGTACTTGGAGTTCACCCAGTCCTGCCGCTGGTTGCCGGTGGTGTTGGTCCCATACACATACGCTGTCGCGTTGGAAATGCATGCCCAGGAGTAGCTGTTGTAGTGCCCGAGCGACCCCCCGAACAGATTGAGGAGCCGCTGCGCGGTCTGGCGACCGTTGATCTGGCTGTAACTGCCGGTGCCGTACGGAACAAAGAGGGCCGAATTCCCGTACTGTTTCCTGACCCGGCTCAGTTCGCCGGCAACCTTGCCGAGCGCTTCCTCCCAGGAAATGCGTTCGAACTTGCCCTCGCCGCGCCTGCCGGTTCTCTTCATCGGGTATTTCAGACGGTCGCGATGATACTGCCGGTGCCGGTACGCGCGTCCGCGTATGCAGGCTCTGAGCTGCGGATCCTCGAGCGTGTCGCCCGGCCGGTCATCGCTCTCGATTCTGTAAATAACGCCGTCCTCAACATGCACTTTGAGGAGGCAGCGGCCGCCGCAGTTGTGGCCGGGGCACCCGACGCGGACTACACGCTTTCCGGCCGATGGATCCTGGAGTGGCCCGATGGAGGAAGGCTGCGCCCGGCCGGGAGGGAATGCGGCAAGGAAAGAGGAGCCCAGCAGCGTGCTCCATTTGAGGAAGCAGCGCCGGCTCAAGGGGGCAGAAGGAATCATAGGCGCCACGCCACGGGGAAAAGAGTTCGCGCAATTGCACTGCCACGTCGGGGATTCCCGGCTGGAGGCCGCGAGAATCCATCAAGGCGCATCCGGCACGGATCCCAGGGCCGGATCCTATCACAAAAACGGGAGTACGGAATGTGAAAGATATGTCCCCTCAGCGCACCCGGATCAGCTTGCTGCCGACTTTGTCCCCCGGGACGTCATACACGACCACTTTGACATGTTGGTCCGGACCGCGCAGGGGGATCAGGATGGAGAAAGGGATTCTGGAGGCGAGCATCATCCTGAATGTGGGCTCCGTCAGATTCAATTCCACGTTTTTCCATTCCTGGCCCAGGAACTTCTGGCGGGCATCCGCATAGAATATGGCAATGCGGAGTTTTCCCCGGTGCCGCCCGTCGACGGATCTTATCACCAGTCCGGAAGCTTCGATGAGCAGGTCCACCCTGATCAGAGCCTGACCGGACGCATCCGTCACCCTGTTTGCGTTGATGTTGAAGGGAACATCGCCGATCTCCCGCTCATAACCGCCGGCAGCGGAGATCCGGCTGTAGGCCAGGAATTCCTCGCGATCATAGGGTTGCAGCTTGTCCCGAGCGAAATATCCGTGCCGATAGGAGACCTTCAATCCCGGGCGCTTGACCTTCACTTGGATGTTCCGATATTGCCCGTCCCATTTGTCGATCGCTGGATAATAGCCGAGGAGGTATTCGACGCGCGAGGTTTCGTTGACGGTCTTCAGAGCCGTGCCGATATCGCTGTAAATGGCAGCCCGGCCTCCCGTTAATTGAGAAATATTTCTCAGGCCGGCAAGCGCGTCGTTCCGCCCCGG
>JAFNAG010000152.1 GCA_017860135.1 Acidobacteriota bacterium
GCGCGTTGCCGCGCCGGCCCACTCGACATCCTGATTGTGAATGATCATCTGCACCACCGAGTAGCTCGCCCCGGCGTTCAGGCCCTCGGCGACCAGGATGTTGCCGACCATCAGGTTCGAGATGCGGTGGGTATGCCCGGCCAGAATGACGTCCACGGTGGTGTCCTGGATGGCTTGTGCGATGGTTATGATCGGGCCTGCCCAAGGGTCGGGTGGATTGCCGTCCACGGCGTTCCGGCCATTGTCGGTGCCCTCGTGGATCAGGACGACCTGCACCTTGATGCCCAGTTGGCGGAGTCTCTCGGACTCGGACTTGATCGTCTCGGCCTCGTCGAGGAACCTGAGGCCGGCTGTAGCGCCACTGCTGACCAGGTCGGGAGTGGATGGGAGCGCAATGCCGATGACCCCGATCCGCAGCCCCGCATAGTCAAAGACTTGCGTGCCCTGCACCCAGTCCGGATTCTGGAGAGTCAATTCGTCGACAATGTTGGCGCCGAGGAATGGGAAATTGGCCTGTGCCTGATGCTGCAGCAGACGCGCGACGCCAAAATCGAATTCGTGGTTGCCGTAAGCGGTAGCATCCAGGCCCCAGGCGTTCTCGACATCGATGGCCGGCCGGTCCTCCAGCAAGCCGGAGTTGGCCGGCGAGGCGCCGACGTTGTCTCCGGAGGCGAACAGGAATGCCGTTCCGGGCAGTTGCGCCGCTTCCTGATCGAACATCGTGGCCAACTGCGCCGCGCCGCCGGCCGGCACGTTCCTGCCGTCTAAGGTCACCGTCGTCTGATCGAGCTGGCCGTGGTAATCTGTCAGGCCGATGACGGGCACAAGGGTCCGGGCCTGGCCCCCGCGCAAGAGGTCCAGGCGCACCAGACCCTGCGACTGCTGTGGCTCGGGGATGCCCATCAGGTAAGAGATGGTCGGCGCCAGGTCAATGGTGCGCAGACCGGCGGCAATCACATTGGGGCCAATCGATCTGCCCCCGCCGATGAACGCGCCGCGCATATTGGTGCCGGCACCAAGATTCTGCACGTCCGGCACGTAGCCGTCCTGGCCGAAGAAGGCAGAGCGAGCGACCAACGTGCCGGGTGTGGCAGCATCAAACTGGTATGGCGGATAAGAAAAGACGGTCAGATCACCTGTGCGCGTCGGGTGCGCCAAGTCGGCGGCGCTGCCCGGGCCGTTTGGAATGTAGCGCGCTTCGGCCTTGGTGTATGCGCGGTCGATCATCCTCCAGCCTTCCGGCTGGGCGTCGCCGGTCCAGTCGTGCGGATCGCTGAGCGCCAGGAACGCGGCTTTGATCTGAGCCACCGTCGCAGCTTCCTGCGCCGCGGGAACTTGCATCAGGCCGCCGCCGGCAGGATCACGGCCGGCCAGATTCAGATAGATCTGGACCGTACCGCCGGACCAGCAGGCCTTGGCCTTGCCGATCGTCTCGCCGGTGGCCGGCCGGCAATTCGAGGTCTGCGGCCTGGAGAGCAGGCCCAGGTCCACAAGGACCTTGCTGGCGTCGACAGCGAGGAATTGCGGCGCGACGCCGTGGTCGGACGACACGAAACTGCTCGCGCTGGCCGGCATCAGCGACTGGGCGAGCGCCAGCGTAGCATCGGCGCCCTGATAGGCGCGCTGCACAAAGGCCGTGCGCTGCGCGACCCGGCCGTCGGGTGTGCCGTTGACCTGAATATCGTCGTACGCCGGATTCGGAACGCCGTTGGGGAGGACCGGAGTGATCAGGCCCAGGAACTGCTTTTGAAATGCATCCGTCGGGGGGTACCCGATCATGGCCAGGTCAGGCTGGTACTTCGTCAGAATGTACCTGATGAGCGGATGATAGCCGGTTTCCCAGTACAGTCCCTGCTCGACATAAGTCTCCTCACTGACGATGCCGGCCTCAATGACGGCGAAGTCAGCCTCCATCGAGGTGGGGAACTTCTGGGCCACGTACTCCGCGAAATCGCCCGTGAAGCCGGTCTCCGACCAGCCGGCCCAACTGGCATTGGCGCGGGTGACGGAGGAATGGTACAGGCGTACCTGTGATAAATCGCCGGCCAGTTCCTCGACCCTCACCAGCATGCCGCCGGTCAGGCCGGCCAACGCGCCGCCCACGATCGTCACTTTCACGTCGCCCCATTGGCCGCGATTCAGCGTGGCTACGGCATTGGCGCCATCTTTGCCCGGCGAAAAGAGCACGCTATCGTAATTGGTAGTACCGTCGTCGGTGGAGTCGAAAATGTAGGCGTTCAGGCCATACTTGTCCGTGCCGAAGTCGAGGACGCGCAGACGCATTTCCATTGCAGGACTATACGATGCGGGGACATTCGTCCACCCTGCAGCGTCAGCCGGGGCAGCGGCCGGGAAAGGCGACTGCCCGGCGAATCCGGCTGGATGATCGAACTGCAGACCGAACGAAGCCACAAAGGCGGCGTTGTCGGTCGGACTTATGTAGTTGGTTGCGATACCCCTGCCGGATAAAAAGGTACGGAAGTCGACCGTCGGGCCATCGATTCTGCCGACACGGCCGCCGGCCCATTCGATCTGGGCGACTTTTCTGCCGCCGCGCTCGGCGGCCTGCGCCAGGGTCTCTGTCTGTATTACTCCGGCATCAAAAGCGCCGGTGCGGTTGCCGAACGGCGCTCCGTTGATGGCGAACGTGTTGCTAGTCACGCCATGTACGCCCGGCCATGCTCCGGTTGCCAGGCTGTACCATCCGGCGCCGGTAGTGGCCGGGGCCTGTGTGAGCAGGCCGCCGTCGGCGGCTTTGGCGCCGGAGCGGAGCAACCCGGCGATGGCAGGCATTTGCCCTTGGCCGGCGTAAATTTCTGCCAGATCCTGCCGCATGCCGTCAGCCGCGAAAAAGATCACTTTCTCTTCATTGGTGCTCGAACTTGCAGGCGCCGCCGGTGTATAGGCGGCCGGCGCACTCACCGATAGTGTGAGCGACGCCACGAGTATGGCCAGCAAGCACATTCGTGATTTGGTCATGTCATCCTCCCTGTGAATTGTGGTGGCAAAAAGGCCTGGTCGGCGCACCCATCCGCCGCGGCCAGACTCGCATCAGTAGGCTGTGGTGCTGCCCTTGAAAACCTGAAAGCGTTAATAGAGCTGTTCGCAGGAAACTGGGCAGTCGGATTTGCCCCCGAACTGGCGCTTGCCTTCGGCGAATCCCTGTCCTGGTTGGAGAATGCGAGTGTACGACGATATGCGGAGAAGGGAGTTTTGCCTGAGCAGGGCGCCGCAGCATGCGGCATGCATTGCCGTGCTGCGTTTGAATTTGTACAGCTGAAACAACGAAAACCTTCTGCATACAGCCTCGGCATAACGTACACCCGCTCCGCTACTAAGAAATCGAAATACAATTTCATATCATTAGGCGCGCCGCTCGCTTGTGCAAGAGGGTTCTGCAATTATTTATTTTGCGGATCAATCGGGACTCCGAGAAGACTCGCCCGGATTGGCTGGTGGAAGCCAAGAGACGACGGATAGCTCCGCGAGTATCCGCAGCGCAGTCGACCGACCGCAATCAGGTATGCGACCACTCCTGGAATTGGCACAATCGGTATCGGAATCGGCTTCGGGATGATCGCGCTGCCGGCATCAGCACAGAGGCGTCCGATCAGCGCTGTTTTCGATAGCGATTGCGACTGCGATTGCGATCCCGATGCCGATACCGACTGTTATTCCGTGGTGCTGAAAAACCCTTTCCTTTTTGGCAAGGGTTTTAGGGTGAGTAGCGCAGGTTGGATCACAGCCGGATGAAGTGCTGCTCGCGGTGTCTGGAATGCGCGGGCTGATCCGGGCGCGGGGTGGCTGCAGACAGCCGTCAGCCTTGCCCCGCACAGCGCCGGCTGGGGGACAGACTTGAGGTTGTGGGTGGATGGTCCTGCAGGCTGTCAGGGAGCGCACCAGTTCCGGAAACTGACGAGGAGTGAGCAGGAGTCCGCCAGAACAAATAACTTCCCATGGAGAGCGATGCGACAATAGAATGGGAGGGCAGGGCGCCGGTTTGCTTTCGGCAGAAGCCGGTCTTCTATCAGCCTGATTCCAAGGAGGAGCAGTGAACCGTGCGATGCAGTTTGCCGCAGTGATGGCCGTCGCCATCGTCAGTGCGCCGATCGTGCGCCCGCAGGGGGATGTCCCCCCGGTCTCGATCCGCGTCGACGCCGCCAGTTCGGTCGGTGACATGACTCCCATGTGGGCCTGGTTCGGGTACGATGAGCCCAATTACACGACCATGAAGCACGGCAGGAAGCTGCTCTCGGAGCTTGCCGCCCTGAGCCCGGCGCCGGTGTATGTGCGCACGCACAACCTGCTGACGACCGGCGACGGCAAGGCCGCATTCAAGTGGGGCTCGACGAACGCATACACCGAGGATGCCTCGGGCCGGCCGGTATACGACTGGAAGATCGTCGACGGCATCTTCGACACCTGGCTCGAACGAAAAATGAAGCCGCTCGTCGAGATCGGCTTCATGCCCCAGGCGCTGTCGATGCGGCCGGATCCCTACCGCCACTTCTGGAAGCCCGGAGACAATTACAACGACATCTACACCGGCTGGTCTTATCCCCCGAAGGACTATGGCAAGTGGGGCGAACTCGTCTACCAGTGGGTCCGGCACTGCGTGCAGAAATACGGCCGCGGGGAAGTCGAGACCTGGTATTGGGAAGTGTGGAACGAGCCGGACATCGGATACTGGCACGGCACTCCCGAGGAATACATGAAGCTCTATGACTATGCGGCCGACGGCCTGAAGCGGGCGCTTCCGACCGCAAGGATCGGCGGGCCGCACGTGACGGGGCCGCTCGGTGCGCGAACCCAGAAGATGCTGCGGGACTTCCTCGAGCACTGCCTGCGCGGCGCCAACTATGCCACGGGAGGGAAAGGCGCGCCGCTCGATTATGTCGGCTTTCACGCGAAGGGATCGCCGCGCGTGATGGAAGGTTACGTGCGCATGGGGGTCGGCAACCAGCTTCAGGCGATCTCCAACGGATTCGGGATCGTCGCCTCATTTCCCGAGCTCCGCAACACGCCCATAGTCATCGGCGAGTCGGACCCGGAAGGTTGCGCCGCGTGCTCGGCGCGGCTGACGCCGTCGAACGCGTACCGCAACGGCACCGTCTACTCGAGTTACACGGCAGAGCAGATCGCGCGCACCTATCAGCTGGCCGACCTGCACAGGGTGAATCTCCTCGGCTCCGTCACCTGGGCCTTCGAGTTCGAGGACCAGCCGTATTTCGACGGCTTCCGTTCGCTGGCGAGCAACGGCATCGACAAGCCGGTGCTCAATGTTTTCCGCATGCTCGGAAAGATGGGCGGAAAGCGCGTTGCCGTGGAAAGCTCCGGAAGCCTGCCGCTGGAGACGATCCGCAGCCGGGGTGTGCGCGATACTCCGGACATCTCGGCGTTGGCCAGCCGCCAGGAGCGCGGTGTAGCGGTCCTCGTCTGGAATTACCACGATGACGACCTGCCCGCGCCGGCCGCCGGGGTGGATCTCACTCTGGAAGGGTTGCCGGACGGCCGTGCGACGGTCACCCACTACCGCGTCGACCGCGACCACAGCAATGCCTACGAAGTGTGGAAGGGAATGGGGTCCCCCCAGCAGCCATCCCCGCAGCAGTACGCCGAGCTTGAAAAGTCAGGACAGCTCCAGATGTTGCGGGCGCCCGAAAACATCACCATCGCCGGCGGGCGCGCGACGCTGAAGTTCACTCTGCCGCGCCAGGGGGTCTCGCTGATCCAACTTACCTGGTAGCCGCAGCCCATTGAGGTGAGGACGCTCTCTCTGCCTGCTGGAAAAACAAGACTACCAAGACCTCGAAGCGACATTTTCGAGGTCTTCGCGGTTCCATCCGCATTATTGCAACCTACAAACAACGGCCTGTGGCCGTGCGACTCTGAAAGGCTCTGTCGTTCCGGCGTCTGGTGGAAGCGGCCATAGTTGCTCCCTGCCATGGAATAACAGTCGGTATCGGCATCAGGATCGCAATCGAGGTCGCAATCGCCATCGAAAATCGTGCACAATCGGACGCCTCTGTAACAATACCTGCAGCGCGATGATGCCGAAATCGATAGCGATTGCGATACCGATTGTGCCATTTCCAGGAGTCGTCGCCTTGCCTGGTTGCGGCCGTCGGCCGCATTGTGATTACTGCTTCGAAGCGGCATTCAGGATTTCTGTCAGCTCGTAGGGCTTCCTGCCGCTCCGCTCTGCGATGTCGCGCATCCGCTCGTCGGCTTTGGCGGCGATCCCTTTGGCCGCGAGGCTCTCGACCGCGGCTTGCGGCGTGAGTCCGATCTCGCCTGCATACTGCGCCAGAGTCTTGAAGCCGATGCCACGCCCGCCTCCACCACCGCCTCCGACCGCGACCGGCTGGTGCTCCCCGGCGGATGCCGCGTTGCCGGATTTTAGTGCGGCGTAGATCTGTCCCGGGGAACGCCCATATCGTTTGGCAAGTTCCTGCAGGGATTCCTCCGGGCCCGCAGCCTTGTATCCCAGGGTCTGCAGGGACTGCATAAGCTGGCCCGGCTCCATTTGCATGTTTTTGGCAAGCTCCGCCAGAGTCATTTCTTCCATATGTGGAATCGGAGGCTGGAGCGATGGACTCTCCCATGACTGGCGGATCGACTCGCCGGCGGCCATCACTGTCGCAAACGGAGCTCGCTGGGCGATTGTTCCTGCCAGAATCAGCAGGAACAGGGCCGCGGATGCAAGCATCTCGTTACGAAATTGCAGTCGCGATTCGGTCTTCCTCTTCATGTAGGCGAGGAACGCCCTCCAGTTGAATTTCAGGAGATGAAACAGGCCCCCGACCAGGAAAACGATTGCTGTCAGCGTGTGCACGGCCTGCCACTGTTCCTTGGTCAGAACGACGAGCTGCCAGCGGGTCCAGTTGGCGATACGGCCCGGCGGAGCCACATACAGGATCGCGCCGGATATGATCAGTGTCAGGAAACACCACGCGAGGATGAAAGAAGTGAATGTTCTGAAATTGAATCGCTTGCTTGCCATGCGATCTTCTCCTCTTCCGGGAAGCGGGACGGCTGTCAGGCCGTCCCGCTTCGCGGAACCAGTGAGGGCGGGCGTCAGCCCCCGCGCTTTCTCACGTATGATTTACGGCGCCACGCGTCCCGGAACCCTTGTTCCAAAGCTGAGTGAATCTGGAACGATGGTCCCGGGACTGATGGGCTGGATGGCTACCGCCTGCCGCCCCTGCGGCCGCGGCTGCCCGTTGCCGGTGCCCCCTGTCCTGTCCGGCCTCCCTGACCCATGCGAGGTTGGGTGCCGTCCTGAGGACCGGTCCGCTTTCCAGACTGCGCGCCGTATCCGGTGCCGTCCTTGGGCCCGGTGCCCTGATTGCCGGTCCCGTTGCCGGGTCCGTTGGTGTTGCCGCGCTTCACCTGCTGTCCCTGGCCGGTTCCTGCCCCCGTGCCGATCTTCTGGCCGGTAATGTCGCAGATTCCGTCGCCATTGGCGTCTACGATGCCCTGGCCTTTCTGTGCAGGCGAGGAAGGCTTGCCCTGGGCGAGAGCGCCGGAGGCGCCGAACAACAACAGTGCGGCCGCTGATAGAGCCAAAATGTGCTTGATCGCTTTCATGTTCATGATCTCCTTTCCCGTGATCCCATGATCACTGCCCATTACTATCGCAATCGCCGTGCCGGATGCCGCGTGGGACAGGATCTGTCCGATGTGCTCGTATAAATATTTGCAGAGAAATACCTTATAGTGTTCGATGCCGAATCGGATGAAATCCGGGATTTGAATTCCCGGGACTTCAAGTGCAGGATCTGCGCTTTGCGGACTCCCGCAATGTAATAATTGCGCTGTTTGCCCGAGAGCCACGACGTGCCCGCTCAACTGCAAAAAAACTCAGCCACAGATTACTCAGATTTCACGGATCCGAGAATCTGCGAAATCTGAGTAATCTGTGGCTGCTTTTAAAAGCCCCGGGCGGAAAACAGAGGGGAAAACGAGGTGCTTACCGCAACACCTTTGCCGCCACCGCCTGTGGCTTCATCAGTTTATAGATGGGAAACTCGACAGGCTGCGGTTTCGCCTGAGCCTGCGGTGGGGGGGCCGCGGCTCTCCTCTCCTCCTCGTCCGTGGGTTGTGCGCGCCGGGCGCCGACGGGCAGCAGAAAGTCCAGGGTATTCCATTTGACCACATTGTCATTCGTTTCCGGTTCCAGCATGTGGGTGACGACACGCCCCAGGGGTTGGCCCGTGGGAATCACGAAGGTGCCTTTAGGAAACTTGATCTTCCTGGTGGCTGCATCGACCACCTGCACGCTGGCTGAAGCCGGGTGGTCGTACTCATGGGAATATTTTACCTCCCGGTCGATCCGGTAAAACTCGACTTCCAGTTCGGTGTCCTCGGCGAGCACTTCTATATGGATGCCGTGCCTCTGAAGCATCTCGATGGCTTTGACAGAGCGGGCTTCGAGAATATAGGCAAAGGGGCGGGGACGCGACTTGGTCGGGATGGGCTTCTTCAGGATCACCGCATCCTTGACTTCGACGATCGGCCGGTTCCAGCCGCTGCCGCCGGTTCCTCCGATCAGGTAGGAAACCTTGAAGTCCTCCGGCTCGTACTTCATTTGAACGACGACCTCGCCCTGCGCATTCTTCCCGGCTGTGATGGTGCTCTGCCGTGCGCTCTCGACGAGGTCGCAGATCCTGGCAGCATGGGTGGACACAAACTCCGCGACCGACATGTAGGCCACCATTCCGCTCCTGGTAGCCATTTCTCCCGGCTGGCCGCCGGGGGATTCAAACAGGATTCCGATGCTGTTGATCAATCCGCTGTAATTCCTGCCGATGCGGGGGTCGAACCCCCCCACCCGCCACTGCTTTTGATCCCCGCCGGAGTAATACCAGGAGCGATATTTGGATTCACCCATGCGCTTGTTGATCAGCGGGAATATCTCCCGGTCGCAAATCTCGGTCAGACGCGGGTCGCTGGAGGCCATGCTGGGGCCCTGGTAACAGACGTTGTAAGGGAATGCGCATCCGTTGTGCCCGTCTACCACGACATGCGGGTGCCAGGCGTTGATGATGTTTTTGACGTAGGCCGCCAGCTCCGGCTGCTCGAGCTTGATGTAATCGCGGTTCATGTCGATATTGCGCGCATTTCCGCGGGTGGGGCGCGGCTGCGCCTCCAGGCCGTCGGGGTTGATCGAGGGCACCATTATGAAGACGATCTTGTCCAGCATCCCGTGCAGGGCTGTGCCCGGGGTGGCCGCCTCGCGCGCCATGATCAGCAGGGATTCGCGCAGAGTTCTCTCTCCCCCGTGCACATTGGCTGCCATCACCACGACCGGCTTCCCGGAAACCGCCGCTTCCCAGGGCTGTGAGATCGGCGGGCGGCTGAAGACCGCGTAGGGGATGTCCCTTCCCTGAAGGGTCTTGCCATAGGTGTCGAGCACCATTTCCTGCGAAAGACCACGGACGCGTTCCAGGTACCGCATCATACTTTCATAGCTCGTGTACTGTGCGAACTGGCTCTGCTCGTGATCACTCTGCAGTGACTGGGCGAGCGCCGGCGCCGGCGCCAACGCCAACAGGAAGAAAACAACGGCCAAGAAAACTCCGCGGCGGGCTGAAGCTATCATCTCTGACCTCCAGAAATTCCATCGGGGCCCCGGATTCCGGTGGGCTGAGCCGGGCCGCCTGATGGCGATTCGAATTCCAGGGCTGATTGTAATCGCCCGGCGCCCAAATCCGGAAACCAATTCTGAGCGGATCTTTGGACACCCACTTCAGCCCGCAGGCATCACGCGGGCATCACTGGACACGCACTCCCGCTCGCACGCTCCTTATTTCAACCTAAGACCACAGCCTATGGCCGTGCGACCCTGGAAGGCCTCCGCCGTTCCGGCGCTTGGTGCAAGCGGCAATATTGGCGCACCGCCACGGAATAACGGTCGGTATCGGTATCTCAGTCGCAGTCGCAATCGCCGTCGAAGACAGTGCAGGACTGGAGGCCTCATTGTGAATATCGGCAGGGCCAATGCATCGATACCGATCCCGATAGCGATTGCGATCTCGATACCGATCCCGATACCGATTGTGGCGCGGAATCGCCCCGATTTGCGCTGGCTGTTGCCCACACGTGACACCGTGGGAGTGCACTGCCTGCCGGGTCCCTATACTACTAACCTGAAAATCCTTGCCAAAAAGGAAAGGATTTTTCAGCACCACGTAATGACGGTCGGTATCGGTATCGGCATCGGGACCGCAATCGCAGTCGCTATCGAAAATCATGCATGATCGGACGCCTCAGTATTGATGCCGGCAGCGCGATGATGCCGAAATCGATCCCGAT
>JAFNAG010000153.1 GCA_017860135.1 Acidobacteriota bacterium
CTGTTCAAGCAGAAGCAGCTGAAGCTGGCCAGGGAAGAACATTCGCGGCTCAGCGGCATGCTCATTACGGCTCAGGAGTCGGAGCGCAGCCGGCTTGCCGCAGAACTCCACGATGACTTCAGCCAAAGGCTGGCGATACTGGCTCTCGATCTGGAGACCGCTGCCGAGATGATTCCCGAATCGCCGCACGAAGCAGGCCGGCAGCTGCACCGGCTTTGGAATTCCGCCAGTGAGATTGGTGCGGATCTGCACACACTGTCACGCAGGTTGCATCCCTCCACATTGGAAAACCTGGGGCTCGTTCCGGGAGTGAGAGCCTTGTGCAGAGAGTTTGCGGCCCAACAAGGCATACACGTCGACTTCTCCCACGATCGTTGCCCGAGCTCTGTTCCCTCAGAAGCGGCACTGTGTTTGTTTCGTATCGTCCAGGAAGGACTCCGGAATTTAAAGAAACACAGCGGCGCCTCAGAGGCAAGGGTGGGCCTGGACACAGCCGGCGGCATGCTGCACGTATCGGTCTGCGATCAAGGCGTGGGCTTTAACGTCAAGGAGCTTCCGAAGAAGGACGGTCTTGGCATCCGAAGCATGGGGCAGCGTGTTGCCTTGCTGAGTGGGCGATTCGAGGTGCATTCGGAACCGCAGAAAGGCACCAGTATCGATGCCTGGGTGCCGTTCCAACCGCAAGCAGGAGCGGAGAACAGCTGATCCCGAGACGGAACTGGTGTGATCCGCAGGCGCACGAACTGTGAAGGAGCAGAGTATGGGGAAAACGATCACGGACACGTCACGCCCGCGCTTCCTGATCGCGGATGATCACACTATCTTCGCCGAAGCGCTTCGGGCTCTGCTCGAAAAGACCTATTCGGTGGTCGGGGTCGCAGCCGACGGCCGTGCCATGGTGGCGGAAGCCGCCAGGCTCAAACCGGATGTGATTGTCGTCGATGTCGGCATGCCGTCCCTGAACGGTTTGGACGCTGCCCGGAGGGTCAAACAGCAGGCTCCGAACACCAAGTTCGTCTTCCTGACCATGCAGGACGATGCGAACCTGGCCGCCGCCGCCCTCGAATTGGGGGCAATAGCATTCGTCCTCAAACATTCCGGCAAGCAGGAATTATTGCAGGCGATCGACCATGTACTGCACGGCAGGTCTTACCTGACACCCAGGCTCAGGGCGGAAGACTGGGTCGCAACAGAAGCACGTGCGCGACAATTCTCAAAGGAACTGACTCCCCGGCAGCGAGAGGTCGTCCAGTTGTTTGCAGAGGGCCGGCCCATGAAGGAGATCGCCTGGAGCCTGGGTTTGAGCGAGAAAACAGTCGAGTTCCACAAGCGCCACATCATGGAAGCATTCAATCTGAAGAGCAATGCGGAACTGGTCCTGTTCGCGCTGAAGCGCGGTCTGATCTCGGTCAATCCCGAGCCTGCGCCAGATACAAATCAAACATCCTGAAAACAAGACCGGCCGGCTGATCCTGTCGCAACCGATTAGGGATATCCCCAGTTGCGCGGGCGGGGCGCCGTGCCTAGGATGGGAATCGCAATCGAAGTCTGCGTGGCGCCCGGTCAAAAGGAAAAAGACGAGCGTCTGACGGTGGTGAGTGGAGGCGAATCCTGACTCGCATGCGTGTGCTGCTGGCCGATGACCATCTTCCAATGCTCGAGAGAGTCGCTGCACTTTTGAGCTTATCTTTTGATGTGGTGGGAACCGCCCGGAATGGGGAAGATCTGATTTCGCAGGCGATGCGGCTGCGCCCCGATGTGATCGTGGCGGACATAACCATGCCGGTCCTGACCGGGATCGAGGCCGCCCACCAACTCCGCGAGGCAGGATCCAGTGCAAAGTTTGTGTTCCTGACGGTTCATCCCGAGGATGATTTCGTCCAGGCGTGCCGGGCGGAGGGGGCGCTGGGATATGTTGTGAAGTCCCACTTGAGGACCGATCTGATTCCGGCCGTCATGGCGGCTTCGAGAGGCCAATCCTACGTTTCCCAGTCCGTTTGCTCGGAACTCGATCCGCGGCATTAGGGATTTCCCTAGTTGCCATCGCTGCCCCACTGAATTAAATACTCGATGGCATCGATGCACTCGGCGCGAGCGACCAGGACCTTGAAGGATCCAAGTTGATCGGAGTCCGGGAGTCCCGGCTTGAGAAGCAACGATGGGGCCAGTCCCGGTAAGTGTGCAAGACCCCAGAGCACAAGGCAGGGGTGGGACATGGCCCGATGCCAACAGGCACGCGTGACCCGATGCTCCATACAGGCGCGATGGTAACCATGTGTGATCTTCAGGGAATCCGGGATTCTGAGGTCGGACTAAAGCGCTGCCTGCCGATAACCGCCGGCCGTGAGATCCGGCTCAAACTGAATGCTAAGCCGGCACTGCTGCTCCTTGCCGTCCTGCTCGTGATCCCGGGTGTTGGCTTGTCGTTTACGCCGGACGCAGCAGCGCAGCAGGGATCCGCGACTTCGGTCAACGAGGCGGCCGGTCATGGAAAGGCCGTACCGGGCAGTTCCTCTGGGGAGATCCCCGAGCAGGAGGAACACGGCCTGCCCCAAAAAGCGGTCGAGATCGCCCGTCCCTTCGGTTTCCCGATCACCAATTCGATGCTCGTATCATGGATCGTTGCCCTGGGGCTGATTGTTTTTGCCCAGCTGGCAACGCGAAACATGAAGCGAGTTCCTGAGGGAGCCCAGAATTTCCTGGAATGGCTCGTTGAGGGCCTGTACAGGGTCCTGGAGGGGATTCTGGGCCGTCATTTGACGGAGCGGACGTTCTGGTTTTTTGCCACCATTTTCATCTTCATTGTCGTCTCCAACTGGGTGGGCCTCATTCCCGGGGTGGGCACGGTCGGGTGGGGGCGCCAGACCGCGCAAGGCTTCAAGATCGACCAGCCCTTTTTCCGCGGTGTGAACGCCGACGTCAACATGACATTCGCGATGGCCCTGGTCTTCTTCGCCTGCTGGATTGTCTGGGCCATTCAGGAGGTCGGCCTGAGCGGATTCCTGAAGGAACTGTTTGCGCCCAAGGGTGAAAGCACGGGGCCGTTGAAGATACTCCTGATGGTGGTGTTCTTCGCGGCCGGCTGTCTCGAAATCATTTCGATCTTGTTCCGTCCCATCTCCTTGAGTTTTCGTCTCTACGGAAATATTTTTGCCGGCGAGAACATGTTGGAGGCCATGGCCAGGCTGGTCCCGGGTTTTGGCTGGCTGATCCCGATCCCGTTTTACTTCCTGGAACTCCTGATGGGCCTGGTCCAGGCGCTGGTCTTCATGTTGTTGACCGCTGTCTTCACCCTGCTGATTTGCCAGCACGAAGGAGAATCGGCGGGTGCACACCATTAGAATAATGATGAATTTCGCCAGCTAAATCGTGTCCAGTCACGGGAGCAGGCGAGAAAGGGAAACAAGAGTATATGACCGGAAATCTACACATCGCTCTTGCCGCATTTGGCGCAACCATTGCCGTCGGCATGATCGGCATGAAAGCTTCGGAAGTAGTGGGACGTAATCCCAGCGCCTCGACGAAGATTCTGGTTCAGTCCATTCTGGCCATCGCCTTCGCTGAGGCAATCGTGTTCTACACCCTGTTCCTTGTGAGATAGGGTGAAACCGGCGGGCGCACAGTCGACTGCGGCACTGCGCCCGTAGAATGCGAGCGTGTGGCTATGAATGTCCTTTTGTTGGCGATGCAAGCGGAGCTCACAGAGCGTCCTGAACGGCTGGTCACGATCTTCGGCGTGGACTGGCCGCATCTGCTCGCTCAGATAGCCAGCTTCGCCATCGTTTGTTTTCTCCTTTACCGATTCGCCTACCGGCCCGTGCTCCAGATGCTGGAGGCCCGGCGTCAACAGATCGCTCAGGGTCTGGCCGACGCCGAGCAGGCAAAAGCCGAACTGGCGCGGACAGAAGCCCAGCGTCGGGAGGTAATGTTGCAGGCGGACGCCCAGGCAACCAGGATCATCGAGGAAGCCCGTGCCGCGGCCTCCCGCCTTCAGGAGCAGGAGACGCAAAGGGCCGTCGCCGCGGCGGAGCAGATCATGCTCAAGGCGCGCGAGGCCGCCGATCTCGACTACGCCCGCATGCTCACCGGACTCAAACGCGAGGTCGGGCGTCTGGTCGTGCAAACCGCCGCCAGCGTCACCGGCAAGGTTCTGACGCCGGAAGACCAGAGACGCCTGGCCGAGGAAACCGCCAGGCAGCTGCCGGCATAGTGGGAACGCGAAAGTAACGCACGATGAAGAATGTCAAGCAAACCAAGCGACAGGCCAAGCGGCTGTTCCGTATGTGTCTCGTAAACGGATTGCTGGACGAGGGCCGAGTCCGCCATCTGGTGCAACAAGTTATCGCAGCCAAACTCCGCGGCGGCCCGGCACTTCTGTCCCGCTTTCTGTACCTGGTGAGACAGGACCTTGCCAGGCGCACTGCCGAAGTCGAGAGCGCGGCGCCGTTGCCTGCTGATCTGCAGGCGAGCATCCAATCGGGGCTGACGCGTGCCTACGGTCCCGGGATAAGCGTGTCATTTGCGCGCAACCCCGAGTTGATCGGCGGGATGCGCATAAGAATCGGGAGTGATGTCTATGACGGCAGCGTGCGGGGCGCGTTGGCCGCGCTGGAGAGAAGCTTTTAAATCACCGTCACGAACGCAGTGGACACGGCATCCCGATTGTTGATCGGGATGCGGCCTGGGCGGCAGGCAAACTGAGGTGAAAGACATATGGCTGACCTACTTCGGGAAATCGAAGCTCAGATCATGGGAGCTAAGGCAACAGGGGCCAAGCAGAGTGTGGGCGTCATTCGTGAGATCGGGGACGGCATCGCCAGAATCGAAGGCCTTGCCGATGCCATGCTCAATGAGATGATCGATCTCGGGCATGGCCTGACAGGGCTGGCGCTGAACCTCGACGAGACGGAAGTCGCGGTGATCATTCTGGGCGATTACACTCAGCTCCGTGAAGGGGACGAGGTCCGCACCACAGGCAAGCTGCTGCAGGTGCCCGTCGGCAAGGGATTGCTGGGTCGCGTTGTGGACACCCTGGGGCAACCGCTGGACGGCAAAGGGCCCATCGCGAGCGATGTCGCCTATCCAATCGAGAAAGTCGCTCCCGGCATCATCCGGCGCAGCCCGGTCCGGCAGCCGGTGCAGACAGGCATCATGCCTATTGATGCGATGATTCCGATCGGGCGCGGCCAGCGCGAATTGATCATCGGCGACCGATCTACAGGCAAGACGACCATTTGCATCGACACCATCATCAGCCAGGCGCGTCTCAACAAAGCGGCCGAGGCTGCCGGAGACAAGGAGTATCGCCCGCTGTATTCCATCTACGTTGCGGTTGGACAGAAGCAATCCAGTATCGCCCGGACCATTGCCGTTCTCGAAAAGGCAGGCGCGATGCCTTACACCATCGTCCTTGCTTCCCCCGCTTCGGATTCGGCTTCCGCCCAGTATCTGGCGCCATTCGCCGGGGCGGCGATGGGCGAGTGGTTCATGGATCATGGCATGGACGCGCTGATCATCTATGACGATCTGTCCAAGCACGCAGTTGCCTACCGGCAGATTTCCCTGGTGTTGAAGCGGCCGTCGGGTCGCGAGGCCTATCCAGGCGACGTATTTTACCTCCACAGCCGGTTGCTCGAACGGGCTGCGCGCGTCGGGGAAAAGTACGGCAATGGCTCGCTCACGGCCTTGCCGATTATTGAAACGCAGGCCGGCGACGTTTCCGCTTACATCCCTACGAACGTCATCTCGATCACGGACGGACAAATCTATCTGGAAACGGACTTGTTCTACCAGGGAATCCGCCCGGCCATATCGGTCGGGCTCTCGGTTTCCCGTGTCGGGTCCGCGGCGCAGATCAAGGCCATGAAGCAGGTCGCGGGGCAGCTCAAGGGGGAGCTCGCCCAATTCCGCGAACTGGCGGCCTTCGCGCAGTTCGGTTCGGAACTGGACCCCAAGACGCAGGCGCAGATCGACCGCGGGAAGCGCATCATCGAGCTCTTCAAGCAGCCCCAGTACAGCCCGATTCCCGTCGAGATCCAGGTTGCCGTGATCTGGGCGGTTCAAAACGGGTTTGTGGATGATGTTCCGGTGGAGCGGATCAAAGAATTCCAGGCCCGGCTGACGGATTTCCTGAGCACGCGCAAGGCCGAGCTGCTCAGCCGGATCGCACGGAAGAAGGCGCTCGGCGACGAATTGATCGCCGACTTGAAGGCTGCAGCCGACCAGTTCAAACAGACCTGGAGCTGAGCCCTGTATCACTGGCGCAGCTGCAGCTCCGGACACCGGCATTCGGTTCCGCGGATTCCCTGCGGAACCGGGATCTTGGACTTAAAGGTATGCAAAGTACACGCGACATACGTCGACGGATCAGGTCAATCAGCAGCACCGCGCAGATCACCAAAGCGATGCAGATGGTGGCGGCATCCAAGATGCGCAAGGCCCAGCAGGCCGCAGTCGTCATGCGTCCTTTTGTGCAGCTGGTGTACCGTATCCAGCGCGAGGCGACTACCCGCATCGGCCGTTTCACACATCCGTTGCTGCAGGTGCGCGACGTGCGCAAACGCGCGATCATCCTGGTCGCCGCGGATAAGGGTTTGTGCGGGGCGCTTAACAGCAATCTGTTCCGCCAGGCCGCGCAGTATGATCCCGAGTCGACGGTCTTCGTCGCGGCAGGACGCAAAGCCGCACAGTTCCTGGCCCGCTCCCGACGGCGGATGGTCGCCGAGTTCGCCTATCCGGATGCGCCGCGCTATGCCGACGCGAAAGCGATTGCGGCCTTTGCCCGCGACCTTTTTTTGAAGGGGGAGGCCGACCAGGTCCTCGTGATCGCGACACGATTCGTCAACACGCTGACGTTGCAGCCTATCTGCATCGAGTATCTTCCGGTCGGCGAAATCAAAGGGCTGAAGATCCCGGGAGTGGAATTCGAAAAACACCTGATGGCTGACACAAGCGAGGTTCTGTTTGAGCCCAGCCCGAAGGCCGTCCTGGCTTACCTCATCCCGCACTATCTCAATATCTTCATGTATCAGGTCTTGCTGAATGCAAAAGCAAGCGAGCACAGTGCCCGCATGGTGTCGATGCAAAATGCCACGGAAAGTGCCGATGACCTGATTAAGGATCTGACACTCGAATATAACAAGCGCCGCCAAACCAATATCACGCAGGAGCTGCTGGAAATCGCCGGCGGCCAGGCCGGTTGAGCCGGCAGCATTTTGGAGACGCACAGCTGATGCAGGGGTCGAACATGAATAAAGGCAAAATCGTCCAGGTCGTCGGACCGGTGGTGGACGTCGAGTTTCCGCAAACGCTCCCCCTGATTTACAACGCGCTGACCGTCGAGTACCAAGCCGGCGGCCAGCCCGTCCAATTGACCCTGGAAGTGCAGCAGCACCTCGGGGACAACTGGGTCAGGACAATCTCCATGTCGGGCACCGAAGGTCTCAAACGCGGCTTCGAAGTCACGGACACGGGTGGACCGATATCGGTGCCCGTGGGTGACGGTGTCATGGGCCGGGTGATGGATGTGACCGGGAGCCCGGTGGACGAGCGCGGGCCGATCCCGGCGGAGAAATATTACCCCATCCATCGCCAGCCTCCGCCGCTCGTGGACCAATCGACTTCGGCGCAAGTGCTCACCACCGGCATCAAGGTGATTGACTTGATTTGCCCCTTCTTGAAAGGCGGGAAAGTGGGCGCGTTCGGCGGCGCCGGGGTTGGCAAGACTGTGGTCATCATGGAGTTGATCAACAATATCGCCAAGCTCCATGGCGGCGTGTCGGTGTTCGCCGGAGTTGGAGAGCGCACGCGCGAAGGGAATGACCTCTACCATGAAATGTCCGAAGCCGGTGTCATCAAGCAGGATAACCTGGCGGAATCCAAGATCGCCCTGGTGTATGGCCAGATGAACGAACCGCCGGGCGCCCGCCTGCGCGTGGCGCTGTCGGGGCTTGCCATCACCGAATACTTCCGCGACGAGAAAAACCAGGATGTGCTGCTCTTCATCGACAACATCTTCCGGTTTTCCCAGGCGGGTTCCGAGGTATCGGCGTTGCTCGGACGCACCGCCAGTGCCGTCGGCTACCAGCCGACCCTCGCCGCAGAGATGGGCAGCCTCCAGGAACGCATTACGTCCACCAAGAAGGGCTCCATCACCTCCTTCCAGGCCGTGTACGTGCCGGCTGACGATCTGACGGATCCGGCGCCGGCCACAACGTTCGCCCACCTGGACGCGACGATCGTGCTGGAGCGGGCGATATTCGAATTGGGCATCTATCCTGCCGTGGATCCTCTGGCCTCCACTTCCCGCGCGCTCACCCCCGAAATCATAGGCCAGGAGCACTACGACGTCGCCCGCGGAGTGCAGAAAGTGCTCCAGCGCTTCAAAGACCTGCAGGACATCATCGCGATTCTCGGCATGGATGAACTCTCCCCGGCGGACAAGACCACGGTGTTCCGGGCGCGCAAGATTCAGCGCTTTCTGAGCCAGCCGTTCAGCGTGGCGCAAGTGTTCACCGGCCGCGAGGGCAGGCAGGTCCCTGTGGCGGACACGGTTCGCGGTTTCAAGGAGATACTGGAAGGCAAATACGACGACGTGCCGGAAGGCAACTTCTACATGAAGGGCGCCATTGAGGAAGTCACAAAGAGTTAAGGACTGAGCGTCGGGCGGTGGGGCCCCTGGAGAATTCTCATCCAACATGAGGCGCGCAGGCAAATATGGCTGACACCTTGAGACTGGAAATCGTCACGCCGGAAGGAATGGTCTATTCCGAAGACGTGGATATGGTCACACTGGAGGGCGTGGAGGGCCAGATGGGGATCCTTCCGCACCACACCCAGCTCATGACGCAGATCGTGCCTGGTGAAATGATCGTGGTCAAAGGCGCCCGCGAGCAATACCTGGCCGTCGGCGAAGGGCTCGTTTCAGTCACGGGCGACCGCGTCGCTGTCGTCACAGATATGGCCGTTGCCGCCGAGAACATCGATGAAGCCAAGGCCGAAGAAGCACGTCAACGAGCCGCGGCCCGCCTCCAGGAGAAGATCTCCGACGAGGAGGTTGCCTCGGTGAACGCATCCCTGATTCGCTCCCTCGCGCAATTGCGTGCTAAGCGACGCCACCGCGTCTGATCTAGATTCCGTCGCTTCGCGTGAGCATGCGGCATCCAGTTCGTTATTCCCAGGTCGAGGGGCCCACCCTGCTTTCGATCCTGATCCCAAACCTGATACCGGCAGCCGGCTCAGAAAGAATAAGCGATGTAGACCATGCCATATAGAAAAGTTTTCGTCCGGTTGTAAGCCTGTTCGACGGCCTTGTGCGGGTCCGCGACGGCGCCGACGAGGCTCAGAGTGAAGTTCTTGTTGATCTTCCAGTCGGCGTACGCGTCGAATTCAAACGCGACATTTGTGGATGTGACGCCGGGCCCTGCCGAGGCTGGCTGGGGAAGGAAAAACCAGTACCCCATCACGCCCCACCCCAGGGAATCCGAGGGCGACAGGTGAAGACGCGCCTGGTGCGAGATGTTGTTGGAGTTGGAAAGGAAATACTCGCCGGCGATCTCCCCTTGCCACCATGCGCCCCAGTCATAGAAGCCCAAAAACAGCGGGTCGAAGGCTTCGTTACCGCCTGTTCTGAGGTCGTCTCCGTCGAAAAACGCGTATCGATAGGAAAACTGGGGCGTCCAGGCCGCTTTGCTCAGCTGATATGCGCCCTGCGCGGACCAGGCGGTGGAATTCAGCAGCGCACCGTTTTTCTCATACCCGTATTCCAGTTCGAAAGAGAGATCGGAAAACCCGGGGAAGGGCGCGGTGTAGGCGCGTGCGTGGAAGACGTTCATCCCGTCCCGATGCGGCTGGCTGGCACGATGGGCGAAAGCCCTGATGTAGGTTGCCCCGAGGACGGTGTCTTCCCCCACGGCATACTCGTAATTCACGCCTGCCAGGCGGCTTCCCGTCTCGCTCTCCGGCACCTCGTCACGGTCGAGATAAAATCCCTCGATCGTGTGGTTCATCGGTTTGAGCCGGGCGATACCGGCAAACTGCCAGGCCTTGCGGGCGTTGCTCCAGAATCCGCCACGGCTCCCCCCCTCGCCGCCCCCGTCCCAAACGAGGAAGCCGTGCCCGATCGTGTACTGCGTTCGGCCAACAGTGAAATCCAGCAGGTTCTCCGAGCTGCCCAGCGACTTCCCGGAGCGCCAGCCGATGCACAGGTCTTCCTGCTTGAAGGAGGAAGCGCTCTCTCCCACAAGAGTCGGGGGCGCCCCGTAGGTTCGTTCGCCCACGCCACTGACCTTACCGTAGAGTTCGCTCTTGCCCAATG
>JAFNAG010000036.1 GCA_017860135.1 Acidobacteriota bacterium
TAGAGCGGATCTTCACCGGGTCCGGTGGTGACAATCACCCGCAGCGACAGCTCCTTTTCGATCCACTCCGCCACAGCAGCATACCTCTCAGGCTGCCACCGCTTGGTAGGCCAGCCCCCTCCAGGATTGATGACCACAAAGCCGGAAAGTTTCTGCCGCTCGAGCCGGGTTGTGATTGCCAGGTCATCCTCGGGGCTTGATTTCAGGGGTACGAGCAGCTCTTCCCCCACGGCGCCGGCCTCAGCCGCCAGCAGCAGGTTCAGGCGGGCGACGTGAAGGGGGGAAGCCGGTTTCTTCGCCGTGCGATGATACAGCCAGTGGGCGGGATGCTCCCGCACTAGAGGTTTGGAGAATCCGATCCTGGTGCGGGCTCCGCTGGCGATGCTGAGGGCAGCGGTCTTTATCAGCCCCTGAAAGTCGATGGCGACATCATAGCGGGTCCTCCGCATTGTCCGGACCGGTTCCCACAGCCTGCGCCACGCATCGGCGCCCGCGCCCGGCGTCCGGATCGCGTGGGTGTCGATGGGCAGGGCCCTGTCGATTCCATCGACAGCATCGAGGAGGAATGCCATCCGGCGCTCGACCAGCCAATCGATCCTGGCATCCGGGAAACTGGAACGCAGGCTTTGGAATGCCGGAAGGGTGTGCAGGATGTCCCCCAGGGAACTGAGCCGGACGATGAGGATTCTGCGGGATTCGCTCATCGTCTGTTCCGCTCCACGATAGTGCGGATCAGGTCCCGCGAAGCGTGGTCCTTGGGATCGCCGACGATCTCCACCCTTCCGCCGAAGGATGCGACGGTGTCCCTCTCGGGGACGTTTTCGCTTGTGTAATCGGTCCCCTTGGCGTGGATGTCAGGCCGGATGGCCAGAAGGATCTCCCTGGCTGTCAGCGCATCGAAGATTACCAGGTAGTCCACACATTCCAGCGAAGCGACTATTTCCGCGCGCTCATCTTGTGGCTGCAGTGGGCGGCCGCTCCCTTTCAGGGCGCGCACGGCAGCGTCGCTGTTCAATCCCACGATGAGGATTTCCCCCAGGGCTTTTGCCTCACGGAGATATCGAATGTGTCCGACATGGATCAGATCGAAACAACCGTTGCCGAAGACCACGTTCCGACCGTAGGCACGGGCTTCTGCAACCAGCCGCTGCACCTCGGCGAGGCTCTTGATCTTGGATTCGGGCACGATGAACATCGATGGATCGTCCCGTTCAGGAGGACAGGTCCAGCCGCACCGCGTCTACCAGCTCCTCGCGGCTGGCGGTCGCGGTGCCTCGCTTCATCACGACAATTCCCCCCGCATAGTTCGCGAGGCGTGCGGCTTCTTCATGCGAACCGTGGCTCGCCAGCGCGAGTGAGAACACGGCGATGACAGTATCACCGGCCCCGGTGACATCGGCGACCTCATCCGTACCATAGGGCGGGATGCGCACGGCTCGGCGGCGCGGCTCGAAGAGAGTCATGCCAAAACGGCCCTGGGTGACGAGGATTGAGGAAAGTCCATGCCTCCCGAGAAATTTCCGCGCCACGGTGTTGAGAAGGCGCGCGTCGCCGCCGATGGCGACTCCGGCACAGGCCTCCAGTTCTGTGATGTTGGGAGTCATGGACGTGACGCCGTGGAAGTCCCCCATCCTGAACCTGGAGTCCACCACGATCGGCAAGCCCTGCCGGCGTGCATGACCGTGGAGTTGGCGCATAAGATCCGGGAAAACGGCTCCGTATCCGTAATCGCTGACGATGACGGCATCGCACCGGCGCAGGCTGCGCGCCAGTCGGCCCCATGGCGCCTGCGCGCCCACGGCCAGGAAGGACTCGCGGTCGATGCGCACAATCTGTTGCGGCGCGGAGTGATGTGCTCCCGCGAGAATTCGGGTCTTGACCGGAGTAGCGAAGTTTTCGACCCTGGCGACGTGGCGCACGTCCGCGCCCTTTCCCTTGAGGCGTTCCACAAGCTCGCGGCCGGCGCGGTCCGCTCCGACGGCTCCCGCCACGACCACTCCGGCGCCGAGCGCGAGAAGGTTGTTGGCTGCGTTTGCCGCGCCGCCGGGGAGACACACCAGTTCGCTGTACTCGAGTATCAGAACAGGCGCCTCCCTGGAGATCCTGGAGATCCTGCCATACAGAAACTGATCGGAAATCAGGTCGCCGGCCACCAGGATCCTGCGACGTTCGAACTGGTCGATGATTCCAAGGAGGCGGTCTCGGATCTGCACGCGATTCGGCATGGCTATTGGTTCACCCCCCACAGGAGCGTTGCGCGACGGCCGGGCTCACAATGAGCCGGAGCGCGCATGATCAGCGATCCACATCACGGCATCGAGCAGGTCGTGAGAAACGCGGTCCGGCTGCCTGGGCCAGGAATCCCTGTGATAGTGATACTCCCCCTTCCCATAACCCGACATCACGAGGACACCGCGAACACCGGTCCGAAATCCCATCACCAGGTCCTGATACCTGTCGCTGACAACGTAGCTCCTGCTCAGATCGATTTCGAGATCCGCTGCGGCGCGGTGGAGCATGCCCGGCGCCGGCTTGCGGCAGTCGCAGGACCTGCGAAACGCCTCCAGCTTGCCGTCGGGATGATGGGGGCAATAGTACACCGCGTCCAGCCGCGCCCCCGATTGCGCCAGTTCGGCCTGCAACCGGGCGTGCACCTCCCGCACCAGGGTCTCGGGAAAGTAGCCCCGGGCAATGCCGCTCTGGTTGGTCACCAGAACCGCGGCGAGCCCGGCGTCATTGAGCATGCGCACGGCTGCAGCCGTCCATGGGAAAATGCGAAAACGGTCGATGTGGTTGATGTATCCCACTTCTTCGTTGATCGTGCCGTCCCGATCGAGAAAGACCGCAACCTTCATGCTGTCCTCGTATCACCTCCGTCGGCAGGATCTCGCAAGCACCTGCTGCGGGCATGCCCGTCGACTGCGGCCGCGGGCGAACACCGTCTCGGAGTTTCAGCAGCATAGACCGCCTGTAGACTCTAGCAAAGACCTATCACGGTCACAATTGAAATTCCCGGGATCGCCTGCGAACCGCGCTCTGACCGCTAACTCGCCGGAAGGTGATTGCAGTCACAGCGGGCGCACCGGGCTCCGTTTATCTTATGCGTGACTCAGGAGGACATCGCGGGCCGGGTCCGCAAGAGCGGGGATGTCCGGGGGGATGCTTCCACAATCGAGCGGGGCCGGCCGCGGTGTTGTTCCCTTTATTTCGATTCCCCACCGCATTTCCCCCGCAACATTCCTTCCGCCGCACTCAGGATTTCCCCTACAGTGATGCCGAGCATGCACCGGAAATCCGTCGGGCATTCCCGAAGGAAGCACGGGCTGCAATCCGCGGCCTTCCTGACGACCGTTGCCCGCGAACTCAGCGGGCCCGTGGCGATTTCGCTTGTGGAACCGAAGATCGCGAGTTGCGGCACGTCCAGCGCGGCTGCGAGGTGCATTGGCCCGGAATCATTGGTGATGAAAAGGTCGCACTCCCGAATCAGCCCCATGAGGTGGCCGAGCGTTGTCCTGCCGGCGAGAACTGCGGGCGGGGAAGCCATCTGTGCCGCAACGCGCTCCGCCACCGGACGTTCCGAAGGAGCCCCGAAGATCACAATCTGTGCCATGCAGCGTTCGGCCAGGGCGTCCGCCAGGGCTGCGAACCGTTCTGCGGGCCACCTCTTGGCGCCGCCGTAGCTTGCGCCGGGATTCAGCCCGACAACCGGGCGGTCCGCGGTGATGCCGTGGTCGAGCAGCATGGCACGGGCCGCTTCCTGATCGGAAGCACTGACCGGGACGGCGATGGAGACTGCCCGGCAAGGCTCCGATTCCCACGGCCTGTCATCCAGAAGTCCGGCGCCGGACAGGAGCCCGAGGTAGTAATAGACCTGGTGGACCTTGCGCACGGCCGGATCGATGCGCACAGCGTGCGTCAGCAGGATCGCCCTGCCGTCGCGTCGGTATCCCAGCCGGAGCGGGATGCGAGCCCAATATGCGATCCATGCGGCCTCCATGGCGTTCTGCAGCAGGATTGCCATGTCGAACCGGCGCGCGCGAAGTTCCGATATCAACAGACGCCTGCCCATCCAGCCGCTGTGCCTTTCCAGCTTGTCGTACGAGAGGATTTCGTCGACAAAAGGCGCTGCGGCATACACGTCCCGGACCCACGGGCGCACGAGCAGGGAAATGCCGGCATTCGGGAAAACGCGGCGGATGGCTTTGAGCGCAGGCACGGACATCACCGCATCCCCGACCCAGTTTGTGCCGCGGATCAGCAGCCGCCTGATGGATTCCGGATGTATCGGCTTCAATTTCCGCTCTCTGGAATCGCGCCCAGCATCCGCTCAAATCGATCCTGCTCCGCCAGGCGTGTAGCCTGGACCGCCACGAGCAGCGGAAAGTCGGGCGCCCCGGATATCTTGATGGCATCCTTCTCGGTCGTAATCAGGACTTCGGCATCCCGGCGCCGCGCCTCCTCGGCGCAGGCCTGCCACACCCCGTCTTCCATCCTGGCATGATCCCGCAGGAATCGCGTTCCCCGGACTTCAATCCCCAAAGCCTGCACGTCGCGGCGAAACCGTTCCGGATTCCCGACGGCGGCCACCAGAAACGCGCGGTGCACCTCTGCAAACAAGCCCGCAGCCTCGCTCCGTTTCCACCATGCGGAAAGCGGAACCAGCCGATCAATGTATTGCCTGGCATGGAATACCGGAAGGTCCGGCTGGAGGGTCTGAACCAGATTCTCGACCCATTCCTCCGTCCGTCCTTCCTGCAGGCCGTTGATCATGAGCAGGTCGGCCCGGCGCATTCCGTCCCACGGTTCACGGAGGGTACCGGCAGGCAGAACTCGGTTTCGCTCCAATGGCTGTGTCCCGTCCACCACCAGGATGTCGAGGTTGCGCCGCAGGCGGCGGTGCTGGAAGCCGTCGTCGAGAATAAAAACCAGGCCGGACGCCTGCTTCAGAATCTGAAATCCCACTGCGTACCGGTCGCCGGATATTCCCAGCCATGCTTCCGGCACATGGCGCTTCACCAGCGCAGGTTCATCCCCCACGAGCTCCACCTGGGCATGCACATCCCGGCCGGGCTTCAAAATGACGGCATGCCTGCACGAGCGGCCGTATCCCCGGCTGAGGAGCACGGGCGTGGAACCGGTGCGCGAGATCAACCGGGCCACATGAATCACCAGGGGGGTCTTGCCGCTTCCGCCCACGGTGAGATTGCCGATGCTGATCACCGGGCGCGCGAGGGAGCGACGGGGGAGGAGGGAAGAATCGTACAACCGGTTGCGCGTGCGGACCACACCCTCAAACAGGAAGGAAGCGGCTGCCGACAATGGATTCCAGGTTCCGGGATGTTCGTCTGCCAAAGGCATCGGGCCTCAAACTCCGCGACCTCTCGGACTGCGGACCGCTGAAACGCGGGCCGCCGAACCGCAATCACCTGGCCGCGGGAAGGGCGGCCGCGCCCCGCACATCCGCCTGGTTCCGGCGCCCCTCGCTCGCCTTAACAATACCAGAGTCCGATGCGAAATGTTCAGCGCAAGATAGCCGCCTCAGGCGGGTATGCGGTTTTGCACGCAGCGCAACCGCTGCCTTCCGAGCCGCGACTGTAAAGGGGCGGGTGCGTTTTGAGACCAGTTGAGAATCCAGTCGACTTTCGCAGCTCGCCGCCGCACCTGCCGCTGATGTCGGCATCGGAGCGCTTGGTCTGGCGCGGTTTTGGGTTATCATTGAAAGATGAAAAGCAGTGCCGGAGAAGAACCCCCGGATGCGGGAGCCCAGACGGGGAAATCCACGCGCCGTCCGCGTCCCGACTGGCTGAAAGTGCGGCTGCCCACAGGGCCCACTTACGCGAACCTGAAGCGGCTCGTGCACCAGGAGAACCTGCATACTGTGTGTCAGGATGCCCGTTGCCCGAACATCGGGGAATGCTGGGGAGCGGGAACGGCAACCTTCATGATTCTGGGCGATGTCTGCACACGGGCATGCAAGTTCTGCGCCGTGAAAACGGGCCTTCCCCCCGATTACGACCTCGACGAACCTCGGCGGGTCGCGGCTGCGATTCGCGACCTCAACCTGAGATACGCCGTCATTACGTCGGTGGACCGCGACGATCTCAAGGATGGCGGCGCTTTTGTTTTTTCCGAGACCATCCGTCTCACCCGGGAATTGATTGCGGGTATACGGATCGAGGTTCTGATTCCTGATTTTCGAGGCGACCGGCAAGCCCTGCAGATCGTGGTCCGCGCGCGTCCCGACGTCCTGGCCCACAACGTCGAGACTGTCCCGCGCCTGTACCCTGTGGCACGCGCCGGTTCCCGCTACCGGCGTTCGGTGGAGCTGCTTCGCCAGGCGAAATCCATGGACAGAAGCCTGCGCACCAAATCCAGCATCATGCTCGGCCTGGGAGAGAATAACGACGAGCTTCTCGAGGTGATGCGCGACCTGCGGGAAGCCGAAGTGGACATCCTGACGCTGGGCCAATACCTCCAGCCGACCCAGGACCACCTGCCCGTCGCACGCTTCTACACTCCAGCGGATTTCGCCGCACTTCGAGAAACCGGGCTCTCCTTCGGTTTCTCTTACGTGGAGTCCGGCCCCCTGGTCCGTTCGTCCTATCACGCAGAACGCGTCGAAACCCTTCTCCCGTGATCTGTCGCGTGCGTTGCGTCACAGGGTGCCGATTCTTGCCTTTGGACTCTGCCGCGATTCCCTGCAAGCGCGGCGCCAATGACCGCGGGCTCCGGAAAAACCAGAAGCGCGCAGTGCTGCGGCCGGCGTCCGCCGGCGGGGATGGGATCGCCAAATTCGGAGTTTGGCGCCGGTTCTGTGATATGATGTATGCTGTCTAAGACTGAATTGCTTATGCCAACCCTGCTGCGATCCGCCATTATAGCTGCGGCGCTCTTGCTGGCCGCAGGCCTGCCGGCACGGGCCGAAATCGCCAGAATACGGCTCGACGGCGCGATCGACCCGATCACGGCCGAGTATGCGGCGAAGAGCCTGGCGAAGGCTGCGGAAGCGAAATGCCAGTTCGTGTTAATCTCGCTGCAGACGCCGGGCGGATTCAGCACTTCCATGCAGGAGATCATCACCGCCATCCTGAACAGCCCGATCCCGGTCGTGGTCTACGTGTCGCCAAGCGGGGCCTCGGCAGCGTCCGCCGGCTTTTTCATCCTGATGGCCGCGGACGTGGCGGCAATGGCGCCCGGCACGAATACCGGCGCGGCACACCCGCTCCTTGCCATCGGAGGCTTCCCGGTCGAAGGCGGGGAAGCCGGGAAGACGCTCACGAAGAAAATCACGAGCAACGCAACGGCATTCCTGCGCAGCATCACAAGCAAGCGCCAGCGCAACGTGGAGGAAGCGGAAAAAGCGGTCGTTGAAAGCAAGTCGTTTACCGACAGTGAGGCGCTCGAACAGCACCTGATTGATTTCGTGGCACGCGACGAAAACGAGTTGCTTCAAAGACTGCAGGGATACAACGTGAAACTCTTTTCCGGAAAGACGGTCACGCTCCTGCCCTCGGGCCAGGCGTGGATCGACTACCCGATGACGTCCCGCGAAAGATTCCTGGCCGCGATTTCGCAGCCCGAACTCGCGCTCATCCTCGGTGTCGTAGGGGTTATCCTGCTTTACGTAGAGCTCACCCACCCGGGCATGGTGGCTCCGGGCGTGATCGGGGGCATCTGCTTCCTCTTGGCGATCCTGGGTTTCTCATTCGTGCCCATCAATTATGTGGGTGTTCTGCTCATGCTTCTGGCGATTGGCCTGTTCGTGGCCGAGGTGAAGGTGCAAGGATTCGGTATCTTAGGCCTTGGAGGCGTGGTTTCGATGGTGATCGGCATGCTCATCCTCGTCGACAGCCCGGACCCGGCAGTGCAGATAGGGGTCGCGACGGCACTCTCGACGGCACTCCCTTTTGCCGTTATTTTCACGATCCTCCTGATCGCTCTGATCAAATCGTTCCGTCAGAAAGTGGCGACCGGCGCCGCCGGCATGATCGGGCTGGTCGGAGTCGCCGACAGCGAAGTGTCTGATGAGGGCCGGGTCAAGGTGCGCGGCGAGTATTGGAAGGCGCAATCCTCCCATCCGATTGCCGCCGGCAGGAGGGTGCGCGTAGTCGCAATTCACGACCTTATCCTACAGGTCGAGGAGATCGGCCAGTAAGCGATTCCGTACTGTTGCAGAAAACATCTTTCCAGCGTGAGGTGTGCAATGGATCCTACATCAATGCTTCTGTTCGGACTGGCGATCGTCATTTTTTACCTGATCAGCACCATCAATATCCTGAAGGAATATGAACGCGGCGTCGTTTTCCGCCTGGGGCGGCTGGTCGCCAAGGCCGCAGGGCCCGGCATTGTCTTTATTTTCTGGCCCATTTACAAAATCGTAAAGGTCGGACTGCGTACCGTGACCCTGGACGTCCCGCCCCAGGACATCATCACGCACGACAACGTCTCGGTGAAAGTCAACGCGATCGTTTATTTTCGTGTGATGGACTCACTGCGTGCGATTGTCGAGGTGGAGAACTACCTGTATGCCACCTCCCAGCTTGCACAGACGACGCTGCGGTCCGTTCTGGGCCAGGTGGACCTGGACGACCTGTTGAGCAAGCGCGAAAAACTGAACATTAAGCTGCAGGAAATTCTCGATCAGCACACGGATGCGTGGGGGATCAAGGTCAGCCTGGTTGAGGTCAAGCAGGTGGACCTGCCGCAGGAAATGCAGCGCGCCATGGCACGTCAGGCCGAGGCGGAGCGCGACAAGCGTGCCAAGGTAATCCACGCCGAAGGCGAATTTCAGGCCGCCGCGAAGATTCGCGAAGCCGCCGATGTCATTGCCGCCGAACCCGTAGCCCTGCAGTTACGTTATTTACAGACGCTTGCCGATATCGGCAACGACAAAACCACCACCATTGTTTTCCCGGTCCCGATTGATGTCATACAGGGCTGGCTGAACAAGAAATCATAGGCTGGACAGATATGGATCCGCGAGGCGCTGAAGCCGGCACTGAGCTGGTATTGGATAACCGTAAACTCATTCTTTCATTCCTGCTTCTCATAGTGGTTTGCGGCGCGTTCTTCATCATCGGTTTTATGGAAGGAAAGCGCCAGGCGATCCGCACGCAGGCCGCCAAGCTGGGTCCGGCCGCAGCCGACGGTGCAGGTCAGGCCGCCGGCGGCACCGGGTCCGCGCCCCGGGAAGAGACCGCCGGCCAGGACCGGTCGGTGCGGGAACAACTCGACTGGTACAGGAGCGTGCAGGGCAATGATGCCGGGCCCGGGAAGACAGCCGACTCAGCCCGGATTCCCAATCCCCCGGCGGGCGCCTCCCCAAAGAAACCCGTGGCAGACCCGGAGAGCAAGGCCGATGCGAGTGCGGCCGCAGCTCCGCCAGCCGCCGTCCTGCCGAAGACTGGCGTCACTTACTCAGTACAGGTGGGAGCCTTCCGGCAACGCAGCGAAGCGGATGTCACGTTGGGATTGCTCAAGACAAAAGGATTTGACGGTGTGATTGAGCCTTCCCCTGCTCCTGATGATCTCCATCTGGTTAAGGTCGGCCGTTTCAAGACCCGGGCCGAAGCCGTGGCCCTGGAGCTTCGTCTGAAAAAGGCCGGCTTCAGCTGCTTTATCAAGACAAATTGAGCTTCCATAGGAAAGCCCCTCTGGCAGGCACGGACCGGCAGGCGCCGCGCCCGGAGGCGCGGCGCCACGCCCTGCTTCTTCTCCCGGTACTGGCCGGAATCCTGGCCGCTGCGGCCTTCCCGGATTTGGGCCGCGGCGATCTCGCATGGGTGGCACTTACGCCGCTGGTCTATTTCGTCGCGCGGGTGGGGAGTCTGGTAAGGATCTTTTCAGGCGTCTGGCTCGGCGGGATCGTGCAGTACCTGGGCATCCTCTACTGGATCCCGGGAACGCTTGTGCGGTATGGAAGCCTGCCGCTTGCGGCCTCCTGGGGGCTTTTTCTGCTTATGGCCGCCCTGCTTGCCAGCTTTCAGGCAGCCGCGTGCGTCGCGACTCGCTCCTGCATGAACCGGCGCGGAGCCCCTTGCCTCCTCCTTTTCGCTCCGGCGTGGGTGGCCGCGGAGTACCTGCGAAGCTCGTTCCCCTTCGGCGGCTTTCCGTGGATGCTGCTTGGCTATTCGCAGACGGATTCGCTCCGGCTCATTCAGGTTGCCGATATCACCGGCGTGTGGGGGATTTCCCTGTTGATCACGTGGGTGAACACAGCTCTCGTCTGGGTCCTCCTCAATCGGCGCCGGCTGGCTTCCCTGGCGCCGCTTGCCGGCGGACTGGCCGGGATTGCGGCGTCCGCAGCCTATGGATCCGCATCCCTGCGACACTGGGACGCGATCCAGCCTGACCGGCGGGCCGCGATGCTGCAAGGGAACTTGTCGGTCGACGAGCCGGACTCATCGTTGCGATGGAAATACCTGGAAGGATACCTGGAGATGGCGGATCAGCTTGCCCCGGGAGAGATTGACCTGCTCCTCCTGCCTGAATCCCCTTCGCCGATCCTGTACCAGCATGACCGCGGCTACCGCGAGGCGCTTTCCCGGCTTGCCCGTCGATTCCCTCTGGGCATGGTGCTGAACAACGTTTTTTTTAGTGAGGCCGGCGGGAGTTCGGAATACTTCAACAGCGCGTTTTTCCTGGACAAAGCCGGGCAGCTGGCGGGGAGGTATGACAAGGTGCACCTCGTCCCCTTCGGCGAATATGTTCCCCTGCAGACCGTCTTTTTCTTCAGTCGCGCCATCACCAGGGACGTCGGGAACTTCCACCCCGGTTCCGACTATCCGGTAGTGACGCTCGACGGCCATCCGGCCAATGCCATCATCTGCTTCGAAGCTGTTTTCCCGGACCTTTCACGGGAGTTCGTCCTTCGGGGAAGCCAGCTGATCATCAACCTCACGAATGACGGCTGGTACGGAGATACCGCAGCGCCCTACCAGCATCTGGCAATGGCTCGCTGGCGGGCGATCGAGAGCCGCCGGTTTCTGCTCCGGGCCGCCAACTCAGGGATCTCGGCGGTGGTTGCCCCGAGCGGGAGAATTCAGGTACGCACCGGCCTGCTGCGCCGTGAGACAGCGGTGGGCAGCTTCGCCTTTCTGCCGGGGATGACATTCTATGCACGACACGGCGGCTTCTGCCGCAATGCATGTGTTATCATATTGTGCCTGGCTCTCTTGTGGAGCTTGGCGACAAGACAACCGGGGAAGCCGGCAGGTGTGGCTTCCTGGATTCGGGAGGACGGGATGCTGGAAGAGCTTCGAGAAAAGGTAAGGGCAATCGAACAGAAGGTGGAACAGGTACGAGGGTATCTTTGATGCGGATCACAAACGCACGCAAATCCTTGAAATCGAAAAGCAGGTAGCGAAGCCCGACTTCTGGAGCCGGCAGGAGGAGGTGCAGACCATTCTGCAGACCAGGCGAAGGCTTGAGCGCGATGTCGAACTCGACGCGAAGCTGGCCCGGGAGGCATCCGACCTGGGAGCGATGATGGAGCTGGCCCTGGAGGGCGAGAATATGCTCCAGGAGTTGAATCTTGAAGTCGAGCGTCTCGAGAAGGAAATCCAGCAGACGGAGATACGCACGCTCCTCTCCGGTCCCCAGGATGTAAGCAACGCGATCGTCACCATCCACCCGGGAGCAGGGGGCACCGAGTCTCAAGACTGGGCCGAAATGCTGATGCGGATGTATCTGCGCTGGGCGGAACGCTCGGAGTATGCCACGGAAGTTCTGGACTATCAACAGGGCGAGGAGGCGGGGCTCAAATCGGCGACATTCCTTGTCAAAGGCGACTATGCCTATGGGAACCTCTCGGCCGAGATTGGAGTTCACCGCCTCGTGCGCATTTCGCCTTTCGATGCCGCAGCACGCCGTCACACCAGTTTCGCCTCGGTTTTTGTGTATCCGGAGATCGATGATAAGATCGAGGTGCAAATCGAGGAGAAAGACCTGAGGATCGACACGTACCGCTCCTCGGGCGCCGGAGGCCAGCACGTCAATGTCACGGACTCGGCAGTCCGGATCACACATATTCCGACCGGGATTGTCGTTTCCTGCCAGAACGAAAGGTCGCAAATCCGCAATCGCGATATGGCCCGCAAGATCCTGCGCGCCCGGCTGTACGACCTGGAACTGGAAAAAAAACGCAAGGAGCTGCAGGCGGTGGAAGACTCCAAGCTGGATATTGCCTGGGGGAGCCAGATCCGTTCTTATGTGTTGCATCCGTACCGTATGGTGAAAGACCATCGCACCAAACTTGAGACGTCGAACACCGACCGGGTCCTGGACGGTGCCATCGACGACTTCATCTATCAGTACCTCGTGCATCGTGAGAAATCACGGAAACGGGGTGCCGGGACAAAGGTCGCCGGATAAAAATCCAGGTCCCGTGGAAGAAGCCGGAAGTCCGGCGGGGGGAATCCCCGTGGAAAACATGAGTAGTGGCAGACCCAATCAGGAACTGCGTTACGCGCGCAGGGGCCGCGTTCGCCGCCGCGTGTATTCGGGGATGCTCCTATTTGTAGTGGTGGCGGGACTTCCGATTGTGGCCGTGCCCTCGCTTCGGCTCAGGCTGCAGACGCGCTTCCTATCCTTGCGGTCGGCGCTGCAGGGGGAGCGGCAGCAGCCGGCCCCGGCGTTGGCTGTAGTGGGAGAGAATCGTGAGCCGTTTCCCAGCGAGTATGAACGGGCGCAGGTTCCCCCGATCTTTCCCGAGAAATTCAAGCCTGCGCCTGCCCGCCAGCCGGTGCAGATCGTGTTGGGAGGCAGCGCTGCAGCTCCGGCAGCCATCCCCCAGACTGCCGCAGCCGGCGCACCAGCCGCCGCAACCCAGCCGGCCGAGGAATCCGGATCGCAGCAAATACAGTACAGGAAGGGAAAAACCGAGCAGGAGGCATTTGACCTCCTGGTCAACTCCAGTCAGCCACTGGCAGGAATGATCAAAGGGAGTGATCCGGCTCTCAAATTCCAGGATTGGTCGGCGGCTGCGATCGGCAACGATACCTATAATGTCATGGTGACCTTCGTCCAGGCTCAGGACAACGTCGTACGGCAATACATCTGGACCGTGAAACCGATGAGTAAAGAAGTCTTGCCTCTCAACCATTACGCCCGGTCCATTTCCCGCTAACCCGGAGACAACTACCGGATCTGCGGCTGCCGGCGATGACAGTCCGCACCCGGCCGGCAACCAGATGCCGTGCTGTGGCAAGCAATCATCGGCAGGTGCGTCATTGCAGATACATCAGGTCCGATCTTTACGACGGTTGCTCATCGGTCTGATCGCCGTTGTGATGCTTGCCGTTCTGGTCAACTATTTCCAGGCATGGCAGCGGCGCCGGGCTGCCATCCAGCCCACCGGTCAGGTACTGAGCCCGGATCTGCTCCGGTCCGCCGATACCATCGAGTACACGGCGCACGAGGCCGGGCGCACCCGGTTCCGCATACGGGCGGAAAAGGTCCTGCAGACGCGACAGGGCAAGGAACTCCTGCAGGGAATCGAGGCAATCGATTTCAACCCGGACGGCAGTGAGCGCAACCGCATCTCCAGCCGCGCCGCTGAATACGACGTCGGGGGCAAACAGGTGACTTTCACGGGCGATGTCCGCCTGCTGTTCGGGAAGGATGTCGAAATCCGCACTGAATCTCTTCACTATAGCATCAGCGGCCAGACCGGCGACTCCGACGACAAGTTGAACTTCCAGAGTCCGCAGGCGAGCGGAACGGCGAGAGGCGTCCGATATGACAATGCACACAGGCGGCTGGAGCTGATGCACGAACTCTCCTTCGTCGCGCACCGTGATGTACTGCTGCCGGACGGTACCCGGCAAGTGCAGGACTATCAGCTCTCCGCACAGCAGGGATATTACTCGGAGGAGGAGAATCTCTTTCGCCTCATCCACGCCGCGCGCATTGATTCTTCGGCCGGGAGGCTCGCCGCAGACCGAATCGAGGCCGTGCTCACTCCCGGCAACCGTCGAATCAGCAGCCTGTCATGCCAGGGGAATGCGAGCTATCAGTACCGGGATGCGTCCGAAGAGCGCACCCTGCAGGGGGAACGCATCGATTTCCAGATCAATGAATTATCCCGCAGCATCGAAAGCATCCACGTCCGCGAAAACGCCCGGTTTGCGCTGAAATCCGAGTCGGGAGTTCAGGACCTGGCCGCTGCGGAGATCCTGCTGGAGCTGGATCCCGCAAGCGGGAAACCCCGGATGGTCCGAAGCCAATCCGGAGTGCAGTTCGAGATGGTGCGCGAATCCCGGAAGACGAGCGCAGCAGGCGAGTGGCTGGAGGCCTTGTTCCTGCCCGATTCGGGTGCCATGGAATCCATGCGCGTCCGGGACCGGGCCGTTGTGAAGCTGGGCGGCGCATCTCCCGGCGACGAGCTTCGCGCGGAGGATATCCGGTTCACGTTCCGGAGCGCTGGGGACAGGAGCGTCCCCCGCGAGCTCCATGCCGAAAAATCCGTGCAATGGCTCTCTGCCGCAAGCAGCTCTTCCCCGAGCCGGTCTCTCGAAACAGCCGCTCTCCACATGGTCTATTCCGAATCTGGCGATTCCCTGGCTTCCGGGACCGCCGCCGGTGGCGTCGTCATCTCCTCCCTCCCCGCTGTCGGAGACCGTGCCCGGCCCGGCGAGACCCTCCAGTGCGATCGAGCCCGATTCGATTTTTTCCCTGGGGAAAACCAGCTTCAGAGCCTGGATGGCGAAGGCGACGTGCGGATTTTTTACCGCAGGGCCGGACCCACTCCCGGACAGTCGGCCGAAGAATATAGGACCTCGAGCGCGAGCTTCCAGGCCCGCTTCCGCCATTCGGATGGCAGCGTGGAAAGCATGTCGCAGACAGGCTCCTTCGCCTATGAGGACGGATCGAGAACCGCGACCGCAGGCAGATGCGACTTCAATGCGGAGTCCGAGGTGATGATCCTGCGCGACAACCCGGGAATTCGCGATGAAAATTCGAACACCCGGGGGGATATCGTCGAGTACGATCGAAAACAGAAGCAGCTCGCCGTCCGTGGCCATGTCCGGTCAGTCCTGCAGTCTGCTTCCGGCAAGAGCAGCGGGCTGATCACGACCGCCGAAGATGATTCCAGCCCGAGCATCGTGACCGCAGACCAGATGCTGTACTGGATCGATTCCAGGAAGGTCCTATATGGCGGGCGCGTGCACCTGCTTTCGGCAGACAGCCAGGTTCAAGCCGATTCCCTCGCCATAGCGGATCAGGGCGGGGAAATCGATGCCCAGGGGGAAGTCCGGCACCTGATCGTGCGATTCGACGCCGGGAACACGAAACCACCTTCCGCCAAGGAAAAGCAGGGCGCTGTGAAAGCAGGCGGGATCAGGCTCCAGGACGGCGGCCCCGTCCTGATACGGACACAGCAGATGCGGTTTTCGCGGGCAACGAATGCCATCCGATACTCGGGCGGCGTGATTCTCGACTCTTCCGGCACTACAATGAAGGCTGATAACATGGACGTGTTCCTCGATGCGGGCGGCGGAACAGTGGAGCGCGCTCTAGCCCGGGGCAACCTGAACATCACCCAGGCGGGAAGGCTCGTCAAGGGCAGGGAAGCGGAGTATTTCCTTGCCGAAGGCAGATTCGTCGTAACCGGGACCCCCGCCGAGCTGTACGATCCTGTCCACAAGCTCAAATCAAACGCCTCTCGATTGACATTTTTTACTGCCGATGATAGGATCTTGGCAGTTCGCTAAATGGGCTATAAGAGATTGACAATGAATAACTTGCGATGACTAATTTCAAACTGCAGGCCTTGGGTCTTGTGAAGTCCTACCGGGGCAGGAAGGTTGTCGCCGAGGTCAGTCTCGAACTCAGACAAGGAGAGGTGGTTGGCCTTCTGGGGCCGAATGGCGCGGGTAAAACCACGACGTTCTATATGGTGGTCGGCCTGGTCGCGCCCGATGAAGGTAAAGTCCTCCTGACAAACGTCGACATTACGGCTTGGCCCATGTATCAGCGGGCACGGTCGGGAATCAGCTATCTGCCTCAGGAGCCTTCCGTATTCAAAAAGCTGACGGTGGAAGAGAATCTCCGCAGCATCGCCGAAACCCTGCCTGTTCCGGCAGAGGATCAGGCAAAGACCGTGAACGACCTGCTGGTGGATTTCGGGATTGAAACCTTGCGCAGGCAGGGTGCATATACACTGTCCGGCGGAGAACGGCGGCGGCTCGAAATCGCCCGCGCCCTGGTGTTGACGCCAAAATTCGTACTTCTGGACGAGCCTTTTGCCGGAATCGATCCGCTGGCGGTTCTTGATATCCAGAGAATCGTCGGACAGTTGAAGCAGCGCGGCATCGGTGTGCTGGTCACCGACCACAACGTGCGGGAAACTTTGAATATCACCGACCGCGCCTATATAATAAACGAGGGCAAGATATTGCGTGAAGGCACTCCCGAGGCGCTGACCAACGATCTGGAAGTGCGGAAAGTTTATCTCGGCGAGAATTTCAAACTCAACTAGGCATGAATAACCGGCGACAGCAATTGCGGCAAACTCTGGACTTACGACTGACGCAGAGGCTTGCACTGACACCATCCCTGCTGCAGAAGATCGAGTTGCTGCAGCTGAACAAGCTGGAGCTGCAGGACATGCTGACCCAGGCGCTGATCGATAATCCGATCCTGGAAGAGGCCAGCGAACCGGAACCTCCGAGGGATTTGAGCCTGGAAGAAAGGCCGCCGCAAGCCGGCGCCGAGCAACCAACCGGGGAAAAGGACTCCTTCGAGGAGATCGACTTCCAGTATTTCTTCGATGAATATCTGGATACAGGGTACAAGAACCGCGAGGTTGAGGACGCCGAAAAGCCTTCTTTCGAGACCTTCCTGGTCCGGCCGCCGTCGCTGACCGAGCATCTGACCAGCCAGCTGGGGCTTTCAGACGCCAACGAACGCATGGCGGAGATCGCGCGCCAGATCATCGGGAATCTGGATGAAAACGGGTATCTGCTGCTGAGCATGGAAGAGCTGTGCCAGCTGACATCCGCCACCCCGGAAGAAGCGGAACAGGCGCTCAAGCTGGTGCAGAGTTTTGATCCCGTTGGTGTTGCAGCACGCGACATACGGGAGTGCCTGCTGTTGCAGCTGGAGGCACGGGGATTCCGTGACAGCCTGCCCTGGCGGATTGTCGCGGAGCACCTGCCGCTGCTTGAAAACCACAGATTCAAGGAACTGGCTGTGCGCACCGAATCCAGCTTCGACGCCGTGCTGCAGGCGGTGGATGCGATCAAACACCTGATCCCGGAACCGGGCCAGAAATACAATCCGCAGAATGTGAACTATGTCCAGCCCGAAGTGACCATCGCGAAGGTGGACGGCGAGTTCGTAATCATCCAGAACGAGGACGGGATGCCGCAGCTGCGCCTCAATTCCTCTTATCGTGACCTCCTGAAGAGCAACGGCGTGTCGAGCGAGACCAAGGCCTTTCTGCGTGATAAGTTCCGGTCCGCCGTGGATCTGCTGCGCAGTGTGAGTCAGCGCAAGAGGACGATCTACCGCGTCTGCGAGTGCATCATCAATCGCCAGCGCGAGTTTCTCGAACGGGGACCGTCCGCGCTCAGGCCCATGTTGATCAAGGATGTGGCCAACGAGTTGGGAGTGCACAGTTCGACGATCAGCCGGGTGGTAACCAACAAGTATGTGGACACGCCGCAGGGGGTCATGGAGCTGAGAAAATTTTTCACCATGGGTGTGGAAAGCCCCGATGGGGAGGAGCTCTCCATCGTGCAGGTGAAGCTCAAGATCCGGAAGCTGATCGAGGACGAGGACAAGGCCAGACCATTCTCTGATAACCAGCTCGGCCAGCTGTTGAAGCGGGATAATATTTTCATCACGCGCCGGACAGTCGCAAAATACCGCGAACAGATGCAGATTGCGGGTTCGCGGGAACGCAGGATCGAATATCTCCTCCGTGCGGAGAACTGAGCCGGCCGGGCGGATCCCATAAGGCAATCACGGCGCGGGATGCAACGCAACACGCAGTTGGGAAGGGTGAAACAATGAACGTGGAAATCACCGGAAGACATGTCCTGATCACGCCCGCGATTCGAGCCTACATCATGAAGAGACTGCGCAAGTTCGACAGGTTCTTCGGAGCCAATGCGAACTTCCACGTCATCATCGACGTCGAAAAAGAACGCCATACCGCGGAAATACTCCTTAAGTCGAAGCTGCTCGATCTGACGGGAAAGGGCGAAACCGGTGACATGTACAGCTCGATTGTCCGGGCGATCGAGAAACTGGAGCGCCAGGCTCTGAAAACCAAGTCCCGGCGGATCGAGACCAAGCGGCAGAAGGCCAAGGCGAAGTCGGTGGAGGAGAAATCCGGGGTCAGTCTCGCGATTGGCTCGGCGCGTTCCGGCAGGAATCGTTCCGCAGGGCCTCAACAGGCGGCAGGGACCACGGCGATCCTGGAAGAAGGTGTCCCGAAAAGGGCCATAACCGTCGAGGAGGCTGTCTCCGCTCTCGGACAGTCTGAATATCCCTTCGTGGTATTTCGGAATGTCGAGTCCGGATCGGTGAATATCCTCTACCGGCGCAGTGACGGCTCGCTCAGTCTGGTGCAGGAATAGTTGTAGCGGAAATCCAGATTCCCATGGACGTACCGGAGGTGGCCATTCAGCAGACCGTTACGGTGGAGGCGCTTGCGACTGCGCGCGATCTCGGGCTGCAACTCGAGGTGATCCATGGGGACGACACGCTGCGCAACCGGATCACCTCGCCGAGGATTCAGAAGCTCGGGCTCGCGCTCGCGGGATTCCCGGACTATATCCACCCCGGCAGGGTGCAGGTGTTTGGCGGCAGCGAGGCGAACTACCTGCGGATTCTCGAACCAGCCGCTTACGAGCAGGCATTGCGCGGCCTGGAGCCCTTAAGGATCTGCTGCCTGATCATCACGCGCGGCCTCGAGGTGCCGCCAGGCCTTTTGGATCTCGTGTCCAAGTCCGGTTTCGCGCTGCTGCGCGCAGCCGCACCGAGCTCGGTGGCAATTCGCAGGATCACCGACTACCTGGAATCGAAACTTGCCGTGCGCACAACGGTGCACGGCGTGTTGCTGGCGGTATTCGGGCTGGGTGTACTGATCCTCGGACCGTCGGGCATCGGCAAGAGCGAGTGCGCGCTGGAGCTCATTCTGCGGGGTCACCGACTCGTAGCGGACGACAGCGTCGAGATCAGCCGCTACCAGGTTGACCGTCTCGTGGGGACCGGAGGGCCGGTGTTGAGACACCACATGGAACTCCGGGGGCTCGGAATTATCGATATCAAGCAGCTGTTCGGAGTCTCGGCGACCAGCCAGTCCCATGAACTCGATTTTGTTGTCCGGCTGGAACGCTGGAAGCCGCAGGGCCAATACGACCGTCTCGGCATCGACCGCAAGACGGTGAAAATACTCGACGTGCCGATGCCCTTGATCGAGATGCCGGTCGCCCCCGGCAGGAACGTTTCTACTCTTGTCGAGGTCGCGGCGCGGAATCATCTGCTCAGAGGAGATGGGTATCAGGCGCCAAAAGAATTGAGCGCCGATTTGCCGCCGGATTCGGGCGGCCGGCCCGGAGCCTGAGACGTGGGGGCCTGGATATGAGTCTTCAAGAACTGGTCGTTGTGACCGGGATGAGCGGCTCGGGCAAGGGGACCGTGCTCAAGGCATTTGAGGATCTCGGTTTTTTCTGCATCGACAATCTGCCGGTCCCTTTGATCCCCAAGTTCATCGAGGGCATTCATGTGAGCGGAGGCGTCGTCGAGCGCGCCGCCCTCGTCATCGATATCCGTGCCGGCGAAAAGCTACACGATCTGGAGGATGCCCTTTCCGTTCTCCGGGATTTCGAGTTTCGCCTCTTTGTTCTGTACCTGGAGGCGCGAGACGAGGTTCTGGTGCGGCGCTTCAGCGAAACCCGCAGGCCGCACCCGCTGACAGCGGAAAAGCCCCTGCGGGAGGCCATTCGCCTGGAGCGCAGGCGCATGCGCAGCATCCGTGAATGCGCCGACGTCGTCATCGATACGTCGGAATATTCCATCCATGAAGTGAAGGCACTGGTGATGGAGCGCTTCCGGCGGCATCCGCGGGTGGAAAAGCTCATCGTATATCTCCTGAGTTTCGGATACAAGCACGGGGTACCGCTCGAAGCCGACCTGTTGTTCGATGTCCGGTTTCTCCCGAATCCCTTCTTCGTCGCCAATCTCAGGCTCCTCAGCGGCCGTCAGCGGGAAGTCGTGAAGTACATCCGCTCCTTTCCCGAGACCAAGGAGTTTTTAGGGCGGCTCCTGGATCTCCTCGGTTTTCTGATTCCGCTCTATGTACGGGAAGGCAAGGCCTACCTCACCATCGGGATCGGGTGCACGGGCGGTCGGCATCGATCTGTCTTCGTCGTGGAGGAACTGGCACGGTTGATGAAGATTCCGAGTGTTGCGATCAAGGTCAGGCACCGGGATGAGGCCCAAGGGCAATCCAGGGCTGCAAGAGCGCGAGTGGATGGAGGCATATGATTGGAGCATTGGTCGTAAGCCACGGGCAACTCGCCCATGAGCTGCTGTCTGCCGCGGAGATGATCGTGGGAGAGATTTCACACATCCAGGCCGTTTCCATCGGCTGGCACGACGATGTCAACGACGCGCGCAGCGAGATCGAACGGCACATTGCCGAAGTGGAGAAGGGTGGCGGAGTCCTGATCCTGACCGACATGTTCGGCGGCACCCCCTCGAACATCGCGTTTTCATTTCACGAACCCGGCAGGGTCGACGTGATCACAGGCGTCAACCTTCCCATGATCATCAAGATTGCCAGTCAGAAGGAAGGAGATACGCTGGCATCCCTGGCCCGATCGGTGTATGAGCAGGGCCGCACGAGCATCGCAATGGCGAGCGATTTTCTGGCATCATGATCCGGCAAGTAATCGTGGTGGAGAACCGGCTGGGATTGCATGCGCGCGCAGCAGCCAAGCTGGTCCATCTCACCTCCCGTTTCGTCAGCGACATTTTCCTGGCGCGCGAAGGCCATGCGCAGGCCATTGATTCAAAGAGCATCCTGGGTGTGCTCAAACTGGGCGCCGCACAGGGGACCCGTCTGGTGGTTTCCGTCGAGGGCCCTGACGAATCGGAGGCCGGAGAAGCGATCCGGAGACTTTTCGGGGAGAAATTCGGAGAAGAGACTTGACCGCCACCAAAGAAGAAATCGTATTCGAGGGCAACGGCGTGTCTTCCGGCATTGCGGTCGGTATCGCACTGAAGCTGGACAGCCATCACCGGGTTGTGCTCAAAACGCTCGTCGAAGACTCCGCGATCGAGGAGGAAGCGCGTCGTGTCCTGCAGGCGATCGAGGCAAGCAAGGAACAGCTGCACGCTCTCAAACACCGGCTCGAAGAAAAGGTCGGACCAGAGCATGGTTTCATCTTCGATGTGCATATCCTCATGCTGCAGGACAAGAGCCTTATCGTGGACATCCTCTCGATCATCCGGGGACAGAAAGCCAATGCTGAGTGGGCTGTCCGCCTGGCCACAGACCGCATCCGGGAGGCCTACCTGTCGCTGGAAGACGAGTACTTCCGGGAGCGGGTCAGCGACATCGAGAATGTCGTCGAACGCATCCTCCTGAATCTCTCCGGAAACCAGCCCTTTCACTGGGAACCCCTGCCGCAGGATTTGATCGTCGTGGCCCGCGATTTCAATCCATCGATCTTTGCGACCATGGACCTCGAAAAGGTGCGCGGCCTCGCTCTCGAACGCGGCGGCCGCACTTCGCACACCGCCATCATTTCGCGCGGATTGCGGCTGCCGGCTGTCATGGAAATCAAGGAGTTCCTCGCATCGGTCAGCACCGGAGATACCCTGCTGCTGAACGGCGACGACGGGCAACTCATTGTCCATCCATGCGCGGAACGGATCAACCGTCTGCGTGTGCGCCTCGAGGAGTCACGCCGAGCGGGGTTCGAACCGGATTCTGCCGCCGAGGGGATCCTGACCGCAAAAGACGGCGTGCGGATATTCCTGCAGGCCAACACCGAACTGCCGCACGAAGTTGTGGCTGCCAGAAAGTTCGGTGCCGAGGGAATTGGCCTGTTCCGGTCCGAGTTTCTTTTCTTCGCTCACCCCCAGGGGTTTCCGAGCATGAGCGATCAGCTGGAGACCTATAAGATGCTGGCACGGGAAATGGCTCCCCATCCGGTAGCCGTACGCACACTGGATGCCGGAGGGGACAAATCGTGGGCTCAGCCGGGATCTGCTCCAGAGCTCAATCCAAGCATGGGATTGCGGGGAATCCGCATGAGCCTGAAGGCAAAGGACCAGTTTGCAGCCCAGGTGGAAGCGATCCTGCGGGCCAGCGTCGACGGCAACATGGAGATTGTGCTCCCCATGGTATCTTCCGTGGAAGAAGTGGTGGAGGCGAAGGCGGTCATCCGCGAAGTGCGCGCCGGCATACGCTTGCCGGATTCCCGCACTCCACGGGCGGTTCCCATGGGAGTGATGATCGAAGTCCCTGCCGCCGTCCTCACGGTGGAACGCCTCGCTGAGGAAGCGGATTTCCTGTGCGTCGGGACAAATGACCTGATCCAGTACCTGCTTGCGGTCGACCGGAATAATCCCCAGGTTGCCCATCTCTTCCAGCCGCTCCATCCCTCCGTCCTGCAATGCCTGGTCCGCATCGCAGCGACTGCAGGCCGCCTGGGCAAACCAGCGCGGCTGTGCGGAGAAATGTCCTCCAATCCGTTCTTTGCGGTCCTCTTTCTCGGCATGGGATACGACCAGCTCAGCATGAATCCCCGAGCCATTCCCGTGATCCGCCGTGTCGTGCGCAGCGTCGCGGTCCGCGACGCACGGCGCAGCCGGATTTGCCACTGCCCGGGAAATCGCCGAGTTTCTTGTGCGCGAAATCACCCCCCTCGTACCCATGGATCTGAAACCGTTCCTCCACGAGCTGGTCAGCGGGGAAATCCACACTGGCGCGCTGCAAACACTTGGCGGATAAGGCGGATCTGTCCAAGCTGGGCACGTTTCACCGGGTAGATATCGGGCCGGCCGTACCCTCCCAAGGGCCCCTTCTGACCCGGATGGTTGACACTTTAAACCCACGTCTGCATCTATATTGTTGTAAGAGGGAATCAGGAAACATAAGATGGCGTGGGAGGTATGTATGCTACGCAAAGTCCTCTTCCTCGGCCTGCTGCTCAGCCCTGTAGCCTTGACGGCGGCGCAGGATTCCCAGGATTTCCGGATCGCGAGAATTTCCTACCTGGAGGGGCGCGTCAGCTTCCAGCACGGGAATCAACTGGATTGGGCCGCGGCCAGCATTAACATGCCGTTGCAGCCCGGAGACCGCATCTACACGGGAGAAGACGGCAGAGCCGAAATTGAATTCGACGACGGGTCGGTGCTGCGCATGGCAGAACGGGCCGATGTCGAAGTCCTCACGCTGCGAGAGCAGCTTATCCAACTCAGGGTCCTGGTGGGACTTTGCTCGCTAACTGCGCGCAGCAGCGTTGAATTCGAAATCAATACCCCTGCCGCTGCCTTCACCACTCTGGAGCCAGGTAACTACCGCTTCGATATCGCTGAAAACGGCGACTCCGACGGGATCGTCAGGAAAGGGGCGATCGAGGCAGTCAATCAAAAATTTTCCCGGCGGGTGCGCTCCGGCGAAGTGTTGCACGTGCCGGCGGCCGAGAATGAAACCGAGATCCTCTCCCGTTATGATCAGCGGGACGCCTGGGACGAATGGAACGACCGGCGCAATGCCGACCTGGCCGCCTACGACAGCCGGAGATACATACCGGACAGCGTGTACATAGGAGTCGGGGACCTTGACAGGTATGGGCAATGGATGATGGTGGACGGCTACGGGTATGGATGGGTCCCGCGGGTCGCGGGGCACTGGTCCCCCTACTGGGATGGAAGGTGGTGCTACCGGCCGAATTGGGGCTGGACCTGGATTTCCTACGAGCCCTGGGGCTGGTTGCCCTATCATTACGGCCGTTGGCATCACAGCATGTCTTTTGGCTGGGCCTGGCTGCCCGGCCCGTCCTTCGGCTTCCACTTCTGGTCCCCCGGCCTGGTTCGCTTCTATCACGGGCCGAGCTGGGTTTCCTGGTGTCCGTTGGGCCCGGGAGATTATTACAACGTCAACCACTACCGCTACAATACTACCTACAATTATTACATGAATAACCTGCGCCTGCTCCAGAAGCGAGGGCCCAATGACCTGTTCAACCAGAATGTCGCTGGCGCCATCCGCACCGTGCGCACCGATCAGTTCGTGAATTCCGGCCCGGGCGGCAGGATGGATCAGGTCGGGATTCCTCAAAACCCTTGGAGGGGTGGACGCGTCGTGACTGATGCTCTCGACCTGGCCCCGACCACAAGGAGTTACGCTCCCGCGCCTGACCGGGCGTTTGCGCGCCCGACTTCGGTTGAGCCGCGTGCGGTTGTCGTTCGGACTAACCCGGCTGTCAGGTCCTCCGCCGACCGTTTCGTGCGCGTCGGGACCGGGGCAGGCGAACCGCAGGTCGGCACCGAGGCTGTCCGGGGAACAGCTGCAGCATTCAGGAGGGCGGATCCCAACACCCTCGGGAACAGCAGGGAACAACCGTCCCGGGATGTCAGGGCAGCACCCAATACATTGAATCCCAGGACCCTGGATGTTCCGGATCGCCAGAGCGCGCCGGCACGTGTATACCAGATTCCTCAAAGCCGCTCAGGAACGGCAAACCCGCCCGCAACCGGCGGTGAAGTGCAGCGCGTGCCGGACCGCCAGAATGGGAGCTCGCGCACGCCGCCGCCTGCTTCGGTCGGCAGAAGCAACTCCGACCAGCCCTCCAGGATTCAGAGAAGCGATCCTCCGGTGACGACGCAGAGTCAGCAGGTGAACAGGCCTTCTGCCACGCGACAGGACCCGGTACGGCAACCCGCCGAAGCCAGGCCGCAGACAATCCCGCCGGCCCGCACCGATCCGCCAGTGACGAAGGATCCTGTCAAAAAGCTGCAGTCGAACTATGTGCCGCGCCAGGCTCAGACCGGGAGATGGGTTGCGACACCCGCCTCCGCCGCCGGCGGGAGCCGCACTGCGAATGCCGCGTTCTCCAGCCGCTCCTATGACGCATCCACAGCGGTCCGTGCCAATGCCAACAGTGCCCGCCCCGTCACGCAATCGCAGGCATTCGCGCGCTCAATGCCTTCCACTCCGCAGGCCGCGCGGCCGGCGTCTTCGGCCGCTCAGGCGATGCGCTCGGCCCCCTCGTATTCGCAGGTGATGCGCTCCGCGCCTTCAGCACCGCAGATCATGCGTTCGATGCCGTCAGGATTGCAGCCAATGCGCTCCGCGCCATCGGATTCACAGGTCATACGTTCCATGCCATCCGGATCGCAGCTCATGCGCGGTGCGCCGCAGTCTGTTTCTCCGCGCAGTTCCGGAGGCGGGCAAGCCGCAGGGCGGCGCATTCGGTAGATAACGGAAGAACTCCGCCGGCGAAGACCCCCAGGGAAGGGAAGCCCCTGGGGGTCTTCGCCGTTTACGCGGCTGCGGTTGCAGGTTGACTCTGCAATCCCTGCAGCCTAGAATGCCCGACTTGGGCACAATCCATGGACGACTTCCGCAGGCTTTTCCCCTTCATCCGACCCTATCGCCCCCAGCTGGGATTGGCCTTTGTCCTGCTCGTCTGCGGCGGCATCTTTGAAGTCCTGACGGTCGGGCAGGCGATCCCCCTTTTCGACGAAGTCTTCGGCACGGGCTCGGTCCAGGTGCGAAGTGAGATGATGGCGAAAGTCGAATTCCTGCGCCGAGGGTTGGAGCTGCTGCCTGGAAGCCCCCTGCTGCAGCTGTGCCTGGCACTCCTTACGCTCACTGCCCTCAAGGGATTGTGTATCTACTTCTCGAATTACATCATGAGCAGCGTCGGACAGGGTGTCGTGACCGACTTGCGGAACCAGCTGTATGCTCATGTTCTGCATCAGTCGATGGGATTCTTTTCTCTGAACTCCACCGGGCGACTGATGTCGCGCATGAACAGCGACGTCGAGCAGGTTCAGGAGGCGGTGTCCACAGCGGTCACCGATTTGTGCCGGGAGTCGGTGCTGCTCGTGTTTCTCATCGCCTGGGTCTTCTATATCGATTGGAAGCTCGCCGGGTTGTCGTTGATGATCGCGCCCGTCGCTTTGCTCCTGACGATGGGAATGGGGAGACGGATCCGCCAGGCGAGCATCACCAGCCGGGAGAGTGTCGCCTCCCTGAGCGACCACCTGCAGCAGTCGCTGACCGGGATGCGCATCCTGAAAGCGTTCGGCATGGAAAGCCACGAGCAGAGTCGATTTCAGAAGGTCTCTTCCGGCTTGCTTGCTGCCAACCTCCGCGCCGCGCGCATCCTTTTCATCAACTCTCCGGCTATGGAGCTCGTCGGGGTTGCGTTTATTATTCCGGTGCTTTTATATGCAAAGGAGCGCATCGACGCAGGCACACTGACGTCGAGCATGTTCGGCGGATCTATTATCGCCCTCTTTCGCATGTACGACCCGATCCGAAGGATCAGCCGGCTCCACGTCGGTTTCCAGCGGGCGTTTGCCTCCGCGTCGCGCATCATGGAACTGTTCGACACGCACATCGAGATTCACGACCGGCCCGGCGCACGCATCCTCGACGGAGTCCGCGACTCTGTGGAGTTCCGGAATGTGTATTTCGCATACGGTGGGGACTCGGGCCGGACGTCGGTGCTCCGCGACATCAATCTCAAAGTCCCGCGTAACCGGGTGGTCGCCCTGGTTGGGAGCAGCGGCGCGGGAAAATCCACCCTGGTAAGCCTGATTCCGCGCTTCTACGATGTTTCCTCGGGCGCGCTGCTCATCGACGAGATTGATGTGCGCGAATACACCCAGAGTTCTTTGCGTCGGAACATCGCCATCGTCACCCAGGACACCTTCCTCTTCAACGACACATTGCGCAGCAATATCGCCTACGGTGACATCACGGCCTCCGAAGAGCGGATCGTGGAGGCGGCACGCGCCGCCCTGGCGCACGATTTCATACAGCAAATGCCGAAAAAATATGAAACCAGGATCGGTGAGCGCGGGCAGAGGCTGTCAGGCGGCGAGCGCCAGCGCATCTCGATCGCCCGCGCGATCCTGCGCAATGCACCCATCCTGATCCTGGATGAAGCTACCTCGGCGCTCGACTCGGAATCCGAAAAACTCGTGCAGCAGGCCCTGGCAAACCTCATGCAGGACCGGACAACCTTTGTCATTGCCCACAGGCTTTCCACGATCAGGAACGCAGACCTGATCGTCGTCCTGGACCAGGGCAGGATCATCGAGACCGGCACCCATGACACCCTCCTCGAATCCAGCGGGACGTATTCCCGCTTTTTCCGGCTCCAGACTGATGACAGATTCGAATCCCACTCCCCGGGTGAGCATGGGCTGCAGGCGAATGAACATGGCTTATAAAAGGTGAGCACGGGCTTCAGCCCGTGCGCTTTAAGCCACCGCATCTCCCTCCCCCGACCCGACCGGGTGTATGCGTCACGGATGGTGACTCCTTCTGAAGCGCGCGGACTGAATCCTGCGCACGCAATCCGCTTTCCACGGTCTGAATTGCAGTAAATTGATGAAAATACTTGACGTGCGGCATTGTGCCAAATAAAATAGATAGATTTTATACTTGAATTGCGGAGTGCCATGATCCTCAGCATGACGGGCTATGGGACAGTTTCGCTCCAGAGAGAGGGAGCAGCGCTTGGCGTCGAAGTCCGCACCGTGAATCACAGGTTTCTGGACGTGCACATCCGGCTTTCGCGTGAATATGGTTTTCTGGAAACGGAAATCGTGCAGCTGGTGCGGGACACCCTTCGCAGGGGCCGTGTGGATGTCAATGTGACAGTCCAGGCCGCCTGCGCTCCCGCGAGCCTGGTCAACCTCGATACGGCGCGAAGCTACCTGGATGTCGCGGCCCGGTTGAAGGATGAGTTTCATCTGGCCGACACGATCGATCTCAAAACGTTGATTCTTTTACCGGGTGTGCTGGAAAACCAGGGCAACGGCGCGGCGGACGCCGCTGCAGCAGACGCGTATCTCCGCGAGTTCGTGCTGGAGGGGGTCCGGGATTCCCTGAAGACGGTTTTGCAGATGCGCGAGCGGGAAGGGAAGGCGCTGGAATCCGAAATGCGCGTGCACCTGGAAGGTATGCGGCAGAAGATCGCCGCCCTGCGCGGGCTGATGCCCTCCATTGTTGTCGAATACCGCCAGAAGCTGGAAGAGCGGCTCCAGTATCTGCTTCCCCAAGTCTCCGTGGATCCGCAGCGCCTGGCGCAGGAAGTCGCGCTGTTGAGCGAAAGATCCGACATTTCCGAGGAAATCACCCGCCTGGAGAGCCATGTTGGGCAATATGCGGGAGTCCTCGACCACGGCCGCGAGGCCGGCAAGAAGCTGGATTTCCTGCTTCAGGAAATGCAGCGGGAAGTGAACACCGTCTTGTCCAAAACGGGACATCTGGAAGTAACGCGGCTTGGGATCGCCCTGAAGGCTGATGTCGAGAAATTGCGCGAGCAGGTTCAAAACGTGGAATAGTATGCCCCGTAGAGGCAGCCTGATTATCGTCTCGGGACCGTCCGGCGCCGGCAAGTCCGCCCTGGCCGCCGGGGTTTTGCACCGCCTGCCGGCGGTGAACTTTTCCGTTTCCTTTACAACCCGGGCGCCGAGGGGGAACGAACGGGACGGGGTGGAATATCGTTTTGTCTCCAGAGAGGAGTTCGAAACCCTGATCCTCAGCAATGCGCTCCTGGAATGGGCTGAGGTCTACGGCAACTACTATGGCACGGCCCGAGCGTGTCTCGACGACAGGCTGTCACAGGGAGAAGACGTCCTGCTGGACATCGATGTCCAGGGGGCGCGCACGATCCGGCAGAAGCGCCCCGATGCCGTAAGCATCTTCATCCTTCCCCCGTCGTATGAAATCCTGCGCACGCGGCTGGAGGGCCGCATGCTCGACAAGGACTACGTGATTGAACAGCGCCTCCGGATCGCGCGCCGGGAAATCCAGCAATACAGGAATTATGATTACCTTATCGTGAATGATGAACTGAACAACGCAGTCGAAGAACTCGAAGCAATCATACTGGGGTCCCGATGCCGGATGGCATCGCGGGCTGAGTCTGCCGAGTCGATTGTCGCTACGTTTGGAGGATTGGATGCCGAAGATCCCTGAGAATATCGGATCTAAATACCGCTTTATCATCATCGCAGCGGAGCGAGCCAAGCAGCTCCAGAACAGGGCGAAGCCCAAGGTGAGAGTCAAATCGGCAAAACCCGCCCGCATTGCGATCCGCGAAGTGGAAGAGAATTTGATTGCCTTTGAAATCCCGCAGCAGGAACCGCCGCAGGAAAGCTAGGAGGCCGCAGTGAAAGTCGGGCTGGGAGTGACGGGGTGTATCGCGGCCTACAAGGCGGTGGAAGTGATGCGCGGCCTTCAGAAGGCCGGCCTGACGGTGCAGGTCATCCTCACCGGCTCTGCACGCCGTTTCATCGCGCCGCTGACTTTCGAAGCCCTGTCCGGCCAGCCGGTCATCACCGGCATGTTCCGCCTGGGCATGAACCGGTCCATCGAGCACATACAGCTCGCGCAGGAAATACGCCTGCTCGCGGTGGTTCCGGCTACGGCGAACATACTGGCCAAGTTTGCCCAGGGGATCGCGGACGACTTCCTCTCGACTCTGTATCTCTCCTGCCCCGCTCCCGTCCTGCTGGCGCCCGCGATGAACGTGGAGATGTGGAGGCATCCCGCAACCTGCCGGAACGTGGAGATACTGCGAGAGCGCGGCCACTTTTTCGTTGACCCGGAAATCGGATCCCTTGCCTGCGGCCTGGAGGGGGCAGGGAAACTCGCCGGGGTGGACCGGATCGTGGCGGCCATCCTGGCCGCCCTGCATCCTGGGGAATCCATGAAGGCGCTGAAGGTCCTGGTTACGGCAGGACCTACCGTCGAAGACATCGACCCGGTTCGCTTCCTTTCGAACCGCAGCTCCGGCAAGATGGGATTCGCCGTTGCACAGGCAGCCAGCCAGCGCGGCGCCGAGGTGTTTCTCGTGTCCGGTCCGACCCGGCTCAGCCCGCCGCCGGGCGTCCATACCACCGAGGTGCGCACATCCGCGGAAATGAAGGCCGCCGTTCTTTCTCTCTATCCCCGGATGGATATCGTGGTGAAAGCGGCGGCAGTCGCCGATTACCGCCCCGCGGAGTTCTCGGAGAAGAAGATCAAGAAGGACCATGCGCCGGCGGTGCTTTCCCTCGTCCCCACGGACGACATCCTCGCGCAGCTCGGCGCGCTCAAGAATGAGCAGGTCCTGGTCGGTTTCGCCGCGGAAACCGGCGATCTCCTGGCGCAGGCGCGCCGGAAACTCGTGCGCAAAAACCTCGATATCATAGTTGCCAACGACGTTTCCAGCGGCGTCTTCGGGTCGGATATCTCCACGATCACCGCTCTCAGTTCCGGCGGTGAGACGCTGACAATCGAGAACCGCTCGAAGCTGGAGATCGCCCACCAAATCCTCGACCTCGCGCTGCGCGTGCGGGCTGCACGCAGCGGCGCAGCCGCTGGCAGCTGAGCGCGGAGACCTGATGAAATCCGGCGTCGTCACGCTCATCGGCAGGCCGAATTCCGGCAAATCCACGCTTCTGAACGCGCTCGTGCGGCAGAAGGTCTCCATCGTTTCCCCCAGCCCGCAAACGACCCGTCACCGCATCCGCGGCATTCTCACCGAGCCGAGGGGGCAGGTCGTATTCGTGGACACACCGGGTGTGCACCGCCCCGAATACGGCATGAATCGGCGTATGCAGCGCAGTGTGCAGGATGCCCTGCGGGACATCGACCTTCTGCTCCTCCTGGTGGACGGGTCGATCGCCTTCGGCGCCGGGGAGGGCTACGTGCTGGACCTTGTCACCAGAGCCACGCTTCCGACTTTTCTGCTGATCAACAAGATCGACAAAATCGCCAAGCCGAAGCTGCTGCCGCTGATGCGGCGTTACGCGGAGGCCTGCAATTTCCTCGAGATCATTCCGCTGTCAGCCTTGACCGGCGATAACCGCGAGCTTCTGCTGGACAGGATCTTCGCACACCTTCCGGAAGGCAGGCCGCTGTATGATGCCGAACAGGTCACAGACCGGAGCGAAAGGTTCCTTGCCGCCGAATTCATCCGTGAGAAGGTTCTGGCATTCGCCCGCGAAGAGGTCCCCTATGCGACCGCGGTCATCGTCCGGAAGTTCGATGAGAGCCGTCGCGAGAGCCGACGGCTCGTCGTGGTGGAGGCGGACATCCTGGTTGAAAAAAAGTCGCAGCAGGGTATCATCATTGGAAAAGAGGGCGTCCAGCTGCGCGATCTTGGTTCTGCGGCGCGCCGGGAGATCGAGGAACTGCTCGGATGCAAGCTCTTCCTCAGCCTGAACGTGCGGACCGAGCCCAAGTGGCGGAACAACGAAGCGGTGCTCGATGAACTGGAAGTCGGAACATGAGTGACCTCCGAAGCCTAGGTAGGGAAATTCTCGACCATTTGCGTTTCTATCGCGGGCTGGGGGTGCGCCTGTCTGTGAAGGAGCAGGCCGGTGCACCGGTGGCGGCCTCGGGTGCCAGTGCGCGGGCTCCGGGCGCCGGGGCTGCCAGGTTCTCGGGGCCGGCACCCAGGACTTCGCTCTTTGACGAGCCCCACGCTGCGGTCGAGGACCTGCAGGCCATACGTGCGGACCTGGGCGACTGCCGGCGCTGCAAGCTGGCGCCGACGCGCACGCACATCGTTTTCGGTTCGGGAAACCCGAACGCGGAACTTATGTTCGTCGGCGAAGCAC
>JAFNAG010000154.1 GCA_017860135.1 Acidobacteriota bacterium
CGCAGCATGATTGAGCGCCGAAGGCGCGGCACTAAATTCCTATAAATATACAGGATGTGCCGGCCCTTCGGGCCTCGTTTTTGGCCGTGCCCTGACCCCACGCTGACGCGCGGGGCTGCTCACTTCCGGCGCTTCGCGCTTCAGGTTAACATGGGTCAATCGTTGGACACCCTCTGAAGCCCGCACTCACTGGAATCCGGGAAAGAGGATACCATAGTTCTCATCGGGTGTGCAATTTGTGCAGTAACCGGAAATTCTCTTAAGCTGGAGGGCACATGGGGGCGGAGGAACTCGAGAGTGCGGGAGGTGGGACTACTTTCTACTAATGACAAGAGAATAAATATCTTAGACCGGGATCCGGAGTTCCCTTATGTGAGCTGTTGGTTTGTCCCCGCCAGTGGAATGGAAGTTGCTAGGATCGGAAGCGGCAGATTCCGTGGAATTGTCATGGTGTCAATCCCGCAGATTGCCATATCATGGAAAAGGGAGTAACTATGAGCAAGTTGATGCTGAGAGTGAGCATGATCGCTCTGTTTACGGTGACGGCCTCCTTGTTGTTCTTTGCCTGCGCATCTGCGCCGAAGGAAGAAATTGCGGCGACCCAGGCTGCGATTCAGGCTGCGCAGATCGATGATGTTCGCACGTATGCAGCGGACAGCCTGAAGGTGGCAGAAGACACGTTGAGCAAGGCGATGGCTGAGGTCCAGACACAGGACGACAAATTCGCAATGTCGCGCGACTACAAGGCTGCTTCGGATCTTCTGAAGGCGGCGAAGGACGAAGCTGCCAAGGCTGTTTCAGACGCTCAGGGAAATAAGGCAAAGGCGAAGGCTGACGCGGAGGCGATTCTTGCGACCCTTCCCACCCTGTTCGCCGATGCGGCAAAGACTCTGGCAACAGCTCCGAAGGGGAAAGACACGAAGGCGGAACTGGAAGCGCTGGCGGCGGATTTAAAGAGCGCGGAAGAAGCTGCGGCATCTGCCAACGTGGCGATGACCCAGGAGAAGTTTGCCGATGCTCTGGCGCAGGCCAACACAGCGAAATCCAAGGCTGACAGCGTGATCGCGCAGGTCAACGCAGCCAAGGAAAAGATGAAGCGCTAGTCCGGACACACTGGGGGGAGGGTAAAGAGCGTTGTACAGAACGCGTTGGCTTGCGGCAGTCCTCCTTGCCCTCCTCGTTGCGGCGGGAGCATATGAGTTCTGGCGGCGAGCGGCATTACGCGACCGCCCATGGCAACTTGAAGCGTATGTGGACATCCTGGAGGCGGAATGCCGGACAGGACCGGGCGCATACGCGTTCGGTGCAGAGCTACGTGCCTTGGCCGGCCGGGTGCACGATGCCAAGCTGTGCTTGACGGCGCAGCACCGAACCTGGGCGGTCGGCCGCGACTACACGCCTTGCGTCGGGAATCTCCTCCGTGCCGCCGGGGACGCACTCCGCCTCCGAATGAATCAATCGGCGCGGCGGAGGGAGGCGGAAACCCGCTTTCAATATTATCTGAAGAACCTGGAATGGGAACTGGCCCGGAACTCGGTGACTACGAGGACCGGCGCCCAGTTCGAAATCAGGAACCAGTCGCACTCCCGCGCCAGGACTCTGGTGGAGCAGGCGAGGAACCTGGCGGAGGTCGGCCAGATCGATTCTGCTCTGGTCGCAGTACTGAGTGCCCGGGCAGCATGGGGACAGAACAAGGATTTTCTGGCAGCGGAGCTGGCGCGGTTTTACGATCCCGCACTCAAGGTCCGGTGGGAGCAGGATGCCCAGCATCTGCTGGGATGGACAAAGCGGACGGGCCGTTCTGCAATCCTGGTAGACAAGCTGGAACACCGGTGTTATCTGTTGACTGCCGGGCGCATCGAAAAATCGTATGTTGCCAATCTGGGCAGGAACTGGTATCGAAACAAGGTGCAGGAGCACGATGCTTCCACGCCGGAGGGGGAATACACGGTAAGGCGCAAGTTTCGGTCGGGCAGTTTCGGCTGGGCTCTGCTGCTGAATTACCCCAACGCCGCCGACCGGCAGCGATTCGATTCCCTGAAAAAAGCGGGAGATATCGCTGCCAGCGCAAGGATCGGCGGCAACATAGAAATCCACGGAGGCGGCCGGGTGAACTCGGACTGGACAGACGGCTGTGTATCGCTGGAGAACGATGACATGGCCGAACTCTACAGGCGCTCCTACACTGGCATGCCGGTCACCATCGTGGGCACCAGCGCTCTGGGCGCTTCGGCGGCGAGGAATTGAATGACAGGGAGGCCGCATTCGCACAGTACGGGGAAATCGGCCCGGGCGTCCGGGATCGCCATCCTATGTCTGCTGTGCCTCGTGGCGCAGGGATGCTCGGGTTCCAAATCCCGGGGGCGCGACGCGGGGGCGGGCAGCGGCGCTGCCGCTGCGCATTCGGGTGATCTGGCTGCTTTGCGTGCACAGTCGCGTGCGCTGGAAACCAAGGTCAAGAAACTGGAAGCGGCACAAGGCCGGCTTTCCTCTGGCGGCCCGCGAATCCTGGTTGACACATCGAGCAGCAAGATCCGCCTCATGTCCGGCTCGCGGTTGGTCGCCGAAGGCGTATGTTCTACGGGCAACGGCATGGAGTTATCCGACTCCACCGGCAAGCGGGCCTGGACATTCGATACCCCCAGGGGGTATTTCCGGGTTCTGGGCAAGGTGGCGAATCCCGTCTGGTACCGGCCCGACTGGTCTTTCATCGAAGAAGGAGAACCCATCCCCAAGAACCGGGCCGAGCGGGCCGAAGCCAACGTTTTGGGTGACTATGCCATTTCCTTCGGCAACGGTTTCTTCATTCACGGCACCCTCTACACGCGGCTGCTGGGCGCCAACGTGACCCACGGCTGCATCCGCGTGGACGACGATATGCTGAGGAAGCTTTATGCGGCCGCTCAACCGGGCACCCCGATCTGGATCTACTGAATGAAAAACGCGAAACAGGCGGCGGACGAATGGCCGGGCTCCCGCCCAGCTGCGGCGTCAGGGCTCGTGCTGTGCCTGGTCCTCTGCTTTTGCGTCGGGACATTCTGCCGGGGGCGCGGGGGAGATTCTCCGGGATCGACGGAAGAACAGCAGTTGCGGCAAAAGATCGCCGTTTTGACTCGGCAGGAACAGGTGCTGACCGCCGAACTCTCCCTGGCCAGGAGTCCCGCGCCTTACCTGGCGCTCGATCTTGCCAACCGAAAGGTCGAGCTGAAGATTCAGGGCCAAAGCCTCCGCAGCTTCGCCATCGCAGAATTCGAGAAGACCGGAGGATCGCCTGTCGCCGCCCAGACGTGGGTAGAAACGGAAATCAAACCTCTGCAGCTCACTCCTCGCGCCAAGGTTGTGCCGGGGTCGGGGGAGTCAACGACCTCTTCCATTGCCACCAAGGATCCCTGGGGGCCCCACCGGATGCCCATGGACTACGATGTAATCTGCAAGGATGGCAGGGCCCTGGAAATCCGCTCGCTGGCTTCCGGGAAATCCCGTTCGCGTTTCGCGCGCTGGGTTGTGAGTGGTTATCGCCAGACAAGGGACTGGACCCGGGATCTGCTGGGCAGGCGGAGCTCCTCCTACCGGGAATTCATCGAGATCTGGCTATCCGAGGACGATGCCAAACTGCTGTTTTGGTCTCTCCCCAAGCAGTTCGGAATCCTCATCCTGGAAAATTCCTGACCTGCCCGCGGCCTGAGGCCTGCGTTGCGGATTCCTGCCAAAGCCTCATATTCGTGAAATTGGTGAAATTCGTGGCGGCTCTCGCCGTAATTGCGCTCATGCGGGTTCCGGCATCCGGCGCGTCCGGGCTCTATCTTCGGAGCAGACCGAACAGGTTGCTGTAATCGTCGGTCCAGAACACGCCGGGATTCGGAGGATTCTCCCACGGAGTGACACGATCCAGGATTTCCGGATTCGTCAGGAACTCCTGGTTAGATGTAAGCAGGATCCAATCGGTGCTGTCCGTCCCCCGGCTCTCGACGCCCTGCCCGGAAATCCAGAGCGCCTGCATGTTGCGTGCCGGGTCGACCGAGGCCATGCTGCGGACGACCGGACCAAGGTCGAAGTATCGGTTGCTGACGTGCACCGCCAGAATCCCCCCCGGATTCAGATGGTACAGGTAGGTCTCGAAACACTCACGTGTCAACAAGTGTACGGGAATGGCATCGCTGCTGAAAGCATCGACTGCGAGGATATCGAATCCCTGGCGTTCGTTGCGCTGGCGCTCCCGCTCCAACGACATCCGTGCGTCGCCGAGCACGACCTCGACGTGCGCCGGAGTGTCCTTGCGGTAGGTGAAGTATTTGTCCGAAAGGCGGATGACTTCAGGATTGATTTCATAAAATCGGACGGTATCCCCTTCCATTCCATAGGTAGCCAGGGTACCTGTCCCGAGCCCGATCACCCCGATGCGCAGATTCCGCTTCCGAGGGTCGAATTCGCGCCGGTGCGGGTGAAAACTGATCGCCAGGCCGACTCCGCTGTCGGGTCCGAAGTAGGAGGTCGGCCAGTATCGCTTCTCAGGGTCGAAGTACTGGTAACCGTGATCGATCCTGCCGTGCATCAGCGTGAACCGGTGTTCTGACGGATCGTCTTTGCTGAACTCGAGGACGCGCAGGACCCCGAAGAAGTTGCGGGTCGTTTCCAGGCTGTTCGCGGAGGACTGCCGGATGTGCAATCCCAGGGCGACCGCCAGGGCGATGAAAGAGACATAGAGAAACGCCCAGACGAAGATCGGGCGCCCGCGGTACAGCTTCCCTTTGCTGTCCTGGAAGAGGATGGCCAGCGTCAATGCTGCCGTGGCCAGAATGCTGAGATGATACTCGTGGAAGTCCTTAAGCACGTGCGGGGCAACCAGTGTGATCAAGACTCCGCCAAGCGTTCCTCCTCCGGCGACCATGAGATAGAACGAGGTGAGGTGCCTTGGCCGGGGCTTGAGCCGCACCAGTTCGCCATGGCACACCATGCAACAGGCGAACAGAGTGGTCGAATAGCTCAGAATCTGCAGGCGTATGTCCACGAAAACACTGCCGTAGAGGACAAAGCAGGTCCAGACGATCGAAGCGATGAGGCCGGGGATGAATATCGGCCTGTAATACAGGCGCTCGAACTGAAAGCAGAGGATGAACGAGATCAGATAGAGGGCAAGAGGCAGAATCCAGAGCAGGGGCACAACCGCCACATCCTGGCACATCTGATTCGTTGTGGCGAGCAACAATGCCGAACTGCACGTGGTCAGTGCAAGCCAGAGAAAGTGGCGCCCCATCCCCGGCCTCGGTCTTTCCGGCTCCGTCTCCCCCCCTGCCGCCGGGATCGGGATGACTCCATGGACGGGAGATCTGAGGATCCTTAGGGACAGCAAAACGCACAGCACGGCGAAACCAGCGTAACCCCACGACCAGATAGAAGCTTCCCTGCCCAGACTGAGTGCAGGCTCAAACAGAAACGGGTAACTCAGGATCGCCAGCAGCGATCCGAGATTGGATATCGAATAGAGCCGGTAGGGGGATGTCCCGTTCCCGGTACGGCTGAACCACGATTGCAGCAGCGGCGAAGTCGCTGACAGGAACAGGTAGGGGGCTCCGATGCTGACCAGGAGCAGGCCGAGAATGCGAAATACCGGCGATCCACCATCCAGCGGCTTCCAGGCTTGCGAAGGGATGATGGGGAGCGTGAAGAGGGTGGTGAGAATCAGAAACAGGTGCAATCCCGCCTGCCGGCGCAAAGGGAAACGGCTCGCGAGCACGTCGGCGTAGCTGTAACCCAAGAGCAGCAGGACCTGAAAAAACAGCAGGCAGGTAGTCCAGACCGCCGGTGTGCCGCCGAACCAGGGGAGGATATACTTGCCGATCAAAGGCTGGATCAGAAAAAGCAGGAAGGCGCTCAAGAACATTGTCGCGCCGTAAAGCACCATGTCCCGACTTACCCCTTTCCTCAACTCGGAATGCATAGAATCGAGGGCGGAATATTACCGCGAATTAATCCGGCCTGCCAGCAAATGTCGGATGCCCCCGCTCCATTTCCGGGCGCCCGGATCATTCCCGAAATGGGACTGCGCCGGTGCCAGTTCCGGCTTCGCTAAATGGCCTGGTCCCTTCGCAATTCCTCGATCTTCTCCTCTGAGTAGCCTAACCGCTTCAGGATTTGCCCTGTGTGTTCCGACAGCCTGGGGGGGGGTGCGTCAATGCCGGCGGGAGTCTTCTCGAACTGCGCGGTCAAGCTGAAGAGCTGCAGGTCGCCGATCCCTTCGGCATGAATCCTCTGCAGAGTGTTCCGGTGCCGGACCTGCTCCTGGTCGAGCGCCTGTTCCAGGCTCAGGATCGCTCCCGAAGGCACATCCTTCTCATTCAGCACTTCCACCCAGTGTTCCGTGTCGTTTTCCTTCAGCTTCGCTTCGAGCAGAGGAGTGAGGTCCTTCCGGTTCTTCTTCCGCATGTCCCGTTCCCGGAAACGCGGATCAGTCTTCAGTTCCGGCAGCTCCACAACATCCGCCAGGGCTTCCCACTGCTCCTGCTTGTTGGCGGCGATGTTGATATGGCCGTTGCGGGTGGCAAAAGTCCCGGATGGCGCCGCAGTGAAATTGTCGTTCCCCATCAGCACGGGCTGCTGGTGTCCGATGAGCAAATTGGCGGCGACCCATCCCATGAGCGGCATGATCGAATCGAGCAGTGCCACATCAATGCTCTGGCCCTCTCCGGTTCGCTCGCGGTGGTATAGGGCGGCGAGAATCGCAAAGGCCGCGTTCAGGCCGCCGACTGTGTCGCATACCGGGAACCCGCAGCGCAGAGGATTCAGTCTCTCGTCGCCGTTGATCGCCATGATCCCGCTCAATCCCTGGATGATCTGGTCGTAAGCCGGCTTCAGTGCGTCCGGGCCCGATTGACCGAAACCTGAAATAGCGCAGTAGACGAGCCTGGGATTGATCCCGCGAAGTACCTCGTAGTCCAGGCCGAGGCGCTTCATGACCCCGGGGCGGAAATTCTCGACCACAACATCCGCGCCCTGCGCCAGCTGCTTGAAAATCAGACGGGCCTCGGGGTGCTTCAGGTTCAGAGTAAGAGACTTCTTGTTGGAATTCTGAGCCAGAAAACTGGTTCCCATGCGTGCCGCGTTCAGCTTCGGCACGTTTCCCAGCACCCGCGCCAGGTCTCCCGAACCGGGCGGTTCCACCTTGATCACCTCTGCCCCCAGCAACGCAAGATGCAAGGTCGCGAACGGTCCGGACAACACGTTCGTCAGGTCCAGCACCTGAATCCCTTCCAGTAATTTCATACTCCTGCTTTCTCCTCATCGTGCCCCGCATCATTCGAAAACTCCACACTCCGCCTTCGAAATCCACATACTGCCGGAAACAGTATCTGACAGGTCTGGTGCACCGCGCCCGGCATCTCCCTCGCAAAAGCTCAATGATATGACGCAGGGGGAGGTTTCTCAATTCGGAATTCGGAATTCGGAATGCGGAATCCGGGAATGCGGAGCGCGGAGTGCGGAATCTGGGAATGCGGAGCGCAGTCGGGAAACGGGGGAAAAGGGGCTGTGGATCGGGGATGGACTGCAATTATTCTCCTCGAAGGAATGAAACAAATGCATGCTGCTTGCGTCTTGGATACATGCACTGGGAGGCGGAAGGATGCGGAGATCTGGAATTGGCGTTTCATATCGCCTGATGCTGACGGCAGCTGTTGCACTTATCTTCTATAGTATGGGGCCGGCGCAGGATGGGTTGCAGACGCGTCGCGGCGAAAGAGGGCCCGTAACTCCCAATTACCTGTCCCGCATGGTGATTCCCGGGACCGGTGATTTGCAGCTGATCATTGAATTGACGGATCCCGCAGTTGCGCAGGCTATGGCCGCGCCCGCGGCTGCGCGTGCGATTGCGGCCGCAGGCCAGGGACGGCTCCGGCTGGACAGCGCCCAGGCGGCTTCCCATCGGGCGCAGATAGGCCGCGCTCAGGGTTTGATGTCGGACCGGCTGCGTTCCCTGAACGGGGTGCAGATCCAAGCCTCCACCGATCTGGTACTGAATGGGATCATTGCGCGTGTGCCCGTCGCGCGTTATGCGGAGATCCGACGACTGCCGGGAGTGAAGAAGGTCTACTTCTCGCGGCCGCTGCGCAAGAATCTGAACGCAGCGGGGCCTCTGCAGAACGCGCCCGCGTTGTGGAGCGTGGCTCCGGGAGGCCGCGCCAATGCCGGCCAGGGAGTGAAAATCGGTATCATCGATACCGGGATCGATATCACCAACCCGATGTTCGTGGACAATTCAACTCCTTTGCCTGCCGGCTTTCCCAAGAGCGGCCCGAACGATGCGGCGTATACGAATCATAAAGTGATCGTCGCCCGCAACTACATGCATTTGCTTTCGAATTTCCAGCGTGACCGCACTGCGGTCGACGAAGATGGCCACGGCAGTTTTGTTGCCGGCTGTGCCGCCGGGAAGTTGGTCAATGCTCCACTTGCACAGATCTCGGGCATGGCGCCAGGCGCTTTTCTGGGGAACTACAAGGTGTTCGGCACGCCGGGAATCAACGATTTCACCACCACTGCGGCGGTCGTGGCCGCCATCAACGACGCCGTCAACGACGGCATGGATGTCCTGAATTTGAGTCTCGGATCGCTGGATTTCATCCCGCCTTCGGAGGACCCGGAGGTGATCGCCATTAACGGCGCGGTGAGTGCCGGCCTTGTCGTGGCGCTTGCAGCCGGCAACTCCGGCCCCGACACCCACACCATCAGCACCCCCGGTTCGGCTCAGGATGCGATCGCCGTCGGTGCCGTGTGGAACTCGAGGATCTTCGCGGCACAGCTGCACGTCACGGGCCCCGGGGCAGTGCCTGCCGGGCTGCAGAATATCCCCTATGTGAATGGAACAGGTCCTGAAATATCGACGGCAATACCGTCGACTCCATTCCTCGATGTGGCGGGCCTGGATGGAACGGGTTTGGCATGCTCGGAGCTGCCGGCAGGCAGCCTGAATGGGAAAGTCGCCCTCATCGCGCGCGGCACTTGCACCTTCGCCGTGAAAGTGACGAACGCCGCCGCGGCAGGGGCCCCTGCGGTTGTCGTCTACAACAACATCCCGGGAGATGCCCCGTTTTCGATGGGTGGCCTGAGCGATACCGTCACTCCCGCAGTGATGGTGTTCCACGCGGACGGTCTGGCGCTCAAAGATTATGCGGCGGCCAACCCGGGTGCCTCGGTCCGCATCGACACCAGCACGAACGACCAGGTTGCAACACCCGTCACTCCTGTCCTCGTGAGTGAGAGCGCCCGCGGCCCAGCCGCCGATTTCGGCATGAAGCCCGACATAGTGGCCGTGGGCTGGAGCGTGTACTCTGCGACCCAGAATCTCTATCCCTCTTCGGTGAGCATGTACGACGCATCGCATTTCACCACCAGCCAGGGCACGAGCTTTTCGACTCCCATGGTGAGCGGCGCTGCGGCCGCCATCAAGCAGTTGTTTCCTGCACTCACGCCGGCAGGCATCAAATCTGTTCTCGCCAACACTGCGGTGCCGATCACGACGGATGGAGCCAATCCCGCGACCATTGTGCAGGCAGGAAACGGCCTGCTCGACATGGGACGCGCCTCGGCTGCCAGCGCCGTCTTTTCCCCGTCCAATCTGAACTTCGGCGTGCAGGAGTATTCCAAAAGCATCTCGCTCACGCAGACTCTCGTCATCAACAATATCTCCGGCGGATCCGACCAGTACACGCTCGTCGTCCAGCCTCTGGTCTCGGACCAGCCCCTGCAACCGGGTCCCATGATCAACCTGAGTACTTCCACTACCGGTTCGGTGTCGCCGGGTGGGAGTACGAGCGTCGATGTTTCGATCATCGCAGCAGCCCCTCTCTCCGGAGGATTTCAGGGATTCATCAACGTTCGCAGCGAGCGTACTTCCACCACCTATTCGATCCCATACTGGGCCGGGATCTACGTGCTCGATGCTTCACGTATCCTGAAGGTGAGCCAGAGCCTGACGGGTTCCGACATTTACAGCAATCTCAAGGATGCGCTGGCGGCCGCCCAGCCGGGCAATATCATCGAATTTGCCGACAGCCAGACGTATGCCGTGCCTCTCCCCTCGAGCGGCACGGACTGGGGCATCTCGATCAGCACCAACGCCCAAGGATTGCCGCTGCACGGCATCACCATCCGGGCAGCCCAGGGCCAGACCCCCGTCATCGACGGCTCTAATACATCTGCTCTTGCCAACCTTCAGATCACCGGGTTGCGTAAAGTCTTGATCCAGGGGCTGACAATTGCGGGAGGGCAAACCGGAATCGATATTCTGCA